>CAZIKE010000119.1:0-10927 GCA_964539775.1 uncultured Chitinophagales bacterium
GGTGGCGAAGCTCCCCGAAGTCGAAACCGAACTGATTGACATTACGAAGATCCCGGTCACCGTGAACGGCGCAGGAGAGGACATCAAAGACCCGGAATTCTCCGCGCAATGCAATCGTGCGGACGCGTTCATCATCATCGCGCCGGAGTATAATCACGGCTATCCGGGATTGCTCAAGCACGTTCTGGATACAAACCTTAAAGAGTACATTCACAAAGCGGTCGGCATCATCGGCGTATCGTCGGGACCGTTTGGAGGAACCCGCGTTGTCCAGAATCTCTTGCCCGTCATGAGAGAGCTTGGCCTTGTCACCATTTTCTGGGACGGCAACTTCTCACAGGTTCACAAAGCGTTCGATGCAAGCGGCAAGCTTCTCGACGACGCCTATCCACGACGCCTCGAGAAGTTCATCAAAGAATTGATCTGGATGGGGACGGTGCTGCGGTACGGAAGAGAGAATGTTGCTCTCAGATAGTGTCAGCGGTCTGTTCCTTGAGCCTTCAACTTGACCTATCTTATTCGCGTCTATCCGTGTGCATTGGCGGTTCAATAGACAGATGGAAGAGAAAACAATGACAACACAACGACCAACAATGAAATGCCCCAACTGCGGAGCCGAGATGAACATGCACGCGCAGAAGGTGGACTATACAGCCGCGTTGAAAGATCTGGAAGCTGTTGATCCTGTTCTTGGTGGTGTCGTCGAGGAATTCCACACCTGCCCGAAGTGCGGCGGCAGTGCATCACGCAGGGCAAGCTGACCAATGGCAAGGATGGGGCCTGGATGGAGTTCTATGCACGCGTTTTCGTGACTGAGTTGCATGGGACTCTCGTCGCGTAACGGGTCAGAGACTCGGGCAACGCCCGGAGAGATCCTTTATTTCCTCTTAATAGTTTCGTGAGATCACTCGGTTATATTCACTGTCACAAGCATGTGAACCCAAAGACCGGAAACCAAATGCACAGACCTGCTCTTCATCGGCTGATCGTTCTTCTCTCCTTCATCCTCCTTGTCGGTCAGGTTCACTCACAAGCCGTCATTGCCGTCGATGCCGTCGGCATGACCGTGAGCGACATGGACCAGGCCATCGATTTCTATTCGAATGTGCTCACGTTTGAGAAGGTTTCCGATGTTGAAGTGTGGGGTGAACAATATGAACGGCTGCAAGGATTGTTCGGACTCCGGATGCGTGTTGTACGAATGAAGCTCGGAGATGAGGCCATTGAGCTGACAGAGTATCTGGTGCCTCAAGGACGTCCATTCCCCGGCGACACAAAAAGCAATGACCACTGGTTCCAGCATATTGCCATTGTGGTGAGTGATATGGAGAAGGCCTACGAGCGGCTGCGGTCGTTCAAGGTGCGGCATGCCTCTACCGGACCACAGCGGATCCCGGATTGGAACAAGGGCGCTGCAGGAATCAAGGCATTCTATTTTCGCGATCCGGACGGACATTATCTGGAAGTCATCTACTTCCCTGCCGGCAAGGGCGACCCGAAGTGGCAAACTCAATCCAACAAACTCTTTCTTGGCATTGATCATACTGCCATCGTTGTCGCAAGCACCGATGAGAGTGTGAAGTTCTACAGGGATGCACTTGGACTTCAGGTCGCAGGCGAGGGCGAGAACTACGGGACGGAACAGGAACATCTCAACAATGTGTTCGGTGCGCGTCTCCGCATCAGCGGACTTCGTGCGGCAACAGGTCCGGGCATCGAGTTCCTCGAATACCTCGCACCTGGCGGCGGACGACCAACACCTGTCGATATCAAGTCCAACGACATTGCGCACTGGCAGACACATCTGGTAGTGAAGGACACTGAAGGGGCGTGGACTTCACTGCGCAAATCCAATGGAGCTTTTGTCTCACCGGGACCGATCGCCCTCCCAGAACGCACACTCGGCTTCATGAATGGCCTGTTGGTTCGTGATCCGGACGGACACGCAATGCTGCTCATTCAACGATAACATAATCATCAATCCACATCATCAATCAACCTATGGCATACCAGATGACTCAAACCGTGGTTCGCATGCGACCTGCAGCTATGCTCGCGCTTCTCTCCCTCATCATCACAACGACTTCCGTTGTCCTTGCAGGTATCAACCCTGTCAACACGGATCGCCAAGGTGCAGGACTTCGCGGTTATGACCCGGTTGCCTACTTCACTGAGGGAAAACCCGTTCGTGGCGACGAATCCTACAGTGCCGAATGGAAAGGCGCCAATTGGTTTTTCTCCAGTGAGCAGAACAGGGATCTGTTTGCAAAGGACCCAGAGAAGTACGCACCTCAGTACGGCGGATACTGCGCATACGCCGTGGGCAACAACTACACAGCCGACGGCGATCCGACGGCATGGTCCATCGAGAAGGGAAAACTGTACGTCAACTACAACAAGGACGTCAGGGAATTGTGGCTGAAGGACAAGTCAAACCTCATCAAGAAGGGTGACGCCAATTGGCCGAAGCTGTTGCAGAAAAAATAATCTGTCCGCTGTGCGGAGACACTGTACGGGCGCTCGTCAGTGACTATGTCGGACTGACCGGAGGTGCCTGCACCAGATGTATTGATGAGATGGAAGTTGCATCTCTCCGGAAGCGCGGATTGCTTCCCGCAAATGTACGTGCCACCGCCGGTGAATCATTCACCGTCTTCCCAACTCCGCTCCGACTCAACGCCAATCCCAACTTCACAGGCGAAGACATAACGATCTGTTTCATCGACCGCGGTTTCCATCCTCATCCAGACCTGCTCTATCCAACAAACAGAATCCTCTGTTCCGTGGACATCGCTGGTGGAGGAGACGCTCTCGGTGACCAACCGGAGGAAGAGCAGTGGCACGGTACCATGACGTCAGTTGTTTGTGCCGGAAATGGGTTCCTATCGGACGGCTATTACCGCGGCATCGCTCCCGACGCTGACCTTGTGCTTCTCAAAGTCGAGAGCGCAGGCCGGATTTCGGGCGAGAATATCACAAAGGCGATCCGCTGGGCCATCGAGAACAAGGAACGCTACGGCATCCGCATCATCAATCTCTCTGTCACTGATGATGATCCGATTTCGTACAAGGAAAGCCAGGTTGACCAAGCCGCCGAAGATGCAATTCGGGCAGGAATTGTTGTTGTTGCGGCCGTCGGCAATGACCCGACGGAGTCCGTCAAACCACCGGCAAACTCTCCCAGTGTAATTGCGGTCGGTGGAGTTGACGACCATAACACGCTTGGCATGATGAATGAATCGATCTACCACTCAACATATGGATTGACCGTTGATCAATTCCTGAAGCCAGAGCTGATAGCACCGAGCATCTGGGTGGCTGCGCCGATTCTGCTAATGACAAGAACGCACGATGAGGCAAAGGCATTGCATGCAATTCTCACAGCACGGGACAATCTTGTCAAACCGCTCCTTGCAAAGAACCTCGCGGCAACCAGCCTGGAGGAGTCCCTTCTGCAGGAGACATCTGCTGAGGTGATCCGCGATTCGGCAAAGCGGCGTATGACCGAGCGAAAAGTCATTTCTGCACACTACATGCATACCGACGGAACATGATTCGCAGCGCCCATTGTCTGCTCCGTGGTTGCCCAAATGCTTCACGCCAATCCCGACCTCATACCCTCAGCAGTCCGGCATATTCTGCTGACGACGGTACGGAAGATCGAGCACGTTCCGGTGGAGCGACAGGGGTACGGCGTGATCAACCCGAGAGCGGCGGTTGCGGCAAGCCTCGCTGAACACCATTCGAGTCGGAGATTCCCGAATGCACCCGTTGTCGATCACCACAACAGGAGAATCATCTTTTACTATCACAACGACAGCGCGCATGCGGTTGTGCTTGCCGGGACATTTAATGGATGGAGTGCGAATGCCACACAGTTCATCCGGAATGGTCGTGCTATCTGGAAAGCGGAACTTCCCTTGCTCCCTCCGGGGAAGTATCTCTACAAGTTCATCGTCGACAACAAGAGCTGGATACCCGATCCGGAGAATGCATTCCGTGAGCCTGACGGGTTTAATGGATTGAACAGCTGGTTCAGGCTTGACCACACGACCTGATGGTTACGTTCGATTACTTCCCGACTGCGCGTTACGACTTGAATATGGTCACGTGGTTCTTTACTTGCCCGTGACCTCTACGTTATGTCGTCGTGGTACCTTGTCGTACCAACCAAGGAGAATCCATGAGCAGAGAACAAGAGCGACTGACCGAAGCCAGAAACGGGACTGCACACTGGAAACAGTGGGGCCCGTACCTCACTGAACGACAATGGGGAACCGTACGCGAGGATTACAGTCCGTATGGCACTGCATGGGAATACGTCTCTCACGACGCTGCCCGAAGCAAAGCGTACCGTTGGGGTGAGGAGGGGATCGCCGGGATCTCCGATGTGAATCAATACCTTTGCTTTTCACTCGCACTCTGGAACGGCCGTGATTCCATCCTCAAGGAACGACTCTTTGGCTTGACCGGCAATGAGGGGAACCACGGCGAAGACGTGAAAGAATGCTACTATTATCTCGATAGCACGCCGACACATTCCTACATGAAGATGCTGTACAAGTATCCACAGACCACATACCCGTATCAATGGCTCGTCGAAGAGAATCGACGCCGCGGCAAGGACCAGCCTGAGTTCGAAATCTATGAGACCGGCATTTTCGATGACGACCGCTACTTCGACGTCTTTGTGGAATATGCAAAGGCATCACCACAAGACCTGCTCGGCAAGATCACGATACACAACCGTGGACCCGAAGATGCGTCACTGAATATTCTCCCCACCGTGTGGTTCCGCAATACATGGTCATGGGGAATTGATACGAAGAAACCAATGATGATGGCTGAGAACGAAAACACCATCAGGATCGACCATCCCCAACTTGGCGGAACTCGCTGGATGTACTTTGATGGCGCCAACGATCTGCTCTTCTGTGAGAACGAAACAAATGTCCAGCGACTGTACGGCGTTAACGGGGTTTCCGGCATCTTCAAGGATGGCATCAACGATTTCATTGTACAGGGCAACACCAACGCGGTGAATCCGGATCGCAAGGGAACCAAAGGTGCGGCGAATTTCAAGCTCACAGTCCCTGCAGGTGGCTCCGTCATAGTGCGGCTCCGGTTGATTGACTCAAAAATGGACAAGCCGTTTGAGGAATTTGAGAAAGTGTTCGATCAGCGCCTTCAGGAAGCAGATGAGTTCTATGCTGAACTCCAGGCCGGCATCACAAGCGTGGATGCGAAGAACGTCCAGCGACAGGCAATAGCCGGAATGCTCTGGTCAAAACAGTTCTTCTATTATGATGTACAGCAATGGATCAATGGCGATCCCGGTCAGCCGACACCTCCGCCCGAACGTCGCCGAGGCCGCAACAGTGAATGGCTGCACCTAAACAACGCAGACATCATTTCCATGCCCGACAAGTGGGAATATCCCTGGTATGCAGCGTGGGACCTTGCCTTCCACTGCATTCCCCTCGCAATGGTCGATCCCGATTTTGCCAAGGATCAGCTTGTGCTGCTCACGCGTGAGTGGTACATGCATCCCAACGGACAACTTCCTGCATACGAATGGGCATTCGGGGACGTGAATCCTCCCGTTCACGCATGGGCTACGTGGCGTGTCTACAAAATCGATCAGAAAATGAACGACGGCAAGGGTGACCTCGACTTCCTCGAGCGAGTCTTCCACAAACTGCTGCTGAACTTCACATGGTGGGTAAACCGAAAAGATGCCGAAGGCCACAACATTTTCCAGGGTGGGTTCCTCGGACTCGACAACATCGGCGTCTTTGATCGCAGCGCTCCACTGCCAACAGGCGGACACATCGAGCAGGCGGATGGAACGAGCTGGATGGCAATGTACTCACTCAACCTGATGCGAATCTCGCTTGAGCTTGCCGCAACAAAGCCGATCTATCAGGACATGGCAACGAAGTTCTTCGAGCACTTCATGTACATTGCCGGCGCAATGGCAAACATCGGCGATGAGGGTATTGACTTGTGGGACAAGGAAGATGAGTTCTTCTACGACGTCCTTCACCTGCCTAACGGCCAGCACATACCACTCAGAGTGCGGTCGATGGTCGGACTCATCCCACTCTTTGCGGTTGAAACCCTTGACCCGGAGTTGCTTGAGAAGGTTCCAGACTTCAAGCGCAGGATGGAGTGGTTCCTGAATTACCGGCCCGACCTTGCGAGTCTTGTCTCACGATGGAACGAGCCCGGTTTGGGGGAACGACGACTGCTCTCTCTGCTTCGAGGCCACCGAATGAAGAAACTGCTGAACCGCATGCTCGACGAAACAGAATTTTTGTCGGACTTCGGAATCCGGGCGCTCTCACGCTTCCACCGGGACAATCCGTACGAGTTCCGTGTGAACGGCAACACGTTCAGCGTGAGCTACATCCCCGGGGAATCCACCACGGGATTGTTCGGTGGGAACTCCAACTGGCGCGGACCGATCTGGTTCCCGGTGAACTTCCTGCTGATCGAGTCCCTCCAAAAATTCCATCGCTATTACGGAGACGACTTTAAGGTCGAGTGTCCCACAGGCTCAGGCAATTACATGACCATTGACGATATTGCAGACGAGCTTGCACGGAGACTGACGAGTCTCTTCCTTGTGGATGCGAACGGTAGACGTCCCGTGCTTGGATACAACACCAAGTTGCAGAACGACCCGCACTTCAGAGACTATGTGTTGTTCCATGAATACTTCCATGGAGATAGCGGTCGCGGTGTCGGCGCATCACACCAGACCGGTTGGACAGGGGTTGTGGCGAAGTTGCTGCAGCCAAGAACAAAAGAATCGCAGCAAGACCGCAAGAGCAAAGCACGAACCCTCAAGAAGGAGACTGTTGTATGAAAGCCATCTGTGTCATCCCCGGAACCCCGAATTCTGTCCACTTGCGTGACGTGCCGATGCCAAGCGTCAGGGAAATCCCGAACGGGCGGGGAGTTCTCGTGAAAGTCCTTCGCGTTGGTGTTGACGGAACCGACAAGGAAATCAACGCCGCCGAGTACGGTGCCGCACCTGCCGGTTATGACTATCTCACCATCGGACATGAGTCATTTGGTATTGTAGAAGAAGTGGGAGAAAACGTCACCGAGCTGAAGCGCGGCGATTACGTTGTTGCCACCGTCCGTCGTCCGGGCGGATCTTTCTATGATAGGATCGGCACGTACGATATGACGACAGACAATACATATTATGAACGCGGGATCAACCTGCGTCACGGCTATCTTACCGAGTACTACGTGGATGATCCGGAGTACATCGTGAAGGTGCCGCAGGGGCTGAAAGATATCGGTGTGCTTCTTGAGCCAATGAGCGTTGCCGAAAAGGGAATCAACCAGGCCTATGAGATCCAGCGGCGCTTGCGCGTGTGGAGACCGCGGAAGGCCGCGGTGATGGGAGCCGGAACGCTGGGATTGCTGGCCACGATGATTCTCCGCTTGCGTGGACTTGAGGTGGTGACCTTCGGTCGCAAGCACGCGCCGTATCGCAATGCAGATCTCGTGGAAGAACTTGGCGCACGATACGGTTCCACAGCACAGACGTCGGTCGCAGATGCAGCTGCCATGTATGGCCCATTCGATATCATTTTCGAGGGAACAGGAAGCTCCGCCGTCGTATTCGACGCAGCCAACAACCTCGGGAAAAATGGCGTACTGATTCTTACAAGCATCACGGGCGGCGGGAAGAGGCTGGAGATCCCGGCCGACAAGATCAACCTTGAATTCGTCCTCGGGAACAAGGTGATGTTTGGAACGGTGAACGCCAATCGCGAATACTTCGAGTCCGGCGTGAAGGATCTCGCGCAGTGCAAGGCGCAATTCCCGGGCTGGGCAAACAAACTGATGACCCACCCGGTGAAGGGCCTCGAGAACTTCCGTCAGATGATGGATCTGCTGACCACGGCAAATGATGCAATCAAGGTGTACGTGGAAGTAGCCTTGGAGGTGGGTATAGAGAAAGAGGTCGGGGAGAACATGGCTATGCCGGTACTGTCTTGAGTTGTTTTGGGCTAAAGTCCCCGCGCGTTGCTTTTGTGTTTCTTTTCCACAATACATGGCAGGTACATGAACATAGCATTCGATACTTCCATTACTCAGAACTTCGATGAAGCAGTTCGTCGTGAGTGGCTGGAAACCAACGGCCTCGGCGGCTGGGCAAGCTCGACAATCAGCGGCGCACATTCGCGGCGCTATCACGGTCTGCTCGTGGCGGCAACAACGCCGCCAGTTGGCCGAATGGTGATGCTGTCGAAGCTGGATGAAACGATAGCGGTTGGAGGTGAGAGGTTTGAGTTGAGCGCTAATCGTTATCCTGGGGTCATTCATCCAAAAGGATTCCAGTTCCTGACATCATTCAAGAAAGAACTCTTTCCACAGTTTGAGTACGAAGCCGGCAGTGTCCGCATCCGTAAGACGATTGTTGCACCGAGTGGTGAAAACACGACGCTGATCCTGTACGAGGTGCTCGATGCGCCGGAAGAATTTGTCCTTGAGCTGCAGCCGTTCATGGCTCCCCGAGACTACCATAACATGGCGCACGCAAATGATGCCATCCGGAGAGAGGGACAATTCAGCGACGGCATCTTTCGGGTTCAAGCATACGATGGCGTGCCGGAGATCTTCATCTCGGTCCCGGGTTCGCGGTTTGAGGCACGACAGGATTGGTACAGGAATTTCGAATACGCGGTGGAGCAGTTCCGGGGATTGGATTTTCAAGAAGACCTGTTCACACACGGTGTGTTCACGGTGGAGCTGAGAGGAGGCAGCAAACTCGGCATAATCATCTCAACAGAAAACCCCTCGGGAAGAAGTGCCTTTGCTCTGTTCAATCAAGAGACGGTGCGAAGGGTCTCTCTTCTGCAGTTGCTTCCTGTACGGGATGACTTCACTGAAACCCTCGCGCTCGCAGCAGACCAATTTGTTGTCCGAAGAGGCGACGACCTCAAAACAATTATCGCCGGCTATCACTGGTTCTCCGACTGGGGTCGCGACACCATGATAGCGTTGCCGGGAATCTGCCTGGTTACCGGGCGAGTTGATGAAGCAAAGAGTATCCTCCGCGCGTTTGCGCAAAGCGTCAGCCAGGGCATGCTACCCAACCGTTTCCCCGATGCAGGTGAGCAACCGGAGTACAACACCGTGGATGCTACACTCTGGTTCTTTGTCGCAGTCCACAAATACCTCCAAGACACGAACGATATAGCGTTTGTCCGTGATGAGCTCTTGCCCATCCTCCGCGATATCATCGCATGGCATGACCGTGGAACACGGTACAACATTCATGTGGACACGGACGGCCTCCTGTACGCCGGCGAGCCAGGAGTTCAGCTTACGTGGATGGATGCGAAGGTCGGAGGCTGGGTGGTAACACCTCGTCAGGGCAAGGCCGTCGAAATCAACGCGCTTTGGTACAATGCGCTCGCCATCCTTGCCGAGCTCTTGCATCGCTTCGGATTGCCAGATTGTGACACTTACACGCAGCGCGCAACAAGCGTGAAAGAGAGATTCGCTGAATTGTTTTGGAGCGATCAGATGGGTGGATTGTACGACTATGTTGATGGCGAGTATAAGGATGATGCAATTCGTCCGAATCAGATTTTCGCCCTCAGCCTGCCATTTCCTTTGCTTGACGGAGAGCGTGCTGAGAGCATTCTCCGTCTGGTTCAGGAAGAACTCCTCACACCGGTGGGCTTGCGGAGTCTTTCGCAGGACCATCCGGCATATCGCCCTCGCTATGGGGGAGACCAGCTATCCCGCGACAGTTCGTATCATCAGGGCACTGTCTGGAGCTGGCTGCTTGGTCCGTTTGTAACCGCGTTGATCAATGTGCGAGGGACTAAGGCGCGTGAAGAAGCATTGGCCATTCTTCAATCAATCCATCCCCATCTTGCCGAGGCCGGAATCGGGACGATCTCTGAGATCTTCGATGCGGATCCTCCGCATCAGCCGCGCGGCTGCGTGGCACAGGCATGGAGTGTCGGAGAAATTCTCCGGGCCTGGGTTGAAAACGTCCCCGACGCAAAGCAACAGAAGAGATCTCCACGAAGGAGCGGACGCAAGCGTGCTGAGCCAGCAGCAAGTTTGATGTAAGGATGGCTCTGAAATCCAGGCTGTTGAAGTTCATCCTTTCTTCGTTATATTCCTTCGTTCCAATTGACCCAGGCAATCATCCGATCGACCCGTGAAGGATTGGATGAATGAACTTCGAACAGATACTCTCCAATGCCAAACTGGACCTTCGTCCGCTCCGCATTGAAACGTTGCAGGTCAATCTCGGCAAACTCTACAACCAGGCGTGCAAGCACTGTCACGTGGGCGCCGGCCCAAAGCGCACAGAAGAGATGATGACGAGGGGTACCGTTGATCGTTGCCTTGCCGTCTTGCGATCATACCCTCAGATTCGGAACCTCGACATCACCGGCGGAACCCCAGAGTTGAACGACCACTCTGAGTACTTCGTAACCACAGACAGCACTTTGGAAACAGCCATTATGTCGGACGGATTGTGCCCCCAACCGGATTCGAACCGGTGTTACAAGCTTGAAAAGCTCGTGTCCTAGGCCTCTAGACGATGGGGGCGGGGAAAACGGAATATGAGAATGCAGGTAGTATGGAATATGGAAATGCTGGTAGTCTTTCTTATTCCCTGTTTGCTTTGGCAGCGAGCTTAGACTTTACACAGATGGCCACCAAGGGCGAAGCCATCCCCCTCGGGATTGGTTGGCTTCCTCCCGCCGCCAAGATTCACTCTCGCATATTCCCTCATTCCATTCCCATATTCCCACATTCCAGTGACCCCGGCGCGAATCGAACGCGCAACCTACAGCTTAGAAGGCTGTTGCTCTATCCAATTGAGCTACGGGGCCTTATCCCATTGCCTGAGAAAATGTCGCTTCCAATATAC
>CAZIKE010000120.1:0-10477 GCA_964539775.1 uncultured Chitinophagales bacterium
TCGCGTCCTGTCCAAACCGTGAACGTAGGCCCGTTCACGTCGTTGCGATTCAGGTAGTCGTCGTTGATGTCCACGATGGCGTCACGATCGCTCAGGAAGATGCCCGCACGTGCGAAGCCGGTGAGAACCTTGTGCGCGTAGCGGCTGGTGTTGTAGCGCGAGACAAGATTCTGCAGCAGGTTCACGTACGCGTCGTGTACTCGCTGGTGCGTGCTGCCGGTAAGAACGCCGACGCCCGATGTTGCCAGCGCGCGCACAAGGTTGAGGTTGATGCTGAACGTTCCGAGAGCATCAATGTCGTTGAGTTCTGTGCGCGAGCTCCACAGCGCCCAGAAGATGATCTGGCCGTCGCTGTGCGGGAACCCGTCGCCGAAGTTGATGATGTGTTCGGGAAAAATATCCTGCGGCTCGGCCTGACGCGGTACGAAGCTCGACTGCACCGGCGCGGGACAGTTGTTGTTCCAGAACGCCCCGAACGTATCGGTATTGTTGAAGGTGCCGGCCCAGAAGTCGGCCATCCCCTCGTTGATAGATTGCGTCATGGTGCCGCCCGCCGCATTCACCTGGATGCGGTTCAGCAGATGTCCGAACTCGTGCAGAACCACGGTCGCGTCAATTGCCGAGTTAAACAACTGGCTGCACGCCGTGCTGGTACCCGTCGTTGCCCCGCCGATACCGAACGTGAGACTATTCGTTCCACTCGCGCACGCATTGTTGATACCGAAACCGCATGGGTTGTTGTGATTGACCGTTGCAGTGATCGAAGGAAAATTCTGGCTGCCCAGATCAAGATACGTCTTGCGCGTCGTGAACACCCATGCATACACGTTCACTTCCTGGAAGCGGGAATTGTAGTTGGCCTGATTCGTCCGCGCCACCACCGTGCCGTTGATGGGGTTCACGTTGAAGTTCGCCTCAGTAACGCCAGAGGAAGAAATCGTGAGGTCGCCGGTACTGACACCGTCGGCGCCGTTGTTGTTCACATCCAGCACATTAGTCAGACGCAGGCGATACTGATTGCCGGAGGGCGCGTCGACCTCGAAGGACTTCTCCACCGTCCCGACATTGGGGTTGGGATTGAACACGAGTCCGCGCCCCGAATGCTGGTACGAAAACAGCGGCTCAAGCTGCAGCACGGTACCGTCCTCCGCATCAATCCAAATCTGATAGGGTCCGTCTTCCACAGATGCATCCATCTTCCATGCGTAACGGAATCCCGCGCCGTAGGGCAGCAGGACAAGCGTGGCGTTACCGAGGTTGTCCAGCTTGGCGGACTTGCTGATGTACTCGCGCGCGGCCCGCATAGCGCCATCGGCACCGAGTTTCTGCGCGTTGGTTGTGTTGATGGTGGAGAAGATTCGTCCGGAAAGAGAGGACAGACCTGCACCGCGATACGCCACAGCACGAGCGCCTGCATTCTCAATGGGCACATCCTTGAAGCGCTGCTCGAACACGAAAATCTCATCCACCTGCGCGGCCTGTTTGCGCAGTGCCTCGGCCGACTCGCGCAAGCCCTCGTCAATCGCCTTGTTCGTCCGGCCGAACTCGCCGATGATCTTTCGCCGCGTTTGGTCCTGTCCCTCTTTGATACTCTTCTCCAGAACATCTTTGTTCGTCTCGCCGCTGCGCACTGTGCGGACAAAGCGGATGTCCTCTGCTGCTCCTCGATAGCCGATGGCGTTGAGGTACGCGTTGAGCGCACGGCGGGCGTCTTCCTGGGTCGCGCTACGCGCTTCGGCAGCAAGGGTGAGGTGAAACGCATCGCCATCAAAGGCAGGGAGGGCGCCCGTTGCCTTTGCCGGCAATGCCGCGCGTGAAACCTCCATCGCGGGCCGCTCTAACGGCGGCGTGTACACGGGTTTGAGTTTGTAGGGAGATTCCTGCTGGGCGGTGAGCAACACTGGAACGAGGAGCAGGAGAAGCGTTGGAGTGAATCTATGCAGGGGAGACATAGCATCCTCCGTGATGCTGGTGAATGGAAAGGAACGTGGCTGCACGCCAATATACCTCCTTTTTGTGCTCTGCGCAAGAGAGCGGTGCACTGAATCTGAGGCCCAACCAACCTCCCCACAGGCTTCCGAACCTCTACGGCACGCTTGGTGGAAAGAAGTCGGCCTTCTTGAAATCCTCCTCCATACTCCCTATCTTAACCCACGCTATTCGAGGAAATCCCCACAAGCACCGTTTTCCCCCATTCACCATGGAGCCGAGATGCGAACAAGTGAAGGGAATGATGTCCCCAACGTCGCCCTTGAAAGGCAGCCCGGAATGCTGAACCAAAGCGCCATAGAGAATCCGAAGTTGCGAGCGTGGGTCGAGGAGACGAGAAAGCTTTGCAAGCCAGATCGTGTGTACTGGTGCGACGGCTCGCAGGAAGAATACGAACGGATGTGTGAAGCGCTCGTGAAATCGGGAACGTTCAAGCGGCTCAATCCCGAGAAGCGGCCCAACAGTTACCTTGCCCTCTCCGATCCAGACGATGTTGCTCGGGTCGAGGACCGAACGTTCATTTGCAGTCGCCGCAAGCAGGATGCGGGTCCCACCAACAATTGGATGCATCCGCGCGAGATGAAAGAGATCCTGCTGGGGCTTTTTGACGGGTGCATGAGGGGAAGGACGATGTACGTTGTGCCGTTCAGTATGGGGCCGTTAGGTTCACCCATCTCACATATTGGAGTTGAGATCACCGACTCGCCCTATGTCGTCGTGAGCATGAAGATCATGACCCGCATGGGGAAAAAAGCTCTAGAAGTCCTGGGGGAGGGAGATTTCGTTCCGTGTCTTCACTCGGTCGGTATGCCTTTGAGGCCCGGGGAGAAGGACGTGCCCTGGCCTTGTAACAAAGAGCATAAGTACATTGTGCATTTTCCTGAGGAGCGCTCCATCTGGTCGTTCGGCAGTGGCTACGGCGGCAACGCATTGCTCGGTAAGAAATGTTTCGCGCTCCGCATCGCCTCGGTGATGGCGCGCGATGAAGGCTGGCTCGCCGAGCACATGCTCATTCTTGGTGTCGAGACTCCAACGAAAGAGAAAACCTACATCGCGGCAGCGTTTCCCAGCGCGTGCGGCAAGACGAACTTCGCCATGCTTATCCCGCCAAAGAGCTTCAAAGGCTACAAAGTCACGACGGTGGGGGACGATATCGCGTGGATCAAGCGGGGCGAGGATGGGCGACTCTACGCCATCAATCCCGAAGCAGGATACTTCGGCGTGGCGCCGGGCACTTCACCGAAATCCAACCCCAACGCCATCGAATGCATCAAGGCAAACACGATCTTCACCAACGTTGCACAAACACCGGACGATGACGTGTGGTGGGAAGGGTTGACCGACACACCCCCTCCCCGTCTGCTTGATTGGCGCGGGAAAGAATGGACGCCATCGAGCGGAACGCCGGCGGCACATCCGAATGCCCGCTTCACGGTAGCAGCACAGCAGAACCCCGCCATTGATCCGCAGTGGGAAGATCCGAACGGTGTGCCGATCAGCGCGTTTGTGTTCGGGGGGAGGAGAAGCTCCGTTGTGCCGCTCGTCTATCAGGCGGTGAACTGGAACTTCGGCGTGTACCTTGCGGCGACGATGGGTTCCGAGACGACCGCTGCGGCCTCCGGTCAGGTCGGCAACGTGCGACGCGATCCGATGGCGATGCTCCCGTTTGCCGGCTACCACATCGCCGACTACTTCAACCACTGGCTCCAGTTTGGACGGGACACGCCCAACCCGCCGCGCATCTTTGCCGTCAACTGGTTTCGCAAGGACGAGAACGGTAAGTTCATCTGGCCCGGCTTCGGTGAGAACATGCGCGTCCTGAAGTGGATCATCGACCGCGTCCATGGTCGCGGCTACGCGATCGAAAGCCCCCTGGGCTGGATGCCTCGCTACGAAGATATCATGTGGGATGGCTTAGAGATGTCACGCGAAACATTCGACAAGGTGATGTCCGTTAACAGTGAGGAGTGGAAGAAGGAAATCCTGTCCCATGAGGAACTGTTCTCGAAGTTGTACGACAGACTTCCTCGCGAGTTCACCTTCATGCGTGAGCTGTTCCTTTCCTCGCTGTGGCGTTCGCCCGAGCATTGGAAGCTTGCCCGCGAAGGATGGTGATCACCACCGCCGCCTGCACGCGCGGCGTTGCACCGTGACTATGAAGAATGCATGAGGCCATGCAGATCATCGTTCGGAAAACAATGCTCTCGCTGCATCGCGGCGACATCACGCAGCAGGAGGTTGATGCCATCGTCAACGCCGCCAATTCCAGTCTGATGGGAGGCGGGGGAGTTGATGGCGCTATTCACCGTGCCGGCGGGCCACAAATTCTCGAGGAATGCAAGGCGTACGTCGCCAAACACGGTCGCTTGCCCACAGGTGAAGCCATGATCACCTCAGCAGGAAGGATGAAGGCGAAGTTTGTCATCCACGCCGTCGGTCCCGTGTGGCATGGCGGCACGCAGCGTGAAGACGAACTTCTTGCCAATGCCTATCGCACCTCGCTGAAGCTCGCCGTCGAGAAGAACGTGAAGACCATTGCTTTTCCCTCCATCAGTACCGGGGCGTACGGTTTCCCGATCGAGCGTGCGGCGAGAATTGCATTCGAGACGGTGAAGAAATTTGTCGAAGCCCATCCCTCGCTGCGCGAGGTTCGTTTCGTCACCTTCAGCCAGAGTGATTTCGATGTGTACAAAGAGTTGTTCACGCATTCGTTACAGAAATAGCTCTGGCTGATGGCACGATGACTTGCCGCATGCAACCACGAACGTTGCCAGACATGTGATTGCTGAGCCAGCCGACCCGCTCAGATGCCATGAGCGGAAAGACAACGTCTCACAAGGAGAAACAATCAGACGTTCTGCATTTCATCTTTTTCATTTCATCGGAAGTATACCATGCTGAGAATAGGTCAACGGTGGATCATAGTCACGGGGGCGCTGCTGTCAGCGGTTCATCTTGCAGATGCACAAACGACGCCTGCTGAAGGGATTCGCAAGAACACACCTCGCGTGCATGCCTTCACGAACGCCCGCATCATTCCTTCACCGGGTAAAGTCATCGAGAGAGGAACGCTAGTCATACGTGACGGCGTCATCGTTGCTGTGGGTGCCGGCGTCGCCATTCCCGCCGATGCTCGTGTATGGGACATGAAGGGGCAATGGATGTATCCCGGCTTCATTGATGCCTCCTCGGACTACGGTGTACCGAAAGCGCCGCGGCCGCAGCCCCCGCAGGAAACCGAGCAGCAGCGGCCGCGACAGGAAATGGAGCCGCAACGCGGCGCCGACTACTGGAACCGCATGGTGCAGGCACAGAACAATGCCGCAGAACTGCTCACTCCCGACCCGAAAGCGGCAGAGAAGCTGCGCTCACAGGGATTTACCTCGGCTTTGGTTGTCCCGCAACGCGGCATCATGCGCGGCTGGAGTGCGCTGGTCAATCTTGCTGACGGTAAGGCGAACGAGACAATCGTCCGACGCAACGTGGCGCTACACATCCAGCTTGCCGGGGAGTTTGGACACGAAGGATACCCCACCTCACTCATGGGCATCATTGCGCTTATCCGCCAAGCGTTGTACGATGCTGACTGGTACGCAAAAGCGCATGAGGCGTTTTCAAAGAACCCCGCTCTCACGCGACCCGAAACGAACGCAACGCTTGCCGCGCTGGCGGACATGTTGACGAACAAGCGTCCCGTCGTCATCGAGGCCGGCAGTGAGCTGGACGTTCTGCGTGCGAACAGAATTGCCGAGGAGTTCGGTCTTCACCTCATTGTGCGCGGCAGCGGCAAAGAATACCGGCGGCTCGACGCCGTGAAAGGAACCCGCCGCTCCATCATTCTCCCCGTCAGTTTTCCCGAGGCGCCGAACGTCGGTACGCCCGAAGAGGCGCTGCAGTACACGCTCGAGGAACTCCGACACTGGGACGAAGCGCCTGAGAATCCGAAACGACTCAACGACGCAGGCGTTCCCTTTGCCTTCACCACGGCGACATTGAAAGACCCGGGGTCGTTTCTTGCAGCAGTGCGTACTGCTGTGCAGCGCGGCCTTTCACCGGAAGCTGCACTTGCGGCTCTTACCACCACTCCTGCAAGACTCCTCGGCGTAGAAAAACACCTCGGCACGCTCGATGCCCATAAAGCAGCAAACTTCATCGTCACCAGCGGTGATGTGTTTGCCGAGAAGACGATCATCCGTGAAAGCTGGATCGACGGCAATCGCTACGAGATCAAGCCCCTGCCTGAAATTGATCCGCGCGGAAAATGGCTCCTGACCATCGGAGGCGAGTCTTCGCCCGATTCCATCATCCTCATCCTCAAAGGAGAGCCTGAATCGCTCACCGGCTCCATCGTGAAGAGGAACGAAGTGAAACTCACGACCGTTGTTCTTTCACAGCTTCGGTTTTCTTTTTCTTTCCCTGGTGACTCCATCGGATACTCTGGTGTGGTCAGAATGTCGGGAACGCTCAGTGTGAACGCGATGTCCGGCAACGGCGAGTGGTCGGACGGAAAAGCCTTTGGGTGGAGTGGCGTGCGCATCGGTGCGTACGTGCCGGAACCGGATACGGCGAAGCCGAAAGAAGTGAAGATGGCGTCGTTTCCGCCGGTGTACCCGTTAGGGGAGTTCGGCCGATCGCGTGTACCTGACCAACCTGCATCGGTGCTGGTCAAGGATGCCACCATCTGGACATGCGGGCCGCAAGGCAAGATGGAACACGCCGATTTGCTCGTACAGCGAGGCAAGATCGTTCGTGTCGGTCGGAATCTTGCAGCACCTGCGGATGCGCTCATCATCAATGCAACAGGCAAGCACCTCACCCCGGGACTGATCGACGCGCACTCTCACATGGCGGCAACAGGTGCGGTGAACGAGTCCGGTCAGGCCGTCTCGGCCGAAGTCCGGGTCGGCGACATCATAGACTGCGACGACATTGACATCTACCGCGCCCTTGCCGGTGGACTTACCGCGGCGCACATTCTTCACGGCTCGGCCAATCCCATCGGCGGGCAGGCACAGATGATCAAGTTGCGATGGGGAAGTTTGCCCGAGGAGATGAAGTTTGAAGGCTGTCCCCCTACCATCAAGTTTGCGCTCGGCGAGAACGTGAAGCAATCCAACTGGGGCGATCGCTTCACGACGCGCTATCCTCAAACGCGCATGGGCGTCGAGCAGATCATTCGTGATGAGTTCAAAGCTGCACTCGACTATGAGAAAGCATGGCAGAAGTGGGAGAACGAAAAGACCGGTATCCCTCCCCGACGCGATCTGGAACTGGACGCGATGCTCGAGATCCTTCGCGGAAAGCGTTTCATTCACTGTCACGCCTATGTGCAGAGTGAAATTCTGATGTTGATGCGTGTTGCAGAGGATTTCGGATTCCGGGTTCGGGTGTTCCAGCATATTCTCGAAGGCTACAAGGTTGCCGACCTGATGGCCAGGCATGGCGCGGGTGGCTCGTCGTTCAGCGACTGGTGGGCGTACAAGCTTGAGGTGTACGATGCGATCCCCTACAACGGCGCATTGATGCACGAGCAGGGTGTACTCGTCTCGTTCAATTCGGACAGTGACGAGCTTGCACGTCGCATGAACTGGGAAGCGGCAAAGGCCGTGAAGTATGGCGGGTTGGCGGAAGAAGAAGCGCTCACGTTCGTCACGCTCAATCCGGCAAAGCAACTTATGGTGGACCACCGCGTCGGTTCGTTGGAGCCGGGGAAGGACGCGGACTTCGTCATCTGGAGCGGCCATCCCTTCTCGACATACACGAAGTGTGAGCAGACGTGGGTGGATGGCAGGAGATATTTCGACCTGAACGAAGATCGGAAGATGAACGACGAGGTGCAGCACCAGCGCGCCGTTCTGATTCAGAAGGCGCTCGCTGCGAAAAAAGGTCCCGGTCCGGAAACGAGTCCCCGCCAACCCAAGCGCGGCGACGAGGTGGATCACCCCCGAAGGGACAAGCCGTAGTTCCAAACAAAACACAGAGGCGTTACGTTTGAACATCGGTAAGCTTTTCTTCGGTTCCGGCTTGACGACGGAGTCGTCATATATTATCTTAAATGACGACAGACCTGACACCACCAGAACAGCCATCAGACACCCATGGCGCCCATCATTCCACGAGTTATTGATCTTGCCGCAGCATTGCGCAAGAAGTCGCATTTTCTGTTCGGGCCCCGTCAAACGGGAAAGACTTTTCTGGTTGGACAGATCTTCAAGAATGTGCGCGTGTACGACTTGCTGGACCACTCGGTCTTCCTCGCTCTCAGCCATAACCCAACGAGGTTGGAGGAGGAGCTATCGCAACGTGACGAGCTTGTCGTGATAGACGAGGTTCAGCGTCTGCCGTTGCTGCTTCACGAAGTGCAACGGCTCATCGAGAAACGAGGGATTCATTTCCTGATGACGGGCTCCAGTGCCCGAAAATTGCGACGCGGCGGGGTGAACCTGCTGGGGGGACGAGCACGCACGCTCCACCTTCATCCACTGACGAAGAAGGAACTGGGGGCGCACTTTGATCTTGAACGCACTCTCACGCGTGGACTGCTTCCCTCCATTTCTTTCTCGGATGACCCGCAGGCAGATTTGAAGGCGTACGCCGGGACCTATCTCCAGCAAGAGATCGTTGCCGAAGGGGCAACGCGCAACGTGCCTGCCTTCACCCGCTTTCTTCGCGTGGCAGCGTTGAGCAACGCTACGGTCGTCAAGTTCACGCACATCGCAAACGATGCACAGGTGCCGCGCACCACAGTCTATGAGTACTACGAGATTCTGAAAGACACCCTGATTCTTCACGAGCTTCCGGCGTGGAAGAAAACTCGGGTTCGCAGGCCTCTGGTCTCGTCGAAGTATTATTTCTTTGACGTCGGAGTTGCACGTATCTTGCAAGAGCGGGAATACAGGCAAGGCACACCGGAATTTGGCGATGCGTTCGAAACGTCCATCATGCACGAGCTTTTGTCATACCGCGATTACCGATCGAGTGACACGCTCAGCTTCTGGCGATCGGAATCCGGATTCGAAGTGGATTTCATCATCGGTGACCACACGGCGGTCGAGGTGAAGGCAAAGCCGAATGTCGCAGAGCAAGACTTAAAAGGATTGCGGGCACTTGCAGAGGAGAAGAAACTGAAGCGCTACATTTGCGTGAGTCTGGAGCCGCGTGGGCGTACGATCGGCAAGATCCAGGTGCTGCCATTCACAGAATTCCTTGACGCGTTGTGGGAAGGAGAGTATGATTGACATCTCCTCCGAGCAAAGCACAGCCACATATCTGGAGTGAACCATGGACAACCTTTTTCGACATTCGCGTGTTCGCATCGCGGTGATGATGTGCTTGGTCTTCGCTACGTCTCGGGTCTTCTCTGGTGCCGGGCAAATCCCTGCCAAACCACAGGAAAAGCCCATCGCCATTGTGAACGCGAGTATCCATCCCGTAAGCTCGGCATCTATCGAGAAGGGCACAGTCCTGTTCGACAAGGGTAAGATCGTTGCGGTAGGAAAGGATGTTGCCGTGCCGCAGGGCACCGAGGTGATTGACGCATCCGGCAAGCACGTCTATCCGGGTCTGATGAGTGCCGACACATACATCGGCTTGATGGAAATCGGGGCCGTCCGTGCCTCACGTGACTTTGCCGAGACCGGCCAGATCAATCCGAACGTGCGTGCCGAAGTAGCGGTCAACCCCGAATCCGAAATCATCCCCGTCACGCGGGCGAACGGCATCACCACGTTCGTTACCGCACCTCGCGGGGGACTGATTGCCGGGCTTTCCGCCGTGATGATGAGCGACGGGTGGACGTGGGAGGAGATGACGTTGAAAGCACCGGCCGCACTGTGTGTTCAGTGGCCTGCGATGGTGACGCGTCGCGGCTGGTGGGTTACGCAATCGGAAGAGGAGCAGAAGAAGGAACGCGAGAAGGCTCTGAAGGAGCTTGCCGATGCGTTCCGCGATGCACGGGCATATATGACTGCAAAGAAAGCTGAACAGCGGAAGGACGTTCCGTACCACAACGTTGACGTCCGTTGGGAAGCGATGATTCCCGTGTTAGAGGGTAACGTCCCTGTTGTCGTACAGGCAACGGAGGTGCAGCAGATTCAGGCAGCGGTGGCATGGGCACAACGCGAGGGAGTGAAACTCATCATCAAAGGGGGACACGATGCCTGGCGGGTGAGTGAGCTGTTGAAGAAGCATGACGTTGCAGTTCTCGCTGGCGGCATTCATCGCTTGCCGTCGCGCCGCTTCGAGAAGTACGACGAACCGTTCACACTGCCGAAAAAACTGTTTGACGCGGGCATTCGCTTCGCCATCATCACCCAGGATGAAGCGCCGCACGAGCGTAATCTGCCGTACCAGGCTGCTCAGGCAACAGCATACGGACTTCCGAAAGCGGAAGCACTCAAGGCAATCACGCTCTATCCCGCGCAGATGTTCGGTGTGGATGATCGCATCGGCTCGCTTGAGGTCGGCAAAGATGCAACACTGATCGTTA
>CAZIKE010000121.1:0-252 GCA_964539775.1 uncultured Chitinophagales bacterium
ATCTGGATCCGGAGTTTGTGAAGAAGGTGAAGAAGGGCGACATCATCGTTGCGGGACGGAACTTCGGATGCGGCAGTTCCCGCGAGAACGCACCGATTGCCATTAAGGGCGCGGGTGTCTCGTGCGTCATCGCCAAATCGTTTGCACGGATCTTCTACCGCAACGCCATCAACATCGGGCTTCCGATTCTGGAATCTTCCGAGGCTGTAGACGATGCTGCGACGGGCGATGAAATCCGGGTGGATCTTTCCA
>CAZIKE010000121.1:266-516 GCA_964539775.1 uncultured Chitinophagales bacterium
TCTGACTAAGAACAAATCATACCAAACGGCACCGTTTCCGGAGATCATCCAGCAAATTATCAGTGCCGGAGGAATGGTTGCGTTTGCAAAGATGCGCGTAGCCGAGAAAAAAGCTAAGAGCAGGCAGCGTCCTCACGACGAACCTCTCAGCCCACCTGCTAAAGTGAGATGGTAGAACATGAAACAAGAACATGAAACAGGCTCTGAGAAACCGGAACTCACCCTTGCGCCAAAGGCGCATCCGCCCCTG
>CAZIKE010000121.1:532-1479 GCA_964539775.1 uncultured Chitinophagales bacterium
CCTCTCTTCTTAGGAGAGGAGAGCCGTGGGATGAGTTCAGCGTCAGCCGCGTTCTGCAATAACCTCGCAAACATTCACACGAATGTGAAAGGGTACCGCCATGGCAGCACCACAGCCTGATCTCATCTATGATTGGAACAGGGGAGGGATTGCCGACCTCAAGGGGGTGGTCCACATTGAGTTCGACGACGAAACCTTACGTGACGGCCTGCAGTCTCCCTCCGTCACCGATCCCACGATTGACCAGAAGATCAGAATCCTGCATTTGATGGAGGACCTCGGCATCCAATCTGCAAACATCGGGTTGCCCGGTGCCGGTCCTCGTGCCTACAACGACACGCTGGAGCTTGCAAAGGAGATTGCCCGTTGCAAGATGAAGATCATGCCCAACTGCGCGGCGCGCACAGTCATCGCGGACATTGACCCCGTTATTGACATCTCGCAGAAGGCGGGCATTCCCATTGAGGTCGCGACATTCGTTGGCTCCAGCCCGATCCGTCAGTACGTGGAAGGTTGGACGATCGACACGGTACTGGAACTTACGGAGAAGGCAGTGGAGTACGTCGTTGCACACAATCTCCCCAGCATGTACGTCACCGAAGATACAACGCGTGCCAACCCGGATGACATCGAGAAGCTTTACACAGCCGCGGTCAACTGCGGCGCGTCCCGCGTTGTCATTGCCGACACCGTTGGTCACTGCACCCGAACCGGAGCGATCAACCTTGTGCGTTTCGTGAAGGACGTCATCGAGAACACGGGCGAGGATGTGAAGATCGACTGGCACGGACACAACGATCGCGGGTTTGCATTGGCGGCTGCGCTCGCGGCCATCCGTGCGGGAGTGGATCGAGTACATGGCTGCGCGCTCGGCATCGGTGAGCGGTGCGGAAATACTTCGATGGATCTCCTTCTCGTCAACTTGAAGATGTGGGGAATCATTGATA
>CAZIKE010000121.1:1507-4704 GCA_964539775.1 uncultured Chitinophagales bacterium
GGTTTCCGAGGCGACGCATATCCCAATTCCGTTCAACTATCCCGTGATTGGACCTGACGCGTTTCGGACGGCCACCGGCGTTCACGCCGCCGCGGTCATCAAAGCTATCAACACCGGGGACAATTGTCTGGCGGACATGGTGTACTCGGGTGTTCCGGCGAGCATGGTCGGACGAAAGCAGAAGATCGAAATCGGGCCGCTCTCCGGTGTGTCCAACGTCCTCTTCTGGCTGAAGGAGCACGGCTACGAGCAGTACAACGGACTTGCTCATCACATCTTCGACTACGCCAAGCACTCGAACAGACTGCTCACCGATGAAGAAGTGAAGACATTCATCGAAACGGAGTTGATTAACGGTCGACGAGAAGGGACAACCGCATGAGTCTCGATTGGCTTCCACGCGACACTGAGCTGAAGGACCACGAGCTGTTTGATTGTCAGTACTTCGGTACGGAGCCGCCCACGACGATGTATGAGCTGAGGCCGGTGGTGGACGATCAAGGTCAGGCTGTGGAAGGACTGTTCTCGGCCTGGATCACGCTCAACAATCCGAAGCAGTACAACTCCTACACGACACAGATGGTGAAGGGAGTGATTGCAGGTTTCCACAAGGCGTCCATGGATCGGCGTGTGGTGGCAGTCGTGTTCACGGGTGCAGGGGACAAGGCCTTTTGCACCGGCGGCAACACGAAGGAATACGCCGAGTACTACTCGCGGCGCCCGGCGGAGTACGGCGCGTACATGGATCTCTTCAACGCGATGGTTGATGCAATCCTCAACTGCAAGAAGCCGACGATCTGTCGCGTGAACGGTATGCGCATTGCCGGCGGACAGGAAATCGGTATGGCAACGGACATCACCATCTCGTCGGACCTTGCCCTCTTCGGTCAGGCCGGACCACGGCACGGCTCTGCGC
Source organism: uncultured Chitinophagales bacterium (assembly GCA_964539775.1). Classification (GTDB taxonomy): domain Bacteria; phylum Bacteroidota; class Ignavibacteria; order UBA10030; family UBA6906; genus CAADGV01. The sequence continues at coordinate 2,424 of CAZIKE010000121.1, forward strand.
CGGATGGCGGGTCAACGGATTTCCTCCCACTCTTTCTCAACATTGAGGATGCGATGTGGAACTGCGTGTCGTGTGAACTGTGGAGTGCGTACAAGATGAAGCGTCTCGGACTCATCAGCAAAGTGGTTCCGGTGATCAAGACGGCGAGTGGCTTCAAGCGAAACCCGCTCGTTGTTACCGACGCCTATGTGCAGGAGGGGGAAATCGTCTACGGCGAATTCGTCCAGGGAAACGATGCGAAGCGCGCGCGCCAGGAGATGGAGTCGGCACAGATCGACTTTACACTGCTGGACAGAGAGGTCAATGCCATGATCTGGCGCTTCACGAATCTGTTCCCCGGCTGTCTCATCAAATCCATTGACGGCATCAGGGCAAAGAAGAAGTTCTTCTGGGATCAGACCAAACTGCCGAACCGCCACTGGCTTGCGGCAAACATGATGGGCGAGGCGTTCCTCGGCTTCACCGCGTTCAACACGCGCAAGCAGACCGGCAAAGATGTGATCGACTTTGTGAAGTACAGACAACTTCTCGCCGAGGGACGAGAGATGGATGAGAAGTTCATGGAAGAGGTGGTGCCCAAGCCAAACGAAGAACCTTCCGGGGCGACGTAAGTGGAGTTGAATGGGAAGATAGCGCTCGTCACCGGCGGCTCACTCGGCATCGGAAAGGCAATCGTGCTGGCGCTTGCTCATGAAGGGGCGGACGTGGCATTCACGTACAAGGGCTATCGGAACAAGCCGGGTGAGGAGAAGGACGTTGTTCGTGAAGTGGAGAGAATGGGACGAAGATGTATCGCCATCGAGGCAGATGTTGCCATCTACTCGGAAGCCGAAGCTGTTGTGCGCCGGGTATTGGCCGAGTTTGGGAGACTCGACATCCTTGTGAACAACGCTGGTATCACCCGCGATGGAGTTGTCTGGAAGATGACCGAAGACCAATGGGATGCCGTTGTTGACGTGAATCTGAAGGGATGCTTCAATTACCTTCATGCAGTAAGCCCGGTGTTTCGCCAGCAGAAGTCTGGCAAGATTGTGAACATTGCTTCGATCAATGGGATGAGAGGAAAGTTTGGTCAAGCGAACTACGCGGCATCCAAAGCCGGCATCATCGGCTTGACAAAGACCGTGGCGAAAGAACTCGGCAAGTCGAATGTGAATGTGAACGCTATTGCTCCTGGTATGATCGAGACGGACATGACTGCGGGATTGTCGGACGAGGTGAAGCAGCACGCTGTGTCCGAAATCGTCCTCGGTCGCTTTGGCCAGCCAGAGGACGTTGCAAACGCTGTTGTCTTTCTTGTCTCAGACAAGGCCAAGCACATCACCGGCGAAGTGCTGAAGGTGGATGGAGGGCAATACATCTGATGAAAATCTCAATTCCTTTCTGTGGAGCTTGGAACCTGGAATCTGGAGCTTAACCCCGATGTCTGAGATTTACGAACGAAACATCAACATCACTGTATCACGGCAGAACGAGCAGGAGATTCTGACGCGTGCTTCGATGCTCGATCTCAATCATCATATTCGAGTCGAGCTGACGATTGATCTCGCCTCAGAAATGATCGTGGGCGCGGAAGCGCGGATGGTCAAGGTGCCGTACGGACCCTGCCGGCTTACGCTACCCAACATCAACAAGCTTGTTGGCATGAAGATCGAGCGAGGAATCAACAAGAAGATTGCGGACGCGCTCGGTCATGCAGAAGGGTGCACGCACCTGGTTGACCTTTCGATGGAAGCTGTGCGCCTGAGTGCGAACGTGATGCTGGGACTGACCAAAGTGGGCGAAGAGTGGTTCCATCCCGTCGGCAGCGATGAGGAACAGATTGCACGGGTGAAGCCGATATTGAAGAACTCCTGTTTGCCGTTCAAAGAGGATCAGTCATGAGCACGTATCAATTCACGGAAGTGAGTTCTCAAGACGACGTCGCAACCCTCACGCTCAACCGCCCGCCTCTCAACGTCATGAACATCGCGATGATGGATGAGATCAACACCGGTTTGGCTGAGTTGCAGAAGAGCGACACGGCCAAGGTCCTTCTCATCAAAGCAAAGGGTAAGGCATTCTCTGCAGGCGTGGACATTGCGGATCACACAGCGGATAAGGTGGATGAGATGATGCGGGAGTTCCACCGGACGTTCGAGTTGCTGCACGGCTTCAAGATTCCCGTTGTGGCTGCTGTTGATGGCGCGGCGCTGGGCGGTGGCTGTGAGCTGGCCATCTACTGCGACATTGTGGTTGCCTCCGAGCGGGCAACGTTTGGTCAGCCGGAAATCAAGGTGGG
>CAZIKE010000121.1:4726-5454 GCA_964539775.1 uncultured Chitinophagales bacterium
GATGTTTCCCCGACTCATCCGCCGCAACAGGACTATGGAATTGCTAATGACAGGCGAGACGATCTCGGCAACGGAAGCCGAGCGCATCGGGTTAATCAACAAGGTGTTTCCTGTAGAAGGATTTGAAGAGCATGTAAACCAGTTCGTAAGGAAGTTCACGACCCAAAGCAGAGTTATCCTTCAACTGACCAAGCGGGCGATTGATCGTGGACTGTATTCTCCGTACATGGAAGCCATCAGCAAAGCGGAGGAGTTGTACCTGGGCGAGATGATGAAGACGGAAGATGCGAACGAAGGACTGAAGGCATTTCTGGAAAAACGAACGCCGGTGTGGAAAAATAGATGAGAGGAGAAGTTCCAATACTCAAGCTCCACACTCCAAAGCAATTCCAATCGACAGATTCTGAGTGCGTTGATATCGGAGTTTGCGCATTGATCCTTCCTTGGAACTTGGGACTTGGGATTTGGAGCTTACCCAAGGGGATTTCAACCAGAGGTTCATCATGACATTCGAGGAGAGAATCGAGCAGTACCGTCAGATCATGGACGACGTTTCCTTTCCGACGGTGAAGGAATGGAAGGCGAAGCATCCGCAAGGCAAAGTGGTGGGCATGTTTCCTGTGTACACTCCCTACGAGCTTCCTCACGCTGCCGGGATGTTGCCGGTAGGATTACTCGGCGCAGGCGGCAAAATCGAGATAGACCATGCGGACTCCCGCATCCAGTCG
>CAZIKE010000121.1:5536-6117 GCA_964539775.1 uncultured Chitinophagales bacterium
ATCTGCGACGTGGCGCGGAACCTCTCGGGCGTGTGGACGACCAACTTCGCGCAGCAGCAGGTATCGTACATCCACTTCCCGCAGAACATGAACTCCCCCTCGGCAGTGCTGCACTACCGAACGGAGCTGCGGAAACTGTTGAATGGTCTGGAAAAGTTGGTGAACAGGAGAGTCACCGATGCCGACCTCGTCAACAGCATCTCGCTCTACAACCGAAACCGCTCGCTCTGCGCCGAGTTGTACGCCATTAAGCGGACGACGCCCTGGCTGCTCTCCACGTATGAGGCATACATCCTCACCCGCCTCGGGACGTTGATACCCGTTGAAGAACACAACCGCGTGCTTGAAGAAATCATCCCGCTTATCAAGCACCGTCATCGTCAGCCCCGCGACTACATGAGAGTGATGATCGAAGGAAGCTTCTGTGAGCAACCGCCGTTAGAGTTGTTGCAGGTGCTTGAGGAGACAGGGTGCTACATTGTGGATGACGATCTGCTGCTGCACACACGATGGTTTCATGGCAACGTGCAGGTCGACGGCGATCCACTCCTTGCGCTTTCGGAACACTACATCCGCAACAG
>CAZIKE010000121.1:6134-7089 GCA_964539775.1 uncultured Chitinophagales bacterium
TCCGTACGTCACTACGGCAATAAGCCGCGCAAGGAGCAGTTCATGCAGAAGGTCCGGTCGGGCAAGATCGACGGCGTCATCTTCGCTGCACCGAAGTTCTGCGAGCCTGCACTGCTCGACTATGTTGTGCTCAAGGATGAATGCGAGAAACAGGGGATCGCTTACCTCTCGTTCGAGTATGAGGAGAAGATGGGGGTGTTCGAATCCATCAGGACGCAGGTGGAGACGTTCGTGGAATCGGTGATGTTTTTCTCGTGATAGGGGGCCGCCGCAATGCCAGATCGTGAGGTCCAGACCATCGAGCATCTCATTTACTATCAGTACGCCAAGATCATTGCAAAGAGTGCAATGAAGGTGCCTGATGGGAAGGCGGCAAAGCAGGACCACTACGGGTTTATCAAGAAGACATTCCGGGAGTTGAAAGAGGGGGTGATGAAATGGTCGGACATCACTCGCGAAGACTGGCAATTCGTGCAGAACGAAAAAATATGTATCTACTGCGGCTCAACAGAGCAGCTTTCTCAAGAACACATCGTACCGCAATCGATCGCCATCAATGAGAGATGCAAAAGCTGTGAACATATCCATCAGATTCACAATCAGGTTTGGGCCTGCAGACCCTGCAATAGTGCCAAGGGTAATCTCGGTCTTTATGAATTCTACCGACATCGTCTTGCACCCGAGCGGAAGTACTACGACATGATTCCCAAACTGCTGGAGAAGAAGTATCTCAAAACCATCTGGCACTGTCACAAGTGTGCCGGAACCCTTACAGCATCGGATGTGGACGGAGATGGTGAAATCACCGTTTGCGACATCGACTATGTCATCAAACGTCAACCTCAAAGTCGCTGAGAGGCCTGCCAATGGCAACCGAAGACAAATTCAAATAACAGGGCAAAGGCCGGGAGTACCAGAAGCAGCTTCTCACTGCGTGGTACAATCGGCTGCAGTC
>CAZIKE010000121.1:7150-7411 GCA_964539775.1 uncultured Chitinophagales bacterium
TTTCTGCGCGTGTTCGACTTCGAATTGGTGTTTCCCGAGGTCAATGCCTTGCAGTGCGGCGTGCGCAAGGTGTCGGGCAACCTCATCCTCAAAGCGGAGGATGTCGGCTACTCACCCGACGTGTGCGGCTACGTCAAGAACGACATCGGTATGATGTTGGCCGGGAACATCGGCCCATCAGGCACAGAGATCCCCAAACCAGATCTGCTGCTCTGCACCTACTGTGGATGCACAACGTTCATCAAATGGTTCGAGGCACTC
>CAZIKE010000121.1:7462-8649 GCA_964539775.1 uncultured Chitinophagales bacterium
GATGTACCGTATCTCCGCTCAGGCGAGATCGAAGAAGAAGACCGGCAGTACATCGTCGACCAATTGAAAGAGCTTGCTGTCATCTGTGAAAGGATTACCGGCAAGCGGTATGACCACGGCAAGCTTGTCGAGATCACGAGGCATGCAGCTGAGGCGGAAGACTTATGGGTGCAGATTCTTCATTCTGCCAAACATAAACCGTCGCCATTCGATTCATACTTCGAGGCCGTCTTCTTCATGGCTCCCATCTACGTTCTACGCGGACTCCCCGAATGCACGGACTATTACCGAGCAGCTTTGAGGGAGATTGAAGAACGCATCGAGCATGGTATCGGTCCGATTCCGGAGGAGAAATTCAGAGTGGTCGTCGAAGGTCCGCCCCCGTGGCCGCACTTCCGCTCGTTCTGGGAGTTGCTGAAGAAGTGGGGCGTGTGTGCGGTCGCCTCCAGCTATTCAAAAGTTGGCGGATTCTGGGACCACGGCTTCCGTCACGATCCGTCAAGACCGCCGGAAAGTATTGCCGACTACTGCTTGACGTGCTACACGAATCTCAATCTTCCGACGCGCACCGATCTGTTGCGTTCCTATGCGCAAGAGTACGAAGCTGATGCTATCGTGATTCACTCGGTGAAGTCGTGCCGCTCGTTTTCCGTGGGGCAGGCGGACATGCGTGAGCATTTTATCAGGAAGTGGGACATCCCGACACTCCTGATCGAGAGCGACCTTGCCGATCCACGCTACTTCCAGATGGCGCAGTTGAGGAACAGGATTGACGCGTTCTTCGAGTCGTTGGAACATAAGAGGTTGGTGCGAGTCTGAGAAGATAAGCGCAAAGTTCGCAATGGAGTCGCAGTGCACGCAGAGGTTGTAAGTGACGAACGCTCGGCGACCGTTGGGCTTGCCCGGCGTTCTCTGCGGTTAGGCTCTTGAGAAGAAGAAAATAACCGCAAGGTTCGCAACGGAGTCGCAGTGCACGCGGAGGTTGTACGTGATGTGTGAAGGGTGAACGCTTGGTGATCTTCGCGTCTGCTCGGCGTTCTCTGCCGTAGATATTTCAGAGCAAATGTGCAAGCAAGAAGAGGATACCATGTTAGTAGCCGGCGTTGATGTTGGATCAACTCAGACCAAGGCAATCATCCTGAACGAGAATGCCGAGGTCGTTGCTCGTGGCATCACGAACACGGGAG
>CAZIKE010000121.1:8669-10411 GCA_964539775.1 uncultured Chitinophagales bacterium
ATGTCGTGAAAGCCGCGGAGAAGGCATTCGCAACGGCTCGACAATTGGCAAAGGTGGAGGAGTGGGAAGTCGCGTACACAGTGGGGACCGGCTATGGACGCTACAAAGTGCCGTTTGGCGACACGCAGATTACGGAGATCTCCTGTCATGCCCGGGGGGCCAACTTCCTTTTTCCAAACACCCGGACCATACTGGACATTGGCGGGCAGGATACGAAGGGCATTCGCGTTAACGAGAAGGGAGAGGTGGTGGATTTTTGCATGAACGACAAGTGCGCTGCGGGCACGGGACGATTCCTCGCCGCCGCCGCTGAAGTCATGGGCATCTCGCTCGATGAGCTTGGCGATGTTGCCCTGCGGTCAACCAACCCTCTGCGCATCACGAACGTCTGCACGGTGTTCGTTGAAACCGAAATCATGAATCATCTCTCCAAAGGGAAGAAAGGTGAGGACATCCTCGCCGGTGTTCATCAATCCATTGCCGGACGATCGGTGAGTCTGCTCCGGCGCGTTGGTTTGGACCCTGAGATCACGTTCACCGGCGGCGTCTCGCGCAACAAGGGAATGGTCGTTGCACTGCAGGAGAAGCTCGGTTGCTCAATCAACGTGAGTGATGACTCTCCGTACATCGGCGCGATTGGTGCCGCACTTTTTGCGCTCGACCGGGCCAAGGCTCGCCACACCGATGGCGAGCAGGCCAGACACGACGCACCGCCCACCACATTTCTGAAGGAGGTGAAGCCGTGAGTCTCACTCAGGAACATAACGGCCACTACATTGCCGGTATCGACATTGGTACGCGAATGACGAAGTGCATCATCTTCGACAACGAGTCGTCCACCATCGTTGCACGCGCCACGGTGCTTACCGGCCACAATCTCGCCGGGGCCTCGGAGAGGGTTCTCAACGAAGCATGTGAGTATGGAAAGATCAACAGTACGGATGTGTTCTACATTGCTTCCACGGGCTACGGTCGTTATCAAGCCCCTACGCGTCACATCCAGATTACCGACATCTCCTGTCACGCTATGGGCGCAAAGTATCTCTTCCCGAACACAAGCACCGTCCTTGATGTCGGTGCACAGAACGCCAAGGCAATGCGGATCGATGGAGACGGACGAGTGACAAAATTCAAGATGAACGACAAGTGTGCTTCCGGTGCCGGACGATTTCTGGAGCGAGTGGCGAAAGGGCTTGAGTTGGAACTTGATGAGATCGGTGCTCTTTCTCTCCGTTCGAAGGACCCTCAACCCATTAGCTCGATTTGTGCTGTGCTCGCGGAATCCGAAGTCATCAACCTCGTGACAACGGGGTATCCGGTGGAAGACATTCTGATGGGCGCACAGCTTTCGATTTCCGATCGCATCGTGGCGATGCTGCGACAGGTAGGAGCGGATGGTGAAACCACGCTGACGGGAGGCATTACGAAGAACGTCGGCATGGTGAAGGCGCTCGAGCAGAAGATCGGCAAGCCGGTGAACGTCTCGCCCGATTCGGAATACGCGGGTGCACTCGGCGCGTGCCTGTTAGTGAGGAGACGCTTGAAGAAACTGGAAGGACAAAGAGATCAACACACACATATGGCTATCCTATGAAAGCTGCTATCTTCCACGGACCCAATGAGCCGCTGGCCATCGAGGAATGGCCTACGCCAACGATAAACGCGCACGAGGTCCTGGTTAAAGTTGCTGCATGCGGCGTGTGCCACACGGACCTTCACTACCTCGACCACGGTGTGCCGAC
>CAZIKE010000122.1:0-10051 GCA_964539775.1 uncultured Chitinophagales bacterium
TCCCTCGGCAAATACTCGCCGTTCATCTCGTAGTCAATTGAAAGTCTCATACCTCATCTCCTCTCATTGTTTTGGCTTTGTTTCACCCCTTGCAACTTCGCTTCTGGTCGGAGTGACACTCCGACTTACAACAGCTTCATTCGTCGGAGTAACACTCCGACCTACAGGTCGAACAGCTCCATCTCGCGCTGGCAGAGGTGCAGTTCCTGGACACGCACGGTAGCGGCCTGGCGACTGACGCCGAACCGTACCATCATTTCCCGCACCGGGTCGAGTCGTTCGTGCATGCAGCGGCTTTCTAAGCGCGCACATTCTTCCAGCGGCATCAGCAGTTCTGCGGCGAACAGGTTGGCGCGGATTTCGTTATAGCGCGATTTCTGCTCGCGGTGCAGCTCCTCCACCAGTTCCTTCACCGAAGGGTCTATCGCACGCCGCACCGTCGGCTCGTCCTGGCCGTAGATGTCGGTAGGGCTGCACCGCGCGGCTACCACTTGCTGCGTCTGCCGTGTCTGCTCCTCGCTGAACAGCGGCAGTGTGTTGCCGGCTTCGTACTTCAGATACACCGGCTCGTAGTACTCGTTGATGAAATGGCCCAGCTCGTGTGCCAGAGTAAACTTGCGCCGCTCTTCGCTATCGCCCCGCTCGACGAAAATGAGTCCTCCACCGCGATGCGCATACAGAAAGCCGGCCAGTGCCATGTAATCGTCCAGCACGCTTATTTCGATACTGCCGCCAAGGTGTGCGATGGTGCGCGCCACCTTGTTGATATCCAACCGCTCGATTTCCTGCAGGGCAATCGGGTAGGTTTCGCTGACGATCACCGTGAGTGCATCGAGCGAGAGTGGGTAGGTGAAGAGATCGCTGTGCGTGGCCATAACTTTCGTGCGGAACGTGTCCACCACTTTTTGAGCGATGCGGTGTTTCTGCTCCCAACGGGACCTTCGGTCGTGTCTCATAGTTTTTTCCGTGCCGCGATGCGTGTAGGATTGTGTTCGGTATCTTTCATCTCTAACTCACGCAGTCCGGTAATGAGCCACTGGCGGAGCGTCAGCTCGGCTTGGGGAAGGCCGAATTCCCGTGCAAAGAACCGCGCCACGCCCGGGACGGTTTTGCTCGTTAGTGGCATCATACCGTCGGCTATTTGCTGCATCTGTTCGGTTGTAATGCCCAACCGGCGGGCGGCTTCCTCAGGACTCATCCTGTTCGAACCCAGAAACTGCTGCAGTGCTTCACCCACCGTATGAGGAGCCGTATCTAACTCGTCCCCTTGGGACTCGTCCCTTTGGGAAGTGTGTGCGTTGTATGACGCTCGTTCTTCCCAAGGGGACCTTCGGTCAGCCACACTCAAGTCAATCTGTGGGAGAAACGGTGGCTCGATAAATCGAGCCGGTGCCGGTTCTTCTTTGCTCACCGACGATTGTTTCACTTCACGTAGCAGATTACTTAGACTCTCCAGAAACTCCTCTTCACTCCTTTCAAGAGAACGGAAAAACTGTTGAACAAGGGGATGTAACGACCGTGTGCTCATTGGTAATAGTTCTTTCGAATTTTGATGCAGGCGCGTTTGAGTCGTTTGACCATGTTGCGGCATTCGGGCATGCTCATCTTCAGCCGCTCGGCGACCTGCTTGTAGATGTGCTGAGAATCTGTTTCGGCGGTCACTGCTTGAATTGCGTCGAAGAACCCGAGGAGGTCGTGTGGCAACGAGGCACGAAGCTGTTCGACAAATTGCCGCGGGTCACGAGCCTCTGAGGTCGGTGTCGTCTCGTCAGGTGGATCCTCGTCCCACGTTTCAGGATGGGGATGAGTTTTTTTCTCGCGCCCGTATTGGGGCAGTAGGTTGTACTGGAGGATGTGCCATGCCCATAGCACAGGCTCGAGTCCGCGGGACGGATCGTATGTCTCCATGGCGCGTGTCCACGCTTCGCTTACCATGTCATCAATCTCTCCCCTTGGCACGCCGTGTTTGCTCAGGTAGCCTTTCATCTTGCCGATTTGCTGCGGGTACTGTCCGACCCAGGTACTGTCCGGCTGATGCAGGTCAGCTTTTGCTTTCATGGATTCATGCCCATAGTCATATATGCATGAGTGTTAAGATTTGCCATCCGATTGGAAGAATTTCTTGGATGTGCGCTGTGGGTGTCCGAAAGATATGCTCCTAACTGTTGACCTTTGTTGGCTCCCGCGGCTTCTCCGGAAACGGGAGATCACCTGCGGTTATGGTGCAGCCGTTGTCGGGCATAGGCAATGGCTCGCTTTTTCGGGTTGCCCGTCCAGCCCTGCTTGCGGGCGTATTCCTGGATGCCCCCCGAGTTCGCCCAAGCTTGCGCGCTATCTCAGCACACGACATACTCACGTAGTGGGTTCGTATGAATTGGTGTTCACGCTTCGAGAAGATGGGAGGGCGTGGTTTGGTCAGACCGCTATAGTGGGCCATACGCTCCAGGGCGTTTTCCGTCACGCCGATTTTGCGGGCGAGCTTCGCGTTGGGCATCCGACCGTACCAGCGGGCTAACATTCTTCGATCGAAGTCTGACCATTGGCGCGATTGGTTCTTCTTCATTCCGAGCCTGTAAGCCCGGTGTTGGATCTGACCAACAGGACGATGAAGCATCTTTGCCAGTTGTTTCGTAGGTGTGGTCAAGACGCGCTCTTTCACCGTCTCGATCTTCTCCTTGGTCCACAGACGAATAATTCTCATCGGAACGCCCAGGTGTGATGCTCGTACCCTAATTGCCATGAGTGTCCGGTGTAATGTGCCAGCAATCTCCGTTGATGGCTTCTTACCGAACCAATTTCTGATGTAGGCGTCCTCCGCAGGCGTCCAGGAACGCAGTCGCTCGAAACGGGTCCCTAGCAACCATGCTTTCTTACGCACAGACTGCGCGGTGCGCTTGAGAGCCACGCACACAAAACGAGATCCGTGCTCAGGATAGTGCATTCGGAGAAAAAGGATCTCATGTGCTTTCCAAGGATTTCCGATGATCGTTTCTCCCACTCCATTAAATCGTTGGGGAGATACGGCCCGCTTGAAGAGAGCGGACGAGGCATGGCTGTAGTTCAGCGTGATGCTACAGGGGAGCTTTGCCGAATGAAGGAGAAGTCGCAAGCGCATAGCCTTCCTTGCACTCTTGGCATGAACTTGAGAGTAGGGCAACAGGTATGTCCACCATGGAACCCGGGTAGCGGTGAGAAGCAACCGTGCGCCTGGAAAACGGCGCCCCCCTTCACGGTTCCAAGGGTGCGCAACCTAAGAGCAGGGACTCAGTCTGCGGTACTGAAGTCGCAGGCATGGCGAAGACATCCCTTGGGGAGTGGGGAATTCCCTGCGACAAGGATAGCAAATGCTTATGAAAGTGTCAAGAGTTGCCGGCTGATCGGGTCCCAGGATCTGTAGGTTCGCGCTTGCGCGTGAAGTATCTCCTGATGCGGCACGTGCAGGTTACCCGCGCAACGCTCCTGATTTATCTCAACACCATCATCTTCAGCGTTTGGACGAACGGGCTTGCCGTTCCTTCTCCGGCAGTCATGCGATAGAAGTACACGCCGCTCGGCAGCGGCACTCCCTGCGCATCCACTGCCGTAAATGCGACCGTGTGCCGACCGGCCGCAACGGTGTCCTTGAGCAGCGTGGCGACTCTCTTGCCCCGCATGTCGAACACTTCGATGGCAACGTCCACATCTCGTGGAACATCGAATGCGATTCGTGTGGACGGCATTCCGCCGAACGCGTCCGTCTGCCCGACGGGCAGAGATCCGCCTGCGGGGGAGAACGGATTGGGATAATTCTGATGCAAGCGAAATTCCGATGGCGTCGCTCCCGTGTCCTCCACGGCTGTGGGATTGTTGACCCGAACGTTGATCATCATGCCATCATCCTCGTGCTCGAGATTGTGGCAGTGAAAGAGGTAGATGCCCGCGTAGTCGGTGAATTTGACGAGAACTCTCACTGTCTCGGACGGGTTGATGAGCACGGTATCTTTCCAGCCTTTATCGGAAGGGGGAAGGTTTGTGTTGCCGTTGCGCGCGAGAACCTGAAACAACACCCCATGCATGTGTATGGGATGGAAGAGCGTCGTGCCGTTGACGATGCGCCATTCTTCAAGCTCGTTCTTAGGAACTTCGGCGTCAATCCGATTCAGGTCGAACGTGAGGCCATTGATGCGGTGCATGTTCGCACCCATTGTCATGGTCAGCGTGAACGAGCGTGTGCGAACAACATCGGCAGGATTGTAGTACTGGATCGGCGGCATGGAGGACGGAACGACTCCTCCGGAACTCTGCGTGCCTGTCACATCGAACCTGAGGAGATTTAACTCAACGCCTTGAGTCCCGCCACCACCGGTAAACGGCAGCGACTTGAGAAGAACACTTTGGCTCAGTGCATAGGATGAAAAATCCATGAGGATGTCCACCCGTTCGCCCGGCGAGAGGAAGAAGGATGTTGCCTGCACTGCTGCATCCTTCAATCCGCCATCCGTGCCGATGATATGGAATGGATGATTGTCGGAGAACCCGATCTTATAGACTCGCGCATTCGAGCCATTAAGGAGTCTGAAGCGGTAGAGCGTTCTGGAGACCTCGAAATAAGCCTCCGGTGTACCGTTGACGAGAACAGTATCGCCGAGATAGCCGTTCATCACATCCATCATCGTGGGCGCGTACGTGAACTGCGGTTGGTACGCGCTTCGCCGGTCCTGAATCACCAGCGCAACGTCAAAGGCCCCACGGGGAAGGCCAAGCGGGATTTCGTTGTCATCATCAATGATGAACAGTCCGGCAAAGCCCTTATAGACGTGTTCGGCGGTGAGCATGTGGGCATGAGAATGATAAAAATACGTGCCTGCTCTCTGAACGATCGGGAACGTGTAGGTGAACGACCCACCCGGCGGTATCGGATCCTTCGGATGCCCATCCATCGCTTCGGGCACAATCAGTCCATGCCAGTGCACCGTTGCCGGCTCCGTCAGTTGGTTCACGACGGTGGCCGCGAACGTTGATCCCCGTTGAATCCGTACCGTCGGTCCCGGATACGAACCATTGATTGCCTTGACTTGCGTTGTTGTGCCGGGCCAGACCTCGACAGCGGTATTGGCAAGCGTCATCGTTCCGCCGTTCGTGAAGACCGGTGGGAAACGAAGGGGGTTGCCGGTCAGCTCCACCAACAAGCCGGTGTCAAGGGCAAATACCTTTGTCGGCGTAGCGTAAGACCCAACCGCAGCAAGTGCACTCCACTTGAGCGATTCGAGAAGCATCTCGCGTCGATTCATTGGCCTGTCCTTGTGATCGTGATATGTTGAGGGAGATTGGAGGAAGTTACCCGGATGGGGAGCCGCGTTCACTTCACCAGCCACAATATAGCCGTTTGCAGCACAAGCAGCAAGCAGGCGCACGGTGATTGACCCTGCGGAGAGCAAGCGCCTTCTCCACTCGTCACCACAGGAATCAAATCACCCACGTTCGTCGTCACTTCACGCAAATGTATTCCGGCGTCACGCCGTCGTTACCGGAACGCCCTGCTTTGCCTCATTGGCTGTGATAAGGTGGATACCTCCCGCTCTCATCTCTTCCAGCGCGCGTTCGGCGTCGCCCGAATGTTGATTCACCGGTGCGATCGCGTCCTTCACAACGTAGGTATGGAAGCCGTTCCGCTGCGCATCGAGCGCCGAGGCTTTCACGCAGTACTCCGTGGTCAGGCCAGTGACGTACAGCTCGGTCACCCCCTTCTCGCGCAGGTAGGTCGCAAGGTCAATGTTCGTCGCCTCGAAGGCAGAGTAACCGTCGTCCTTGTCGCCCGTTCCTTTCAGAAACACCTGATGGATGCGGTCAGCGCGCAAGCGGGGATGGAATTCCGCACCCGGCGTCTCCCGAACACAGTGGACAGGCCAGCGCTGGAAGTGGACCGTCTTCGGTGGATGCCAATCCTTTGATGCAACGATCAATGGGAAGTGGTCCATCAATTCGTTGATTATCGGAACGACGCGGTCGCCTTCAGGTGCAGGCAGGGCACCCCCTGGACAAAAGTCGTTCTGGACATCGACGATCAACAACGCTCTCATACTGCCTCCTCCTCTTTTCATCTTGGTATTGAGTTCGTGTTGTGTGTTGCTCGGATTTCAGCGATCATCTTCGACCGCAGGTCCAGCAATGCCGGCGTAATGCCGACCTTGTAGATGTGCGGATTCTCGAAGCGCTTGTGTTCGTCGGGCAACTGCGCCATGCGTGCACGCACGTAGGAGTTGATCTCCTGTGGTCGCATACGAGGCACAATACGCCTCCCGCACTGCATAACAGGCTTGAGAATCTCCTCCTGCCGGAACCGTTTGACAGTACTCGTCCTGTGAACCTGGTGGGGATGGTGCATGATCGTCATCTCCGACTCCCCATCTCGTGCAACAGCGTCGCCGCGAAAGAAGTTCTCCTCGTCAATCAGACGGACGACTTTCTTGACACCCGGCAGAGAAGTCTTCTCCAGGTCATCGGAGATCTTGATGCGCGGTGTGCCGTTGAGGCTGCAGAGCTTGTACACACCATCGAGGGCGGCATCGGGCTGGCCGGTCACGAGACGCGTCCCAACGCCGTAGGCATCGATGGGCGCTTCCTGCTCGTGAAGACTGCGAATGACGTACTCATCGATTTGATTGGAGGCAACAATCCGGACGTACCCAAGCCCAGCGTCGTCGAGCATGCGGCGTGCATGCTTGCTGAGGTAGGCAAAATCGCCGCTATCGAGACGGATGCCTGCAAGTCTCTCCCCGCGCGCCTCCATTTCTCTGGCAACCACGATGGCATTCGGAACGCCGGAACGCAGCGTATCGTAGGTGTCGACCAGCAGGAAGCAATTCGAGGGGTATGATCGAGCAAAAGCCCGAAAGGCTTCCAGCTCATCACCATAGCTCTCGACCCAGCTGTGCGCCTGTGTGCCGCTGGAAGGCAGGCCGAAGGCATGCGCGCCGAACAGGTTGGACGTACTGTCGAAACCACCGATCACCGCCGCACGAGATGCGAGAACGCCGCCAAATCCGTGCGCACGTCGCAAGCCGAATTCGGCCAGCATCTTCGTGCCTGCAACAGAGCGCATGCGCGCTGCTTTCGTTGCGATCAGCGACTCGAAGTTCAGCACATTGAGAATCAGCGTCTCGACCAGTTGTGCCTCCAGAATCGGCGCCTCGACGCGAAGCACCGGTTCGTAGGGGAAGACAATCTCACCTTCGCGGACCGCAGAGACATCGCCTGTAAAGCGCACCGTTGAGAGATACTCTACAAACACAGGATGGAAACCCAGCGAACGAAGGTACTCCCGATCCTCCTCGTCGTACCGGAATCCTTCGAGCATGTCCAACACGTCATCCAAACCCGCGAAGACCACGTATCCTCCTCCAAACGGCTGCGTCCGAAAGAAGTAGTCGAATGTTGCCCGTGCCCCTGTGCGGCCCTCGAGGAAGTATCCTTGGGCCATGGTAAGCTCGTAGCGGTCGGTATAGAGACCAAGGTGTCGATCGAAGAAGTGCATCGAGATTTCTTTGTCGGTTGCACGCCGGCGAGCGCGGAACGGTGAAGGGTCCTTCCGCTCTCCGTCAGCTGAAGAGCACCTTATGAAAGATGATTGCGGCCCGAGACCTCTCCAGTCTAAGCAGGCATCCGGAAAAAGTCAATACGGAAAGGAAACCGCTGAAGGAGAGAGGCAACGGGTCCGGATCAGACAACAGAGACAGGGGTTCTCAGAATGGTCGCTTCTCGAACGATAGTCCCAGTCCTCGCTCCATTTCTATCCAACCATTTCCTTCGCCGGCTTTCAAACAAAAACGGCACGCGAGATTCATCCCGCGTGCCGCTGCAGGAGAGCGAAGCCGATCGTTACCTCAACAATAGCATCCTCTTCGATTCAACATAACTGCCCGCAGTCATCTTATAGATATACACGCCGCTGGCAAGGTGTGCTGCATCGAAGGTCGCCTGATAATGCCCGGGGGCGAGGTATTCGTTGATCAGCGTAGCGACTTCCTGGCCGAGTGTGTTGTACACTCTGATGCTGACAGGCCCCGCTTTTGCCACGGTGTAGTCGATCTTCGTGGCCGGGTTGAACGGGTTGGGATAATTTTGGCCAAGCCTAAACGACCGTGGAATTCCATCTGCGGCTTCTCCAACATCGGTCGTGAGCGACACCCGAAGGAACATCTGCGACGTACGGACTGTGTCTGCGTTACCCGGAAAAGCGAAAAGCCCGCTCTTCGATTTCTGCGACCAGGTCATGTTGAATTGACCGGGCGCGTTCCACTTCGAAACGCTCGGGTAGCGCTCATCAATCTGCGGCGTGTTGGTCAGCCGAACAGGTTGCGACCAGGTATTGCCACCATTAGTCGAGGTGACATACCACAGATCGCTGTAATGATAGCCGCGACTATCGGTATCCGGTTGAAACGCCTGATAGGCAACAACAATGGTGTTGCCCGAGAGACCAATGGATGGCCAGCCGAGGGCCAAGCCATGGAAGCGCTGATTGGTCGGATCAATTGTGTATTTCGTCGAATCATAGGGAACCGCGATTCTGAAGCCGGTAGCCTGACTCCAGAACACGATATTGTGCTCGTCCCGATCCGCCGGGACATAATACTCAGCGAACACGTAATAGGGGATATCTCCGTTATAGACAAAATCACAGTGCACATAGGAGTTAAACGTATCGGGACCAGCCACGCGTTGCCCATAAAGATTCATTGGCGCAGTCCAGGTAACACCGTTGTTTGTGGACTCCCTCCATCGGTTGCCCAGCGCCGTGGTACCGTTGGATGTGTTGAGGAGAATTGCCACACGTCCGGTTCCGTTTGCATGTGTGGGATGACGACCGCCACTCTGCACGTCGCCGGTCCAGTTGTCCCACGAACCCCACTGCAGGAAGTCGCTCGGCATCCGATTATGCCACATCACCCCCGGCGTCGGCGCCGGACCGATGTTCTGTGCGGCAGCCATCACAACCGAGCCGTCACTTGCGCCGGCCACGTACGGCCAGATAGGCTGGGCTGTTCCCGACACCAGCGGTGGCGCGCTCAATTCGCTGAAGGCACCTGATCCTTCCGGCGAGTCGACGTAGATCGTGCTTTGCGTTCCCGTGATGGTACTGTGATTGGCAATGACGGGAAGACCTGCGTTGGGACCCCTGAGAAGATCAATCGTTGGGAAACCGGACAAGCGGTTGGGTACACGCACGTTCCCGAAGTTGTTCCACGACACTCCGCCGTTGCTACTAAATGCATACCCCGTTCGTCGAGCTGCGGATAAGCCTCCGGCAGTGGAATCCTCCGAGAGCATGTACGTAACGTGAATGTTTCCGTTGGCCGGGTTCACACGGATGTGCTGGATGGAACCACCGTTGGATTGGTAGTCATAGAATCCCGTGAGCGTGGTCGGCGTCCCGACGGGAGTCACGAACGTTGACCAATCCGGATCAGGAACTTTGTGGTACGGCACGTTGGCCAGCTCGCTCAAGCGAGTCTCATCAGGCTCTGCTTCGACCACCGGTCTTTTCCGGCCCCCGTCGGCAAATGCAAGTGAGATGGATAGCGTACCAAGAACAAGAAAAGATAGTACCTTGTTGTGAGGCATAGGGTACCTCCTACGGTTGATGTGTGATGGGTTCGTTTGTTGTCGAAATGCGTGTTCTCCTGTAGCGCGGAGACAAGGAAACAATTCGCTTGTTGAAAATCAACATACCGGCACATCCTCGTTCTCCCACGCAACAAAAGCGCGAAGCGTGAACACAACCCCGCATATGCTCACGCTTCATCCGCTCTGTGTCGTTTGATACTATTTGGTCAGGAGCATTTTCTTTGTGGCCGTGAAGCTCCCTGCTCTGAGCGTGTAGTAGTACACGCCGCTGGCAAGCGCCGGTGCGTAGAATTCCGCGTCGTACGTCCCTGCCGTGCGATAGTCGTTTACGAGTGTCGCCACTTCCTGTCCGAGCGTGTTGTACACCTTCAGCGTCACATCGGTTCCTACCGGCACACTGTAGCGTATCGTCGTCGCTGGGTTAAACGGGTTGGGGTAGTTTTGC
>CAZIKE010000123.1:0-10001 GCA_964539775.1 uncultured Chitinophagales bacterium
ATCGCCTACAGGCAAACGACTTCATCCAAACTCGCAAAATGCTCTTGGTCAGGTGATGCTTCCCTTTGTGGTATTTCTTAACCCACCGTAGGTACAATCCTGCGGTGGGTTTTCTCTGCCCGATCCTCGCACCTCCAAGCCTCAAACCCCCCATCCCTCTTGCATCTCTTTCACCCGTTTTCAATATTACTGCAGTCGCATCTCCCCGAATCCGGCTTCCGCTCGACAACGAATGAGCATAACGTAATCATCACTCACTCATCACAAGGAAACAATATGGCAGGCAAGACACTCTCAGGTGAAGTGTATTATCCCACTGAAGACGTGCTGCGGCATGCGCATGTGAAGGACTGGGAGAAGATGCGTGAGGAGGCCGAGCGTGACCTCGAAGGTTTCTGGGCGAGAGAGGCCAATGAGTTGCATTGGTACAAGCATTGGGATAAAGTGCTGGACGATTCGAACAAACCTTTCTATAAGTGGTTTGTTGGTGCCCGGGTGAATATCGTGTACAACTGTCTCGATCGCCACGCCGAGACAGCACGGCGCAACAAGCTCGCACTACTGTGGGAAGGCGAAAACGGAGAGTTCCGCTCGTTCTCCTACTTTGCGTTGCGACGTGAGGTGTGTCGCTTTGCCAGCGTGCTGAAAAGCCTGGGCGTGAAGAAGGGCGACCGGGTTACCATTTACATGGGACGAGTGCCGGAACTTCCGATTGCGATGCTTGCCTGCGCCCGCATCGGAGCGATTCATTCTGTTGTTTATGGTGGCTTTACGGTCGAAGCGCTTGCCGAGCGGATCGAGGATAGCCAGAGTCGGGTGTTAGTGACGTGCGACGGCGCGTTTCAGCGGGGCAAAGTTGTGCCGCTGAAGCAGATTGCTGATGAGGCTCTGAAACGTACTGGTACTGTCGAATCGGTTCTCGTTGTCAAGCGCACCGGTGAGGCTGTGAATATGGAGCAAGGCCGCGACATGTGGTACCACGAACTCATGGCGCTGCCGATTGCCAACGGCGCCTGCCAGATTGAAGTGATGGATGCCGAAGATCCGCTCTACATACTGTACACATCCGGCACAACGGGAAAGCCGAAAGCCATACTCCACACGCATGGCGGCTACATGGTTGGTATCTACGCGACACTCAAGTATGTCTTTGACATTCATGAAGAGGATCGGTTCTGGTGTGCTGCCGACCCGGGGTGGGTAACGGGACATAGTTACATTGTGTATGGTCCGCTGCTTTGTGGTACAACATCGTTCTTGTATGAAGGCGCGCCGAACTATCCGTACCCGAATCGTTGGTGGCAGATGATCGAGAAATACGGCATCAACATACTGTACACCGCGCCGACGGCTATTCGCGGACTGATGCGGTACGGCGAGGCGTGGCCCAACCGTCACGATCTTTCATCGCTTCGACTTCTCGGATCGGTCGGCGAACCGATCAATCCCGAAGCATGGAAATGGTACCATCGCGTCATCGGGAAGGGGCGATGTCCGATTATGGATACGTGGTGGCAAACGGAAACGGGCATGTTCATGATTACGCCGATGCCGTGTGTGCCGTTGAAGCCCGGCTCGGGCACGCGACCGTTTCCGGGTCTCAAGATGGATATTGTGGATGAAAACGGAAATCCCGTGAAGCCGAACGAGGAAGGCTATCTTGTCATCAAGACCCCCTGGCCCGCAATGCTTCGCACACTCTACAACGATCCCGAGCGGTATGTGCAGCAGTACTGGAGCAAATATCCCGGCATGTATCTCACGGGCGATTCGGCAAAGCGCGACGAGGACGGCTACTATTGGATCATCGGTCGAGTGGATGACGTGATCAAAGTCTCGGGGTACCGACTCGGTACGGCTGAAATCGAAAGCGCGCTGGTCAGCCATCCTGTGGTTGCGGAAGCTGCCGCGATTGGACTTCCGCACGAAGTAAAAGGGAATGCTATTCACGCCTACGTGTTGCTCAAAGCCGGCGCGCAGCGTGGCGATGGACTGATTGAAGAACTGCGGCAGCATGTTGCAAGAGAGCTCGGTCCCATCGCCAAACCCGAGAAGATCGAGATCGTTGACTCACTGCCCAAGACACGCAGCGGCAAGATCATGCGCCGCGTGCTGAAGGCACGAGCCCTCGGCATGGATCCCGGCAACATCACGACGCTGGAGGAATAGGAGAGGCGGATGGAGCATCGAGGTTGTCGATCCTTGGAATGATACGCGCCCATGCATCCCCACGCTGAATTGCTTAGAGCGGTCGAGCTTGCAGTGAATGGTAACTGGGATGACGCCCATCGGACTGTCCAGAACTCCGAAGATCCGTATGCCTGTTGGATTCATGCGGTGCTCCATAAGATCGAAGGAGACGAACGCAACAGTCGGTATTGGTATCGTCGAGCCGGGCGGCCATTTGACATCTCGCGTTCACATAGGGAGGAGTTGGAGGAGATCAAGGGACTCCTTACCTCGAAAGGCGAATAAAATGTCCGCTGTGGGCATGCTCTTGTTCTACGCTCATTGACGGTGGTGTTGAGTGCTGCTTCGGTGCTGGCACCGCACCGGTAGGAGACGGGATTGTGGCCAATCACTTACACGGAGGTATGTGATGCAGTGGAAAATCGTCATCATACTTGGCGGGTTTGGCGTGCTGATGGGTCTGGCTTCGGTGCTCGGTTTTACTGAGCGCATTGAGTTGCTCGTCTGGATTGTCGTCGCTGTGTTCGCCGCATATTGGATTGTGAGAACGCTGGATGCGAAGGTCTTTCTGCATGGTCTGTGCGCGGGGCTCTTGATGGGGATTGCCAACGCTCTTCTTCAATTTCTGTTTTTCGATACCTACCTCTCTAACAACCCGACATCCGCGAAGCAGTTCGTTGATACCGGTGGGGTCAGTCCGCGCGTCTTTGTGTTGCTTGCTGGCCCTTTCATCGGACTCTTCTACGGTGCCTTCATTGGCGTGCTGAACATTGCAGGAAGCAAGATTCTCAAGGGTCGTTCTCGTTCCAACTTTTGACACCTCGTTTTCTTGAATCTGACAAGAGGCGAGTTCCGGAAGTCATGACGCTTTTGCAACTCTGCATTTTTCGCGCGTCTACGTACGACCATTCCCTCCAACTCCTCGGCATGGATGTTGACATTTGCAACAGCGTAGTTTCTGATTTCGACAGGTTTTTCTTATATTTCTGAGGCTTTTTCATACCTTCATCTCTCCAGCGATACATGGATTTGGTAACCCTCGTTGACGTATTCGTTGTTGTCATGCCCATACTCTACGGAGTGTTGGTAGCGATGTATGGCATTGCATTCTTCAAGAGTGCGCCACGCATCGAGCGTTGGAGAACGCCTGTTCTTTTGGCCACGGTTCTCTGCCACGTGTCGTACATCGTGATCCGTACTGCGGCCTTCGATCATCCGCCGATCACCACGGTCTTTGAAATCATGACCGTCCTCGCTGCGTGCATCGCCGTCGCGTACGCGTACATAGAGTTCCGCACAAAGGCAAGTCTTTCCCCCGATGATTCCGCCGGCCAGGCAGGGAACACGGGCTTGTTCATTCTTGGCCTTGCCCTCATCTTCCAAACCGTTTCGTCCCTGTACATAAAAGATCTGACGGAGATAGCCACGATCCTCCGGAGCAGGCTCTTGGGCTTTCACGTGTCCGCAGCGCTCCTTGGCTACACGGCAATCTCTCTCTCGGCAGTGTACGGCTTTCTTTACCTGATGTTGTATCACGAGATCAAGTCGTCGCGCTTCGGCATCATCTATAGCCGCTTGCCGAACCTCGAGATGCTGGAGCGTATGAGCAGTAGAGCTGAAATATTCGGCTTCGTGATGCTGAGCGTCGCGATTGTTGTCGGCATCGTGTGGCTGCCGCGTGCCTTTGACGAGTTCTCATACTGGGATCCAAAGTTGGTCGGGACGATGACCATCTGGGTTCTGTACGCCATCAGTCTGGCGGCGAAGCGTACCCTGGGCTGGCAGGGTCGAAGGATGATGATCATGTCGCTGATCGCGTTTGGTTTCGTCTTTCTTTCGATGACGGTGATCAATATATACCTGAGCGGTTTTCACACGTTCTACTAAGGATGTTGAGCGATTGTTCGAATCGCCATACGAACATGAACCTTCTTTCGATAGGCATCAGTCATACCTCGGCCCCGCTGGAAATCCGCGAAAAGATGTGGATGTCCGCGGAGGAAATCAAAGAGGCGCTCCTCCAGCTTAAGGAGAAATACTTCGAGGAGGCGATGCTTGTCTCGACGTGCAACAGGACGGAATTGTACGGCGTCACTCCCGACATACAAGTCGACGGCACCGTGTTGAAGCACTTCCTCATTGATTTCAAAAAGGTTCACGGAGAAGTGCAACCCGAACATTTCTACGGGCACGTCTCGGGCGGCGCCGTGAACCACCTGTTCAAAGTGGCTGCCGGCGTTGACTCACTCATGATCGGCGACATACAGATTCTGAATCAAATCAAGGAGGCATTCACGCTCGCAGGACAGGTGGGGATGTTGGGTCCGATCATGAACCGCTTGATGCAGGCAACGTTGCATGTCGGTAAGCGGGTGCGTGCGGAAAGCTCCATCTGTGAGGGGGCAGTTTCCATCAGCTATGCGGCGGTCGAGCTTGCGAACAAGATTTTTGCCGATCTCTCGAAGAAGTCCGTGCTGCTCATTGGTGCCGGGGAGACGGGCGAGCTGACAATGAAGCACCTGATCGGGAAGGGAATCGGCACGGTCAAGATTGCCAACAGAACCCGCGCCAATGCCGAAGTGCTGATGGCAAAGCTTGAGGTGAAGGGAGAAGTGGTTGAGTACGAGATGCTGAACGAAGCACTCCGAACGGTTGATATTGTCATCACGTCTGTCAACAGCCCCTCGTACGTCGTGCAGCCCGTGCACGTGCAGAAGGTGATGAAGCAGCGATCGAACAATCCTCTCTTCGTTATTGATATTGGTGTGCCGCGCAATGTGGACCCGGCGTGCAATCGGGTGGAAAACGTGTTTGTGTACGACATGGACTCTCTCAGTGCCATCGTTGACAAGAACATTGAGCGGCGGAAAGCGGAGATTCCCAAAGTGACTACTATCATCCGTGAGGAGATGGTAGAATTCTTCAAATGGCACAACTCCCTTCAGGTCGGCCCCACCATCCACGAGCTGACCGAGGCCCTGGAAGCAATTCGCCAGCAGGAAGTGGAGAAGAACATCAACCGCTTCAAACCTGAGGACCGTGAGTTAGTGGAGATTGTGACGAAGCGGATTGTCAACAAGATTCTCCATCAACCCATTACCAACCTACGCAACGGCACGAACCATGGGGGTCGTGGATCGGACACGGTGAACCGGATCAAGGCGCTGCGTGAGTTGTTCGGGATCGGCATGCAGAAACCGTCATGAGCGGCGCGCAACTCGTTATCGGGAGCAGGGGCAGCGACCTCGCACTGTGGCAGGCACGCTGGGTGCAGAACGAACTGCGCAGGCGATTCCCCGCTCTTGAGATCACACTCGAAGTCATCAAGACCACAGGAGACAGAATCCTCGACTCTCCTCTCTCGAAGATAGGGGACAAGGGGCTCTTCACACGCGAGATCGAATCGGCACTGCTCCTGAGGCAGATTGACCTTGCCGTTCATAGTTTGAAGGATTTGCCCACGACGCTGCCGAACGGGCTGATGCTTGGTGCTATCTGTGAACGGGAAGATCTGCGCGATGTGTTCATCCCGCATCCGAAAAACCCAACACGGACGCTGCTCGATCAGCCGCAGGGGGCGAGGATAGCGACCGGAAGTCTGCGCCGCGCGTGCCAACTCCTGAGTCTGCGTCCGGATTTTCAGATCGTGGACATTCGCGGCAATCTGAACACGCGATTCAAGAAACTCGAAGAAAGCACGTGGGCCGGTATGGTGCTCGCGCGTGCCGGCGTTGTCCGTCTGGGATGGACCGACCGAATCGGTGAGACGCTTGCACCGGAGACGATCCTTCCCGCAGTCGGTCAGGGTGCGTTGGCAGTGGAGATCCGGAGTGATGACGAACGTACGGCAGCGTATGTGAAGCACCTCCACCACACGAGAACTGCGTGCGCGGCGCTTGCCGAGCGGGCTTTGCTGAGAAGGCTCGAGGGGGGCTGCCAGATTCCCGTGGGAACGTACGGTCGCATCGAAACGGAAGACGGCACCGACGTGCTGAGGCTCGATGCTATCGTCGGCTCGCTCGATGGAAGGACAATCGTGCGCGGTAGCAGCTCGGGCAAGCCGTCGGAGTGCGAGCAGGTGGGCGCATCGCTTGCGCAGACGCTGCTGCAGAGCGGTGCAGGCCGCATTCTTGAAGACATTCGGAAGCGGGGACTATCCGCTGAAGGCCGGAGCACAACTCCACACACACCGGGGTCAGGACGCGATCGTGCAGAGCGATGAGCCTTGAGGGAAAGACAGTTCTCATCACGCGACCGCAAGAACAGGCAACCGAGTTTGCAGCAGAACTTCTCAGGCGTGGCGCGTCGGCGGTGGTCATTCCGATGATCCGCATTACCGACCCGGAGAGCTGGACGGCGTGCGATGCGGCGCTGCGCAATATC
Source organism: uncultured Chitinophagales bacterium (assembly GCA_964539775.1). Lineage (GTDB taxonomy): Bacteria > Bacteroidota > Ignavibacteria > UBA10030 > UBA6906 > CAADGV01. Next base: position 6,574 of record CAZIKE010000123.1, read on the forward strand.
GCTTCCTACGACCTTGTGATCTTTACAAGCGTGAACAGTGTCAGAAGGTTCTGTGAACGGGGAAGGAGCTGCGGCATGAATCCGGCATTATGGACGAAGACCAGGTTCTACGCGGTGGGAGAGAAAACGGCGGAGGAGATGCGGCGCAACATGCTTGCAGTGGAATTCGTGCCCGAGTCATTTTCGGCACAGGCTCTTGCTACAGCGTTTCATCGCGAAGAGTTGCAGGGCTTGAAGGTTCTGCTCCCCAAAGGAAATCTTGGACGGGAAGAGTTGGAGGATGCCTTGACGGGGTTGGGAGCGAACGTGGATACCGTCATCGTGTATAGGAATGTTCCACCTGAATCGAACGCGTTGGAAGAAGTAAGGCAGCGTATCCTGAAAGCCGAGTTCGATGTCGTGACGTTTGCCAGTCCGTCGGCGGCAGAGAATTTTGCGCGTGCTGTATCGCCCGTATTGCTCACGAGCGGGAAAGCAAAGGTCGCCGTGATCGGGCCAACGACGCGCGCAGCCGTGCGAAGGCTCGGCTTCCCTGTTGATATCGAGGCACGCACTTCGACGACAACGGGATTCGTGGAGGCTCTTGAACGATACTATAGCAATTTGTGACATGAATGATCTGTTTCTCAAAGCCTGTAAGCGTGAGCGCGTTGAACGCACGCCGGTGTGGATGATGCGTCAGGCCGGGCGCTATTTGCCCGAGTACCGAGCCGTTCGCGCAAAAGCCGATTTTCTGACGATGTGCAAGACGCCGGAGCTTGCAGCCGAAGTCACCGTCCAGCCTGTTGACATCATCGGCGTTGACGCCGCAATCATCTTCTCCGATATTCTGGTCATTCCGGAAGCGATGGGCATGCGACTGGAGATGGTGGAATCACAAGGGCCTCGTCTGTACGAACCGATCAGGACGCCCGAGCAGGTGGATGATCTCAAGATTCCCGACCCGGAGAAGTCGCTGCGGTTCGTCCTGCAGGCCATAGCCGAAAGCAAGCGCGTGCTGCAGGGTCGCGTGCCGCTGATCGGGTTTGCCGGGTCACCCTTCACACTCGCGGCGTACATGATCGAAGGTTCGGGCAGCAAGGAGTGGAAGCACACCAAGCGATTGATGCTCGATGCGCCCGAGGTGATGAAACAGCTTCTTTCCAAGCTTGCAGAAGCAGTGCGTCTCTCTCTCGAAGCGCAGCTTGCCGCCGGCGCCGATGCCGTGCAGATCTTTGACACGTGGGGCGGCATTCTCGCCCCCGACCATTACAAAAAATTCTCGCTGGACTACATTCACGACGTCGTGTCGCGCTTGCACCGGAAAGGTGAACCGGTGATTGTGTTTTCGAAAGGAGCCAACCATTCCTTACGCGAGATTGCATCCATCGGTGCCGATGTGGTGAGTCTCGACTGGACGGTTGATATGGCTGAAGCGCGTCAGCAAGTAGGGGATATGGTCGCTCTCCAGGGTAATCTCGATCCCTCAGTGCTGTATGCCTCGCCGGAAGTCATTCGGCGAGAAGTGAGATCTATCCTGCGGAAGTTCGGGCACGGGAGCGGCCATGTGTTCAATCTGGGGCACGGCATTTATCCCGATGTGCCGGTGGAGCATGCAAAGGCATTTGTGCAGGCCGTGAAGGAAGAAAGTCCGGTGTTCCATGGAGGTTAGCGCGACGAAACATCAGGCTGATATTGCTCGTCCGTTGGCGGAGCGCGCGCGGGAATACTTCGAGCACCTTCAGCAGACGATTTGCGCTGCGCTGCAGGAGTTCGAGCCGCAGCAGCGCTTCAGCGAGGATCGATGGGAGCGTGCGGACGGACGACATCCGGATAAATCCGGCGGCGGCGGATTGACGCGTGTGTTGGAAGGCGGGGTTGTGTTCGAAAAAGCCGGCGTTGCCACCTCGACGGTGTTTGGCGGATTGCCTGAATCGCTTGCGCTGAAGATGAATGTGCCGTCCACGAACTTCTATGCGACGGGCATCTCTCTCATCATTCACCCGCTGAGTCCGATGGTCCCCTCGGTGCATGCCAACTTTCGATATTTCGAGCAAGTGCACGGGGACTGCTGGTTCGGTGGCGGATGCGATCTCACTCCGTACTATCTGTACGAGGAGGACGTGCAGCACTTCCACGCGACGCTCAAAGCGGCGTGCGACAGGCATGACTCGTCGTACTATCCACAATTCAAGAAGTGGTGCGATGAGTATTTCTCTATCAAGCATCGAGAGGAGACAAGGGGCGTGGGCGGAATTTTCTTCGATTATTTGCGCGGAGACGCGGAGCGTTTCTTTGCCTTCGTCAAGAGTGTGGGGGATGTATTTCTGGATGCCTATCTGCCGATTGTCCGACGACGGATGCATGAAACGTGGGGTGAGCGAGAACGCCGCTGGCAAGCGATACGCCGCGGGCGGTATGTTGAATTCAATTTAGTGTATGATCGCGGAACGACGTTCGGCCTTGAGACGAAGGGCCGCATCGAGTCCATTCTGATGTCCCTGCCGCCGAACGTGGAGTGGCACTACAATGTGCATCCCGAGCCAAACTCACCGGAGGCGCGATTGGTCGAGGTGCTGAAGTCGCCGCGAGAGTGGGTGAAATGAGTGTGTGTTTGTGCGTTAGGCGGCCGGTGGGTGCCCGGCTTTGCCGGGGCAGTGCTGAGCGTGGTTCAGCGAAGCACCCCAAAGGGGCCTTCGGCCGAAGCTCATCCGCCTTCGGCGGAGCAGGCGGACGTAGCCCCCAGGACGTCCCGAAGGGAGTACTTCGGACCCGACCCGCCGAAGTCCGGCGTAGCCGAGACGGAGGCGGGGAACGCCCAATTATCAACCAGTATCAAGAAGAGGTGGCTGCATGACGGATGAACGCCCCATAGCCGTGGTTCTGTTGCAATTGGGCGGTCCCGACTCGTTGGAGAGCGTCGAGCCGTTTCTCTACAATTTGTTTTGCGATCCGGACATCATTGATTTGCCGTTGTCGTTTCTGTTTCGGAAGCCGCTTGCGCGTTTCATTGCGCGGACGCGTGCGCCGAAGGTGCGAGAGCTGTACAGAGCCATCGGAGGGAAGTCGCCGATACTGAAGCTGACGAAAGCTCAGGCCGAAGCGCTGGAGAGCGAGCTTCGCAAGACGATCAACGCGAAGGTGTATGTTGCGATGCGCTACTGGCATCCCATGACGGAGGAGGCAGTGCAGCAGGTGTACAGTAATGGGGCGCGGCAAGTTGTTCTGCTGCCGTTGTACCCGCAGTACTCGCGCTCGACAACGGGTTCGAGTGTGAATGAGTGGAATCGCGTGCTGCGACGGCAGAAGCGCAATCCTCTGCCGACGACGCTCATCGAGCACTACTACGATCATCCGCTCTACGTGCGCGCACTTGTGGAGAACATCAGAACATCTCTGGAGAGAGTTCCGGTCGGGGACCGTAAGCGAGTTCATTTAGTGTTCAGCGC
>CAZIKE010000124.1:0-9999 GCA_964539775.1 uncultured Chitinophagales bacterium
AACGAACCGTTGCTGAAATTCTGCGCGCGATTTTGCTGGTCGGTAGCCTTGTTGGAAAACACACGGAAGCAGAAGACCTCGTTGAACGAATGAAGCAAGGGCTGGAGAAAATTCGTGAGCGAGCATACGCGCTCCCTCGCCGGCTCAGAGTATATTTCGAGGAGTGGGACAATCCGATGATTTCCTGTATTTGCTGGGTAAGCGAGCTGATCGAGATTGCAGGAGGCGAGGATGTGTTTGCTGAACTTCGATCGGTGCCGCATGCACAGGGGAGGATCGTCACTCCACAACAGGTGGCCGAACGCAACCCCGATGTCATCATTGGCTCGTGGTGTGGCAAGAAATTCCGACCGGAGCGTGTCGTCCAACGGCCGGGCTGGGATCGCATCAATGCTATCCGCAATGGAAAGGTGTTCGAGATCAAGTCGGCAATCATACTTCAACCCGGTCCGGCGGCGCTGACCGATGGCGTGGAACACATTTCGCAGATTCTTATGAGTTCGTTGAGTTGACACCGTTGGAATTTGTCCCTATATTGGTACGGGCGTTGGGCCGCTTCCGGTCGAGCCTGTCAGCACATCCCACGTTACATTGGAGATACCCTATATGATTCCCTCACGTGGCACGCAGAAATTTGAGCGCGTTACCATTACGCTCGTTCCTACGGCGGACGAACGCAGCTTCCGTCATATTCCTTCCACCTTCAGCAAGACCAACAGGACCTATGGCTGGCGGCACTTCGAGCAAATGGACTACATGATTGTGCCGAAGAAGATCTCCAGCAACGAGATCAAGGTGGATATCTTTGTCGACCCGCAGAACAAGAAGAGACTTCAGACGTTCGACATCCAGAAGGCCGTCACGGATTTCGTCAAGAGCAAAATCCATTCTGAGTGGGCGGGCTTGAAGCTGGGAAGCATCAGCCGCGCAACCATTGCCTCGCCCCCTGATCAGACCTTTCATCGCGGAACTATTGAGGAGATTCTTGGAGCCAATCTGGAAAGCTAACGACACTCCACACTGCGAATGACGAATGCACTAATGTTGTTTTCATTAGTGCATTTTTGTTTTTTTAGATGAAAGAAAAGAGCCACCAAACACTACGCGAGGAAACAAATGTCTGCTCCAGTCATCACACATACTGCCTCGAACCGATGTACTCCCACGAAGACGGGAAAAGTCCGCGATCTGTACGACCTCGGTGCATCACTGCTTCTTGTTGCCACCGACCGTATCTCAGCATTTGATGTCATCCTGCCTGACGGCATCCCCAACAAGGGAAAGGTCCTGACCCAGATCTCTGCCTTCTGGTTCCACAAGCTTTCCCACATCGTTCCGCATCACATCGTATCGACGAACGTTGCGGAGTTCCCCGAGCCGTTCCGCTCGGCCCCCGAGATCTTTGCCGGGCGAAGCATGCTCGTTAAGAAAACCCGCCCCATTGAGGTGGAATGTGTGGTTCGGGGGTATCTCTCGGGTTCGGGCTGGAACGAATACAAGAAAACAAGGTCCGTGTGCGGCATTCCTTTGCCAGCGGGGTTACGCGAGTCGGATAAGCTGAGCGAGCCAATCTTCACCCCCACCACAAAGGCACCTCTCGGCACGCACGACGAGAACATGTCGTTCGATGAGGTAGTAAACAAGCTCGGCAGTGAGATGGCCCTAACGCTTCGCGATATGAGCATTGCTTTGTACTCGCAAGGCGCGGAGTACGCGGCAACGAAAGGCATCATCATCGCCGATACGAAGTTCGAGTTCGGGCTTGACGAAAGCGGAGCGCTTGTGTGGATCGACGAAGCGCTCACACCGGATTCCTCCCGCTTCTGGCCCATGGACCGTTACGCACCCGGGGGGCCGCAGCCAAGTTTCGACAAACAGTATGTGCGGGATTATCTGCTTTCCATCAACTGGAACAAGCAACCCCCCGCCCCATCGTTACCTGCGGACGTGATCGAGACAACCAGCAGAAAGTATGAAGAAGCTCTGCGCCTGCTCACGGGCAACGAGGTACAATAACCGATGAACGAGATGCGTGCTGCCGGCGGCTCAGCTCTCCGCAAGCCCGTGATGGAAACCGGGAATCTCCGCTTCTTTGTATTGCCTGAGAAGCTTGCCCCTCTCGTTTCGCTTCCGTGGCAGCATCCGCTCGAAGCCTGGGATGATCATCGCGTCAAGCTGCTGGAAGTGAAGAGTGGCCTTTCGCGACACGTTGTCCGCTTTGTGCAGCTGCATGGCCGGAGCTTTGCGATCAAGGAAACCTCACGTGAAACCGCTATGCACGAACACGACACCTACGTCAGGCTCCAGGCCATGGGGATCCGCACCCTGACACCCGTTGGCGTCGTCGAGCGTGATGACGGGGCAGGCGTCGTTGACACACACGTCGGTTCACAGGTTTACCAACGGCAGACGGGCTACCTGATAACGGAGTTGATGGAAAAAGTAGTGCCCGACGCATTCCTCTACAAGCGCGGCTTCTCGAAGGAAAACCGACGCCGTATCTGGGACGCCGTGATCACCTTATTTGTGGAGATGCACAGCAAAGGCGTGTACTGGGGAGATGCCTCTCTTGCCAACATGCTCATTCACTTCAGCAACGAGGTGGAGCCGCAACTGGGATACCGAACAAAACTGCGCGCTGTGCTTGCCGACGCAGAAACCGTCGAAATCCATCCCTCACTCTCCGAGTCGCTGCGTCTTGCCGATGTCGAGTTCTTTCTTGAATCGATGCTCTGGATGGAAGCTGACTTGAAAGCCAGCGGCATCGTCCGTGAATCCGTCATCACCGACCAGGACCAGCGGATGATCATCGATACGTACCAGGAGCGCTATGCGGTAGCGCAGGAGATGCACTCGTTCGAATTGGTCACGAACATTGATGTCGACTCGCTGCTCGGCGACTTCGATTCCAAGGGGTACGGCACGATTCTCCTCAAGCACGTCAATGAACATAAGTGGTACATGAGTGAACGCGAGGGCCGTGAAGTGCCGCTGGAGGATGCAGCGCAGCATTGGTATCGCGACATCTTCAAACCCGTATGCAGGTTGTTCAACGAGTACGAACTGTCGTCGTTCTTTCCCGACAAAACAGCTGCAAGTCTCTACGTGCAGATCATGGATCACAAATATTATCTGAGCGAGCAGGCAAAGAAGGATGTGGGCATCGCCGCTGCAACGTGGGATTACGTTATCCGTTTCGCGCAGCCTGCGATATCGCGGCGCACCGTCCGCTCGCTGATCCGCGAATTGCGCGCACTGTTCCGACGGCTGCCCGCCCCGCTGAGTGCACTCTACTCGTAACGTATGTGTCCGATTTCATCAAACGCTTCGCACTCGAGGAGGTAAAGATTGTTGTGGCGGACGGACTCGAAGTGGTCGTTACAACGGAGCGTAACATTTTGCTTGCCGTCCGTACAACTAAACGACTCAATCGTGCTTGATTTATGAGTAGCGGTGGAGAGCGCATGTCTTTCGAGTCGGTCGGGAGGAAGATGGGCGTCAGCAACTTGCGGCACTTCACAACACGAACTCATGATACAGGAGGATCCATGAACAGCTACACACTCTCTCTCGCCTTGGTGCCATTAGTCCTAATGGTCACCGAGGTGAGATCGGCGGATACGAAGAAGACCACAAAGGTATTTCCGTATCCCATACATCAAACGATGCTGGAGAACGGACTGAAGATCGTGTCGATCCCGTTCGACAGTCCGGGCATTGTTGCTTATTACACGGTTGTGCGAGCAGGCTCTCGCAACGAAATCGAGCCGGGACTGTCGGGCTTCGCCCATTTCTTCGAACACATGATGTTCCGCGGCACGGAGAAGTATAGCAAGGATGCCTTCAACGAGGTCCTGAAGTCCATCGGCGCCGACAACAATGCGTACACGAACAACGACGCCACCGTCTATCACACACTCGCCAGTGCGGAAGCGCTCGAAACAATCATGGACCTGGAGTCCGACCGCTTCATGAACCTCAAGTACACGGAAGAAGATTTCAAAACGGAAGCGGGAGCTATTCTGGGTGAGTACAACAAGAACTACTCAAGCCCGTTTCTTTCGATCTTCGAAAAACTCTACGACACCGCGTACGAAAAGCACACCTACAAGCACACGACGATGGGCTTTCTGAAGGACATCATGGACATGCCCAACCAGTACCAGTACAGTCTTACGTTTTTCGACCGCTGGTACCGGCCTGAGTACTGCACCATCGTTGTGGTCGGGGATGTGAAGCACGAGAAACTGGTTGCTCTCGCAAAGAAGTACTATGGTGCCTGGAAGCGCGGCAGCTTCACGCTGGACGTTCCCGCTGAACCTCCGCAGACGCAGGAAAAGTTTGTGGAGATGAAGTGGAAGGCCAACACGCTCCCGATTCTCGCCATCGGCTACCACGGACCGGCATTCAGCGACAACGCGATCGACATGCCGGCAATCGACCTGTTAGCCCAGTATCTCTTCTCGCAGCAGTCCGAACTCTACACACAGCTCGTGATTCGGGAGCAGGCCGTGGAGTTCATTCAAGGCGGGCAGGGCGACGCACGCGACCCGGGACTGTTCACCATCGTCACGCGGATCAAGGATCCGAAGAACATTGATCATGTCAAGAATGCTATCTTCGAGGCGATTGAGGAGGCGAAGGCTGCGCCGATCTCTGAACAACAGCTCAACAATATCCAGTCGCACATGAAATACAGTTATGCGATGAGTCTGAACAATGCCGATGCGATCGCCAACAGCATTGCGCACTATATTTCCATGACGGGAGACCCGGAGAGTGTCAATCGGGTCTACGCACTGTACGACAGAGTAACGCCGCAGGACCTAGTGACTGTTGCAAACAAGTATTTCGCCCCCAGCAACAGAACCGTTGTTCTTCTCACGCAGGAAGGAGCGCACTAACATGAAAACACTTCTCACATCGATGGTGCTCATGATGACCGTTATGGCAGTTGCGAAGACGCCGCTGAAGGTGACCCACATCAGGAGCGAAAACTCGCCGTTGATCAATTTCCGAATCATCCTTCGCGCAGGCTCGGCAAACGACTGGAAAGGAAAGGAGGGCATCAACGCGCTCACCGCCTATCTGATTGCCAATGGCGGAACAACGACGCTGACGTACCAGCAAGTGCTTGCGGCATTATATCCCTGGGCCGCAACCATCAATGTCCAGCCGGACAAAGAGATCACCACATTTATTGGAAGCGTGCACCGCGATCACCTCGATGCCTTCTATGAACTCTTCTCCAGTCTGCTGCTCCGCCCGCGCTTCGATCCCGACGACTTTACGCGCAATAAGGATCTCTTGCTGAACTATCTCGAGAAGAATTTGCGCGGCACAGACGACGAAAACCTCGGCAAGGAGATGTTGAATGTGCTCTTGTTCTCCAACCATCCGTACGGAACGGCGGGTGCCACCGTGCAGGGACTCAAGTCCATCACACTCGATGATGTGAAGGCGTACTACAGCCACATGTACACCACAGGACGCATCTGGCTTGGCGTGGCCGGCGGTTATCCAGCAAGCCTTATTGCACAAATGAAGAAAGATTTCTCGGCACTGCCCGACGGGGCGTTCGAGCCGGTTGCACTGCCCACACCCGAAAAGGCCCAGGCCCTCGAAGTCAGCATTGTGCAGAAACCTGCACGCGCCACCGCCATCTCCCTCGGCCACACACTGCCCATTACGCGCAAGGATGCCGACTTCTATGCCCTGATGGTTGCCAACTCGTACCTGGGCGAGCACCGCACATTCAACGGCGTGCTCATGAACCGCCTCCGTGGCGACCGCGGCTTGAACTACGGCGACTATTCCTACATCGAGCGCTTTACCGGCGGACTTGGTTCGGGAAGCGTCTTCCCCAACGTCAACACGCCGTTGCGCCAGCAGTACTTCAGCGTGTGGTTGAGGCCGGTGCAACCGGAGAACGCGCACTTCGCACTCCGGGCAGCTCTGTATGAACTCCAGAAGTTCGTCGAGAACGGTCTGAGCGAGAAAGATTTCGAGCAGACAAGGAAGTTTCTGCTCAACTACTCCAAGCTCTGGGCGCAGACGCTCGATCGCAGGCTCGGCTACAAGATGGATTCCGAGTTTTACGGCACCGACTATTTCATCGACCGCATCGATAAGGAACTCCGCACGCTCGATGTTGCGCGTGTGAACGCGGCAATCAAGAAATACATTGATCCAAACAACATGAAAGTGGCGATGGTGGCTGAAGACGCGCAGAGTCTTCTGGAGAGAATCCTCAGAAATGAACCATCCCCCATCACCTACACGTCCCCTGTCGCACAGCGTATTCTGGACGAGGACAAGATCATCGAGAAGCTTCCGCTTAATGTGAACAGGGAACGATCGCGCGTCATTCCGGTGGAGCGGTTGTTCGAGAACGAAAGCCCGGGAACGGCACTGGAGCGAAAAGAGAAGGGAGGAGAGTAGCACCGAACGAACCGGCGCGCGTTCTCACGAAAGGCGCGCCGTGTTGTTTCGAGCGCCTCAACAGGCGCGTCTTGCTTCCTTTGCCCGGCACGGTACCTTTTTTCACATCAAATCCTTATACTCATCTCCGGTAAGAGGCTGCTCTCTGGCCGCAAGAACACTTCCCCTCCAACATTGTTTACTTGTCATGGCTAAAAAAATCCTGAAGGGTAGTGCATCGGCACTTGCAGCGTTGCTTGTCCTCGTGCAGTTTGTCCGCCCTGAAAAAAACATAGCGCCTGTTCCGCCCGAGAACGACATTACCGCGCAGTACCCGGTGCAGCCCGACATTCATGCCATACTGCGCAACTCCTGTTACGATTGCCACAGCAACAGCACACGCTATCCGTGGTACGCCGAAGTTCAGCCCGTGGGCTGGTGGCTGAATAGTCACATCATGGATGCAAAACGAGAATTGAACTTTTCCGAGTTTGCGGGCCGTCCTCGTCGGTGGCAATACAGGAAGTTCGAGGAGATTGCCGAGCAGATAGAAAAGGGCACGATGCCTCTTCCCTCCTATCTCTTTGCTCATGCAGATGCGCGGCTCTCGGAGCAGCAGAAGGCGCAACTGATCTCGTGGGCACAGGAGATGAAACAGCATCTGCAAGACACGCAGGCCGAAGGACATCTCGAACAACGAGACTGAGTCTAACGTCTCAGGAACACTTCAGGTCTTCGTCTGCTTGTGTATAAATGCGGCGCGAGACTGCTCGAGCGTAGTGCCGTTGTGCTCCATTCGAGCGATCCGCTCACGCAACTCCTGCAAGCAGCGCTGCTGCGACACCAACATGGACATGACGATGCTTTCAAACGGAATCGGACGCGCTGCATAGGCGCTCCCTGCTAACTGCAAACGTGCCGCGCGAAACAATTCGTCCAACGCCTCCTGATCTTCTTTTCGCAATCCGCGTCGATACTTCGACCAGCTTTCCATTTCCTGCTGGATGACCATGGTAAATGTCGGAACCGTGCGTCCCATGTTTTCCTCCTCCAATGTCGTTCTGGTATCTGCTCATACTGACTTCGTTTGGGAAGTAGAGAGAGCCGTCGTCTTCCTTGTCAGGATTGTCGTATCCTCGACTCGAAGCCTGGGGCTATGCTGCTCTCCGGTCTCTCGCAGGATGCGCAATGTGTCGTCCTGCCGAACAATCGAAAACACTTCATCCATCGCTTTGCGCAGTGTCGGGAAGAGCATTGCTCGTTCCTTCGAAGCAGGACGCACGTCGAGCGACGCGAGCAGGATCGAGCGATCGGCCTGCTTGAGCGCTCGCAACGCGGACAGAATGCGCTGCACACTCGCCCGCACTTCAAACAACGGCGCCTGATCATCATAGAATGTATCTAACAGCCCAAAGATCATAATGATGGATGTGTGCTTCTCATAGATAAATCGAGGCAGCCGCTCGGTAATGGTCGCCTCCATCTGGTAGCAGGTAAATGCTCGCGAAACATAAATGCGCTCCAATAACTCTTCCGGCGTGATGCGCCTCTTCACGGCAAGCTGACCAGCAGCAACGCGACGCGCAACCTCGGCAAGGTAATAGAGATCGAAATGATTGGAACCATCCACCAACGCCACCGGATGCCCGCCAATCAATGCGTGCGATGCCGCGTAGAGCGACACTTGAAACACGCTCCGATCACCGTGCAGGCAAAACAGCTTTCCCGCCGGAGGTGACTTGAACTGCTGCAGCAACGCCGTATATGGCACCAGTGTCATGGGAAGATGTTTGCGTGACAAGACTACGCCTGATAGGTGGGGCAGAAATATGATACGACATTTATGTCGTCATGTCAAGTGGCGTAGCGACATATTTGTCTATCGCTGTTGCGCCTGCGGCTTGAGAGAGGCGTGCACATCCTGTTGCCGAAGCAGGCCGGTGAGGAACAGATGAGCTTCCGGTTGAAGACCCGCCGGTATGATGCAGTCAGTAAATGCGTTCGCGCTTGTGAAGGTATTCGGTAAGGGCAACATCGAAGGGGGTCGCGGTGTCCATCAACACATAATCCACATAATTCTCAAGGCACTCACGTTTGTAGCGTTCCAAAAAGGAACGAAACTCTCGCTGATATGCCTTCTGGATTTGCCACGGCTGGGTCATGAGCTGCTCACCGGTTTCCATATCCTTGAATATTGCATCGCTGCCGAAGGCAAAACTCCGCTCCAGCGGGTCCAGCACGTGCATGACGATGACCTCGTTCTTCTTGTGCCGGAAGTGTTTGAGCGCCGCAATCACCTCGTCGGGGTTGTCGAACAAATCGCTGATGACAATAACCAGCCCACGCCGCCGGATACGGTCTGCCACCTGGTGCAGCGACCTGCCGGCCCCGGTGCGGTTGCTTGCCTGCACATGATGCAGCGCGACGAGAATCTGGCGCAGGTACGCCCTCGTTGCATGAGGCGGCAGATACGTCGTTACCCGCTCATCGAACACCGCCAGCCCCACGGCATCCTGCTGCTTGATCATCATGTAGGCAAGCGAAGCGGCAAGATACGCCGCGTACTCCATCTTCCTGATGTTACCCGACGACGCGTACGCCATGGATCTGCTGGCATCGAGCACGATGTAGGCTTTGAGATTGGTTTCTTCTTCGTACTGCTTGATGTAATATCGATCCGTCTTGCCGTAGATCTTCCAATCGATATGCTTGATCTCGTCGCCGGGCATGTATTGCCGGTGTTCGGCGAACTCGACGCTGAAGCCGTGATAGGGACTTTTGTGCAGACCGGTGATGAATCCCTCCACCACCAGGCGTGCGCGAAGCTCCATGTTGGCAAGCTTTGCAACCACGCCCGGCTGCAAGTATAGCCGATACTCTTCTGCCACTACTTTTTCTTTACTGTCTGTGTGGGTACCGCAGCAACCTGCGTTTTCTCCGGTTGCTGGACAGGAAGGAGTTCTTCGGGTTTCTTCCCGAGGTTTTCCAGCTCAAACTTTGCGGATATGGCCATCTCATGGTCGGGATACTTTGCGAGGAACTGTTCGTACATCGCCTTTGCGTTCCCCAGGTCGTTCAGTTCGTTGTGGTAGAGGTAGGCACTGAGAAACAAAGCAATCGGCGCCTGCTTTCCCTCGGGGTAAGCATCAAGATACCGCTTGTACGAGGCAATGGCGCGGTCGTACTGCTTCAGCTCGTCCGCCTGGATCCGCGCAATCGTCATCAGTGCCTCTTCTGCCTGCTGAGAACCAGGATGATCGGCAATCAGCTTCTCGTATTCTTCGATGGCAACGTTGAAGTTCTTTTCATTGATGGCAACCGTCGCCCTGCCCACATACTCCTCGGGCGAAGGCTTGCCGCATCCTGTAAGAACAATGAGCGATAGTGCAAGAATCAAGACAACTCTTTTCATACGCTAAGAACCTCCTTGATAAAAATGCAGAAGCAAATTAGACAAATGCGTACCCAGAAGCAACGGAGCTAATCAATGCTGAGATGATGCAAATTGTGTTGGGCGTTCCCCGCCTCCGTCCCGGCTACGCCGGAGTCCCGTGCCTCGGCTCCATCACACATCATCTC
>CAZIKE010000125.1:0-9980 GCA_964539775.1 uncultured Chitinophagales bacterium
CCTCTGCGGTTAGACGTCCTACACGCCTGCGAGGGGCTCAGTCAGTTTTCGGCTCACTGCAACTGTGAATGGTTAAGGGGAGTGCGGGATACCGCCAAGCGCTGTGTTCACCGTGGCTCGGCGCGAGGAGTTGTCACGGACAGCTCGTTGACGAGAACATCACACAGTCGCTGTACGGCGTTGGCAACAGGCTCCGAAAGCCCCCACATCACGCTTTCGGGGATGGATTGAACCTGGCAGGCAAGCACTCTCACCTTCACCCCTTTTTGCTCAAGCTCCTTTGCGAGGTTGGAGGAGGGAGCTTGATGCAGAGAAAAATCATCCGCCTTTTCGACCGGGATGTCGTCGAGACGTATTTCAAAGATCTCTCCCGGTTTCTTCCCTTTGTCAACGGCATCAATGATGAAGATGGTACGGGGCACCTCCGAGCTCAGGCAAAGCGTGAAGAGCAGCTTCCGAACTCCTGTACCGACATCCATGACATACACATCCTCGGGAATCTCGTAGTGAGCGGTGAGATGATCAATAACGGCGGGACCGAACCCGTCGTCACCGAACAGACGATTGCCGCACCCAAGGATGAGAACACGCTTGGTGCAAAAGTCGGGAAGAATGTTTTGTTCCATTGAAATAACAACGTAGGGCGAAGTGGCACTTCGCCCTACAGTTTAGTTTGCCATCGAATCAATCAAGTCGCCCTGCGCGTTGTAGATGTCAACCCGCACCGCCAGCGTGCCGTCGAACTTGTGCGTGGCACATGAGAGGCACGGATCATACGCACGGATCGCCATCTCGACGCGGTTCAGGATTCCTTGATCGTATTTTCCGTTCTTGATCAACGACTTCGCCGCTTGCTTCACCGACATGTTGATCGGTGCGTTGTTATGCGTTGTGCCGACGATGAGGTTGACGTTGGTCAGTATCCCCTTCTCGTCGGTGGTGTAGTCGTGGATCAACGTTCCGCGGGGCGCTTCGACGCAGCCGACACCGCGCGCAGCGCGCGGCGTAACCTTCACGCGCGTCTCCGTATCCGTGATTCCCGGGTCATCCAACAAGCGGATGGCATTCTCCGCATTGTACAACAGCTCGATCAGTCGAGCCCAGTGGTACAGGAGCGTCAGCTGGGCAGGTCGTCCGAAGCTCTTGCGGAACTCCTCCAACTCTGCCTGCGCCAACGGTGTGTCGATATGGTCGCAGACATTGATGCGCGCTAACGTGTTGGTTCGATAGATGCCGTTTGGATTGTCGAGATCCATGGAAAACCTCCCCGCTCGCTTGTCGTACGGGAACTTCAAATAGCTCCACGACTCAATGTGCTCGCTGATGTAGTCGGTGTACCGATCATAGGGGAAATCAACGTACGATCCATCCTTACTCATCAAGCGGAGCTTTCCGTCGTAGAGATTCAGTGCTCCGTCATCCTTCACTGTGCCGAGGAATCCCGTCTCGATGACGCCAAGAGACTTTACCGTGTCGAGGTACTGCGGGAAGATGTTTTCCTTTGCGAACGCGATCGAGAACTTGGCGAGGTCGAGACACTCATCGGCCATCTTCCGCACCTGATCACGCTCGGCGGGCAGCAACGGCTTGCTGAATCCGCCGGGCACAACGGCATCCGGATGGATCGCTTTGCCGGCGAGAATCTCCAACATCTTCGCACACATATGACGCACGCGCACCACCTTCTTCGCCACATCGGGCGCCTTCTGGACGATCCCTAAGACGTTGCGCACGGCGGGGTCGGCATCCGGTCCCACAACAAAGTCGGCTCCGGCAAGGAAGTAGAAATGCAGGATGTGTTCTTCCATGTACGCCACGCTATTGCATAACTCCCGCAACTTCTTGCCGGCCGGCGGAGGCTCAACGCCGAAGACTGCATCACACGCCTTACCCGACGCCAGATGATGCGACCAGGGGCAGACGCCGCAAATGCGCGTCATGATTCGCGGCATCTCTTCGACGGGCCTGCCGATGCAGAACTTCTCGAAGCCGCGCAGTTCGAGCACGTTGACGCGCGTCTCGTGTACGTTCCCCGCATCGTCCAGCTGAATGGTGACCTTGGCGTGGCCTTCGATGCGGCTGACCGGTTGAATGACAAGTGTCTGTGTCATGACGGTTTCCCTCCTTTCGTGGGCATGGGTCTCAGTCTGCCTTGCGCGCCTGCAAAGCGGTTGAAGGTCGCTGCTCGATCTTCAATCTGTTTCGCATCCAAGCCGATGGAGGCCAGCGCGCCCATCATGTCAACCATGGGATTCGCATTGTCCGACAGAGGCCCAAAGCAACCCCGGCAAGGCATGTAAGCGCGTATGCAGCGCGGAGTACCTTCGTGACCGCCGCAACCCGCCTTGGTCGCCGGTCCAAGGCAGAGATAGCCTTGCTCCATGATGCAGCGCACCGTGTTCATCGGCGCACCGGGCCTGAGCTGAATCGGCTCCAACGGACGCTTTCGCGCGGAGACCGCTTTCTTCTCACGCACAAACGGGCACTCATCGCACACGCTCTTGCCGCTGAGCTGGTACGGCTTGCCTTCCAGCAACGCCGTAACAGCGTCAACAAAGATCTCGGGCGTAGTCGGGCAGCCGGGAAGCTTCACATCCACCGGCACCACTTCGTGAATCGCATACACCCGGTCGGTCATGGGAGGAATGTCTTCTTTGGGAATACCGTTCGACTCCGTGCTGACCGAGTCACGGTACACCTTCTGGAGAAGCTCCTCCACAGTGGACAGGTTTGCTAAGGCGGGTATGCCGCCATAGCACGCGCACGATCCCATCGCAACCAGTGTCTTGCACTTCTTGCGCATCTCTTGAGCGAGCTTTTTGTGCTCCTCATTTCTGATGCCGCCCGTAATGATGCCCACGTCCGCCTCAGGGATTTCCATCTCCTTTTTCTCTCCGGTCTGTCCGTACACCTTATGATCCATGAGGACCGGCATGTGGACGATCTCGAGCTTTTCGAGGATGTCAAGCAGCGGCTCGCCGACGTCGAGGATGGTGACTTCACACCCTCCACAGATCGTGAACCACTCTTGCGCCAGTCGGACTGCCATACAGTCCTCCTTTCTTTTAGTGAATGAATGAATTGATTGTGGATTGAATTGATTTGTTCAGCGTATCCATGGTTTATTGTTCTCACACCGCTATTTTATACGGACTCGGTCCCACCTTACGGACCTGTTCAATAAATTCCGTTACGACCTGCGCGAAGCGTTGAGCTTCAGAGGCAGAGACCCACTCAAGCCGAAACCGCTCCGGCTCGATACCGAAATCCTGCAGCATCAATTCTATTGCCTCGGCACGCGCCTTCGCCCGGAGATTGCCTTCGAGATAGTGGCAGTCGCCCGGGTGACAGCCGCACACCAACACACCATCAGCTCCGCTTGTGAGCGCCTCGATGATGATATTGGGATGAATCATACCCGTGCACTGCACACGGATGATGCGCGTGTTGGGCGGGTACTGGATGCGCGACGTGCCCGCCAAATCTGCGCCGGTGTAGGAACACCAATAGCAGCAGAAGTTGATGATCAATGGTTCGAAATCGTTCTTCACATCATTCATATTCTCATTCCTCTCGAATCACGACTTTAACTCGCTTAGCCATCATTGACTTGCTCTTGCTTGCAACCGACTTACACCCCCAACCCTAACGCCGCCTTCACTTCCGCCTGCAACTGCTCCGGCCGGAAGTGCCAGACGAAGATCGCCTTCTTCGGACACGTTGCCATGCATGTCTGCACAAGGTTGATTGCCAAAGGAGGATTCTCTATATTCTTGTGGCTTGCGCACGCGAGCCCTATCGGGCAACCTTTGGAAGGAATTCATGGGAACGATGTTCCGCATCTTCGACACAGATAAACTGGCAAAGGAGCTTCGCATCTCGCAAAGCAAATACGAAGCGTTGAAAGCCTCAGTGCGTGAAGAGTTTCCCGATGACGACCTCATGTATGAGTTGCATCTGCTGCGCGCACTTCGAGCGTCAGTTGAGAAATCTTCGTCGACGTCCGACACGTGAATCCGGCCAACACCACGAACAGGCGTCTTTACCTTGATACATCCGTCATCAGCGCTCTCTTTGATCAACGAGCGCTCGAGCGCCAGCGGATGACAAAAGCATTCTGGAAGCATCTCAACCCTCAAACCACCTTTATTTCGACGCTGGTCATCGATGAGCTAACCGCAGCGGAAGAATCTCTTCGGCTCCAACTCACCCAAAGGACCAGCGACTTCAACATCCTTCCGATCACTCCTGAAGCCACTGCCCTTGCTGATCGTTACTGCGAAGAGGGCATTTTCCCATTGCGCTATCACAGAGATGGATTGCACGTCGCAATCGCCGTTGTGCATCACGTGGAGTTCCTGGTCAGCTGGAACTTTACACACCTTGTGAAAGTGCGAACACGTCGTGCAGTCAATCTCGTAAATGCTCTTGCAGGTTTCCCGGCAATCGAGATCATCTCACCCCCTGAATTCTAGCCGACTGTTCCTCTCGCTTATCCATCAGAGACCTGCTATCGCTTGCAACCGACTTACACCCCCAACCCTAACGCCGCTTTCACTTCCGCCTGCAACTGCTCCGGCCGGAAGTGCCAGACGAAGATCGCCTTCTTCGGACTGCCTTACGCGCGTTTGGTTACCACAAGAGATTTCACTACATTTGTTCAGTCATCCTTGAGTCCCGACATCAGTGTCTTGTGTAGCTTAGAAAAAAGGCGATACGATGAAAGAACTTGAGACTCAGCATCGACACATTATGCGCGACCCAAAGACTGGGGAACCGATAATTAAGAACACGGGAATCTCTGTCCGAGATATAGCCGAATGGTGGAACATGGGTGCCCAACCCGAAGAGATTCTTGTCCATTTTCCCCACCTGACCCTTTCACAAGTCTTTGATGCCCTCAGTTTCTATGCTGATCACAAAGAAGAAATCGATCAGCTTATTGCCGCCAACCGAGTTCCGGAAGATTTGAGTAGCACGCGTTTATCTTGACGAAGACGTGTCTGTTCTCATCGCCACGCTCCTTCGAGCATGCGACATCGAAGCCAGAACAGCGCGGGAAGAACAGATGCTCGGCAAAAGCGATCGCGCCCATCTCGAACATGCCATTGCTCTCGAAAGCACCCTGGTCACACACAACCGCGTTCACTTCGAACGTCTTTACCGTGAATGTATTGAACAACGTACTGACCATTTCGGCATTATCGTTCTGATTCGGAGAAGAGATGTCTATCTTGTTGCCCGGAAGCTTACGCAGTTCCTCGCCCAACATACAAGTCTCAAGAACCAGTTGTGGTATGTGTGATCCAGCTTTCATCAGAATCGAATATTTACGATATCACACAAGGAATCTTTCCTTACACCCCCAACCCTAACGCCGCCTTCACCTCCGCCTGCAACTGCTCCGGCCGGAAGTGCCAGACGAAGATCGCCTTCTTCGGACACGTTGCCATGCATGTGCCGCAGCCTTTGCAGATTGCTTCGTTCACTTCCACGCGCTTCTTGATTTCGCCGCCGACTTCATATTCAATAAGCGTGATCGCCTTGAACGGGCACGGGTCAACGCAGTAGGCACAGCCATCGCAGTTCTCGTTTACCACATGAGAAATCGTCGGCTCAAGCTCGATCTGGTCGCGCGAAAGAATTGTTGCTGCGCGGGCGGCAGCTCCCAGCGCTTGTGAGATGACCTCTTCGACATCGAGCGGTGAGTGCGCGTTGCCGCAGAGGAAGATGCCGTCGGTGGCAAAATCAATGGGACGCAACTTCCGGTGTGCTTCGAGGAAGAACTTGTCTTCGCTCAGCGGCACTTTGAGCAACTGGCCAAGGTCTTTGTTTCCCTCGTGCGGAATCGTCGCCGCGGCAAGGACAACAGTGTCAACCAGGAGTTGGATCGTTTCGCCGAGCGTTTCATCATGCACAACGATGGAAAGCTTGCCGTTGTGACCGACAACCGTCGGCGGCTTGTCGTCAGCAAAGCGGATGAACGCCACACCACGCTGTCGCGCTTTCGTGTAGTATGCCTCGCGGAAACCGTACGTCCGCAGCTCTCTGTAGAGCACGTACACCTGCGTCTCGGGCTGGCGTTCTTTGAGTCGCAACGCCAACTTGATCGTTTCCGAGCAGCAGGTGCGGCTGCAGTAGGGTCGTTCCGGCGTTCGAGAACCGACGCACTGGATGAATGCAACCGTGTTCGCCCGAAATTCACCGGCAGCGAGACGCTGCTCGAGTTCGCGATGCAACAGCACGCGCTGATCTTGCCCGTAAAGAAACTCGGCGGGTTTGTACGTTTGCGCCCCGGTCGCCACGATGATGACGCCATGGCGAATCTCGACGGCGCGTCCGTTTCCCCCCACAGTGATCTTCGACTCGAAATTCCCGAGTGAACCTTTCACTTCTGTAAGCGTGGCGTTTGTGTAGACGTGAATATTCTTGTGTGACGTTACCGACGCTATCAATTCCCGCAACGCTTCCTGTGGGTCTTCGCCGTTGAGCAGATAGTGAACGCCCCGCAGATACCCGCCTAACTCAGCTTCCTTCTCAACCAGATGCGCAGTGAATCCCTGCTCGGCGATGGAGAGCGCTGCCGTCATACCGGCGATGCCGCCGCCGATCACCAGAGCATCGTGCGAGACATCGAGCGGGCGCAGGTAGAGCGGATCGTTGAGCTTCACCTTCGCCACCGCCATCCGGACAAGGTCTTTGGATTTTTCGGTCGCTTTCTCCGGCTCGTGCATGTGTACCCACGAGCATTGGTCACGGATGTTCGCCATCTCGAAATAGTACGGGTTGAGTCCTGCCGAGCGTACAGCACTGCGGAACAGCGCCTCATGTGTTCGCGGTGTACACGAAGCAACCACAACACGATTCAGTTTCTGCTCAACGATCTTTTGTTTGATGCGTTCGAGACTATCGTTGGAGCAGGTGTAGAGATTGTTTTCGGCATAGACGACACCCGGCAGTGTTGCAGCGTACTCCACCACCGAAGGGACGTTCACAACGCCGGCGATGTTGGTTCCGCAATGACAGACGAAGACTCCCACACGCGGCTCCTGTCCACGCACATCAATCTCCGGCGGATAAACAGTTGGCGTGATCAGGCTGCCGCGTGCTTCGTCCAAAAGCTCCATCACCCTCGCCGCGGCTGCCGACGCTTGCGCAACAGTTTCAGGAATGTCCTTCGGCTCGGTGAAGGGGCCGGCAACATAGACTCCCTCACGCCCGGCTTCAACGGGGCTGAAGGCAGACGTTTCGCAGAAACCGAATCTGTTCAGCTTCACGCCGAACGTTTCTGCAATCTTCCGGACTCCCTGCGGCGGCTGCATGCCGACCGAAAGCACGACGAGATCGTACTCCTGCGACGCTTTCCGATCATCCTCCGTAAGATACCTAACGATCAGATTCTTCGTCTCCGGCACCTCCTCAATCACCGGCACTCGACAGCGGATGTACCTGATGCCCTGCTTCTTTGCCAACTCAAAGTACGACTCGAACCCCTTGCTGAAGGCACGGATGTCCATGAAGAAGATGTCGCACTGCAGGTCGGCACCGGCGTGCTCCTTCGCGATGATGGCTTCTTTCGTGGCATACATGCAGCAAACAGCCGAGCAGTAATCGCGCTCGTAGTCGCGAGAACCGACGCACTGAATGAACGCGATGCGCTTGGGTGTCGTGCGGTCGGATGGACGCAACACATGTCCGTCATACGGTCCCGACGGCGAGAGTATGCGCTCGAAGTGCAGCGAGGTGATGACATTTGGATAGCGGCCGTATCCGAGATCTTTATTCACGATGGGGTCGAAGATTTCGTAGCCCGGCGCGAGCACAACGGCGCCGACATTCAGCTCAACGGTCTGGTCCTGTTGATCGTATTTGATTGCCTTGGCCTGGCAGACGACTTCGCAGATGCCGCAGTTGTCATAATTCAGTCGAATGCACGCGGTGTTGTCGATGGATGGCTTGTTGGGAATCGCCTGCGGGTAGAGAATCGAAATGGCGGGACGGGAGCTGAGTCCCAGGTTGTACGAATTCTGGATCGGCACCGGTGTAAAGGGAGAAGCCATGCTTCTTACCTTCTTGCCTGTGGGGCAAATGAAATCGCACGCACCGCACGTCCAGCAGATTTCATTGTGCTTGCCGAACGGCGGTTCGAGTTTCTTGCGCGGTCCGCGACCCGTGAACCCGATCGCATTTCGGCCCATGCGTTCCTCGCACATGCGGACACACAAGCCACAGTACACGCAATCGTCAAACTTTTTCTTGATGCGCGGCTCCGTCACGCCATGCTCGGCGGCAATGCGCCGGATCGTCTCGGAGTCCGGACAGCGTGCAAGCAGCAGCTCGGCGGTGATCTTCCTCGCCCGTTTGATGCGATCGGTATCGGTAAACACGCTGATCCCTTCCAGCGCGGGGTACGAGCACGACGCCTGCACCGTCGGGTTGCGGCCGGCGTTATGGACCTCCACAACGCAAAGCCGGCACGCACCGTAAGGCGTCAGCGCCTTGTGATGGCAGAGCGTAGGAACGCGCATACCCAACTCCTCGATGGCTTCGAGAAGCGTCGTTCCCTCCGGAACTTCTGCCTTCTGATTGTTGATCGTTAGCGTGATCATCGCGTTGTCCTGTTTCGTCAACCACTAAGGCACAAAGGCTCGAAGATGGTCAAAGAGTTGAGAGAGCGGCCTGTATTCCATCCATATCTCTTCGTGTCTTCGCGGTTCATACTTATCGGGCCTTATCATTCGCCGCATATTCGAAAGAAATATTCACTTCAGGATGCGTTGCCTTCAAACAGCGTACGGTCTCATCGAGATTGCCCAACGGTTTCCGGTCGATGTGACTGAGCTTGAACACCGCAGTAACTTTCGTTCCTCTTCCCACAGCACTTTCGACGTTCAGCGTCCCTTCCGCTTCTTCCACCGCTTGGGCAAGAAAAGGCAGACCGAGTCCGACTTTCTTTCCCGTTTTGGTCGTGAAAAATGGATCGGTAGAACGTTTTGCTGTTTCTTCGTCCATACCTTCACCGTCGTCGGTGATTTCTAATGTGAGTCTGTCGTCTTTCTCGTCTTGCACCACTCGTATCCCGATGTTCCGTGCCTTCGCTCTAATGGCGTTCTCCGCGATATCAAGAATGTGAAGGGAGATGTCTTCCATTGAGTAGCTACTCGGTGAAAAAGATAAACCACAGATTCACGGATTAGCACTTCTCAAAGGACGAACCGTTTCCATTTCAACGACGACTCTCCGAAGTTCACTATCAAACCAACCCTGCACTGCGATATCCGTAAGTAATTGATCAGTTGAGAGTAATGTTCGTTCGCCAAAGCCTTCTCTGCCTTAGCCTCGAGAATAACCGAAGCATAGACAACAAAATCTGCATAGAACTTGTGAGGAAGAATAATGTCTTTGTACCGAACTGCATATTCTTTTTCTCGTTCATAGGGAACAGCCTGTGACTGAAACTCGTATTCAATCGCGTCTTTGTACACTATTTCCAGGAGACCCTTCCCGAGTATCCTATGTACCTCCATGCAAATGCCAATAATGGTGTGGGTTTCTTCCTTCAACGGGAATTCCTTGCTATCCATATCCTTCTTTTTCAATCTGTGAATCTGTGGTTAACGCTACACACGAACACTTCTTCCCCCTTCACATGCGAGGCTTCTGTTCATTTCATCAACGCTCACATCTTCCATCACAAATGTCGTGTACCGGCTGCCGATGGCTTGCAGCGTGTGCGCATCCGAAGACGTGATGAAGCGAAGGCGCTCGTAACCGGGAATCGTCTCCCGCTTCGATGGTTCTGCAAGCTCCAGCGCATCAAGCGCCAACCCTTCGGGGATGAAGCCGAGCTGGCCGATGATGCCGAAGCCTTCACGATCGACGTGCGCGGCGATTGCCAATCCGCCTAACTCGTGGATCAGTTCAACAAGTCTGTCGATGCTGATGTCGGTTGCGCCGATCAACAGCTTCGTATTGAAGCC
>CAZIKE010000126.1:0-9938 GCA_964539775.1 uncultured Chitinophagales bacterium
CATCATCCGCTCGACAGCATCGGCGGGCGGGGCAAAATCGGCTCCGGCTTTTTTCCCCTGTTCGCCCTGATACACGGCAGGAATCATCAACATCATGAATCGCATGGTTCTTTCTCCTTTCTTTAGGGATTGCAAGATACATGAAAGATCGGGTTCTACCAAATAGTCGTTTGGAACCAGGCGCATTCGACATGGGGTAAAAGAATTATCTCTGGTTTCGCGTTCCTTGGCTTGCTATTCTCAACGTGAATGATTATCATTCACACCGTGAATAATTATGCATACATCCCAAGATTTCTTGAATCCACCCTCAAACAGGCGCTGAAATCATTCCCCGTGGTGGTCGTGACCGGGGCGAGGCAAACCGGAAAGAGCACGTTAGTGCAGCATCTTGATAAAGAGCGTCTGTATCTTTCACTCGATGAGGTGGATGTTCTTGAGCGGGCGCAAACATACCCGGATGGTATCGTCGGGCAAGCTTCTGAGCTTACGATAGACGAAGTTCAGCGCTCTCCCGATTTGCTTCTCGCCATCAAGCGCTCGGTTGACAAAAAGAGAACCGCCGGCCGCTTTCTCCTGACAGGATCGGTGAATCTCCTCCTGATGAAACAAGTCAGCGAATCACTCGCCGGTCGAGCGGCGTACTTCTCGCTCATGCCGATGACAAGGCGTGAGGTTCTCGGTATGCAACTGCCCGGTATATGGGATGCATTGTTTTCATCGCCACCCGAACGCTGGGTGGAGTTGATTCATGAACAGCCGACGAAAGAAGTTGACTGGAAGGACGTTGCTCGCATCGGTGGTTATCCCGTTCCGGCATTGATGATGGAAGACAACGAAGATCGGAGAGCTTGGTTTGCGGGATATGTCAAGACCTACCTGGAGCGCGACCTGCAAGATTTCGCCAGTGTGGCATCGCTTGTGGATTTTCGTCGCTTGATGCGCGCTGTCTGCTTGCGACTGGGTAATATCGTCAATCAAACAGAACTTGCGCGCGATGTCGGGCTGTCACAGCCCACCGTGCTGCGACACTTGAATACGCTTGAAGCGTCGTATCAGCTTGTCCGCCTTCCCGCCTACGCCGTCAATAGAACCAAACGCCTGATCAAGACGCCGAAGGCGTACTGGGTAGATACGGGTCTTGCTCTGCATCTTGCCGGAGAGTCTGAGCCGCGGGGATGTCACCTTGAGAATTTGGTGCTCTCCGACATCGTGGCGTGGATCGGAACCGGCAACGGAGCGGAGGTCATGTACTGGCGTGCGACGACCGGTGAAGAAGTCGACTTCGTCATTGAGCGGAAACAACACATCCTGCCTGTCGAGGTCAAAACTACCACGCGGCCTCGTCCTGCGGATGCAAAACATCTCGTGATCTTCAGAAACGAATACCGCAAGTCCTCTCTTCCCGCACTCCTGCTTCATTGTGGGAGGGACGTTTTCTGGATTACCGACGGTGTGCTTGCTGCGCCCTGGTGGAAAGTGATTTGAAGAAGAAACCCTACCGCACATGCGTTGACAGGTCCTTAATCGGTCGGACTTCGATACTTCCGATCTTCGCCTGGGGCATTCCTTCGGCAATCGTGATGGCGGTGTTCAGATCCGATGCTTCCACAAGAAAGAATCCCGCTAACTGTTCCTTCGTTTCGGCAAACGGTCCGTCGGTGACGGTTGTTCTCCCGCTTCGGACGCGGACGGTGGTTGCTGTTTGAACCGGCTCGAGTGCCTCAACCGCAAGCAGTCTTCCCGACTTCGCCACATGCTTCTCGTAGTCGAGGCATTGCTTCACAACTGCGTTGTATTGTTCCGCGGGCATGGATTCGAGGAGCTTTTCGTCGATGTAGATCAGGCAGAGATATTTCATAGGAATCCTCTGAATAGTTGGTCAGCAACGCCCGCTTGTTCGTGTGGATAACCCGTGAATCCCGAAGGGATCGAAACTGAATGCATGCCGTCGCCAGACGGGAAGAACATGCAGAAAATGGTGATCACCGTATCAATCCCGAAGGGATTGAAGATGAATAGCCTGTCCGTCGAAAGACGGACGGGCAGAAAATAGCAGAAAGAATTCCAACCCTGAAAAGGGTTGAATAGCAAGCGCTAGGAAATCACAGCAGATAGCGTTCGTCATATTCAACCCCATGCTCCTTGAGGAGTTCGATGACCTCCTCTCTGTACGATTTCACCCGATGATGTTCTTGTTGGTTCTTCACATATTCGATCAGCCGGTCTTTCGCTTCGATGGAATACGTGAAAGCACCGTAACCATCCTGCCAGCCGCCAAAGTTGGGAAAGAGTTTGTCGTTCTTGATCAGCTCAGAGGAGGCAAGCTTGATGTCCTTGACGAGATCCGCGAGCGCAACCGAAGGATGAAGATGTGTAACGATATGGAGGTGATCTTCAACGCCGTTGATCCGGTAGAGATGGCACTTCTTATTCTTCAGAATGCCGGCAATGTACCCAAAAAGCTCATCGCGCTTGTCTGCAGCAAGCGTCTTCTGATGATACTTGGTGCCGAAGACAATCTGATACAGGATTTGAGTATAGGTGCTCATGGTTGTTCTTAAACCCTTTCAGGGTTTGACAGTTGTGGAGTTTTTTGTCCATGCACGTTGTGCACGGTTATTCGTATTGAACCCCTTCGGGGGTTGCACGATTGTGGCGTTTCTTTGTCCATGCACTTCGTGCAGGGTTATTAAAGCTTTTCATCTGTGCTCCTAGACTTAATCTTGCAATTGGCAATGCGGATTGCGATATTGATGAGGGCTGAACGCTCTATTATATATATAATTCCCGCCTCAATAACAGAAAAAGGCAGAGCGCATGAAGTACCGAGTTGTTATTCAGCAAGATGAAGATGGGATGTTCGTCGCTGAAGTCCCGTCTCTTCCGGGTTGCATTTCGCAAGGGACAACTCGGAGTGAGGCACTCAAGAACATACGAGAAGCCGTACAGGCATACATCGAGAGCTTGGAGAAGCACAACGAACCTATACCTCCTCCGATTACAGAAGAGTTCGTTGAGTTATGACAAAACTGCCTGTTGTTTCTGGTAAAGAAACAGTTAAGGCGTTAGAGAAAATCGGTATGTGTTCAACCATCAACGTGGGAGCCATATTGTTCTCCGAAAGAATACCAGTCCCTTCCGCCGTGTAACGATTCCAGATCACCGAGAGATTGCTAAAGGAACACTCCGCTCCATTATTCGTGAGGTTGGCTTAACGGTCGAAGAGTTTATCAGCCTTCTCTAAATTTTTTGGTAATCCAAGGTCCTGAGGCTCAACCAGAAAGATTGCGATCACCAGCCATATCCCGCATTCTTCTTTCTTGAAGCGCAGATGAAAAGCCTAACCGCAGAGGTCGCAAAGGAGTTGCCAAGACCGCGAAGGGATTTTCCTTGGGGTTCTTTGCGCTTTCTTCGCGCTCTTTGCGGTTAATCTTCTTGGAGTCCCTTTTCGACTGAGTCCCTAGAGACCGGTCGAAAACCCCGCAGGGAAAGAAGTAACCACGAAGGCACTACGACACGAAGTTCTCAATCAAACAAAACTCACTTGAAAGTCATATTTCAAACTTCTTCGTGACTTCGAACTTCTAGAAATCTCCTCTCCGGTTCCTGCTTTGTGAGAGCAAGCGCACGCTCGTAGGATGCACGCGCTTCTTCCTTCTTTCCTAACCGCCGCAGTAACTCCGCCCGTGCTGCGTGGGCAAGATGTAATCTTGCAATTGGCATCGCTGATTGCGATATTGATGACGGCTTATGCGCATAGATGTCATTCATATCGACCCCGATATCTTAGGCGGGACACCCGTATTCAGGGGAACGCGAGTCCCTATCGAAAGCCTTTTTGCGCATCTCGAACAGGGGGGGTCCATTGACGAGTTCCTCCAAGATTTTCCGAGCGTTACCCGGGAGCAGGTCATTCAGGTTTTGGAGATCGCAGAGAAGGTCACGACCTCAAAGAACCTGAAGTCTCTGTATGAAACTTCTGCTTGACGAGAACGTGCCAAAGAGGCTCAAGCAGGAGCTTGAAGATTTTGAAGTGTTCACCGTCTGGGAGAAGGCATGGACCGGAAAGAGCAACGGAGAACTCATCAGGTTGATGATGGCTGAACACTTTGACGCTTTGATCACGTTCGATAGGAACCTTGAACACCAACAGAACTTCCGAAAGTTTCCGATCACGGTTTTTGTCCTGAACGCCCCCGATAACACCTATCAAACACTGAAACGATTAACCCCAACACTTAAGGCAAAACTCAGACAGCCATTGAACATAGGCATCACCGAGGTTAAACTTTAGTTCAGTTCCTTCATCCGTTCTATCAGAAATCTCCTTTCCGGTTCCTGCCTGGTAAGAGCAAGCGCACGTTCGTAGGAAGCTCGAGCTTCCTCGTTCTTTCCTAACCGCCGCAGTAACTCCGCCCGCGCTGAGTGGGCAAGATGATAGTCCGCCAGCTCGCCGCGTTCAAGAATGGCATTGATGAGGTCGAGTCCCGCCTGCGGACCATCACGCATGGCAATGGCAACGGCGCGATTCAGCTCGATGACCGGGGATGGCTGCTGACGCAAGAGAAGATCGTACAAGACGACGATTTCGTTCCAGTCGGTCTGTGCCGAGCTGGGCGCTTCGGCATGGACGGCGGCAATCGCTGCCTGCAGTGTGTAGGGACCCGCCGGTACTGAGCGGGTTCTCGACATCCGAAGTGCACGCTCGACCAACGCAATGCCTTCGTTGATGTGCTCTCGGTTCCACAATGAACGATTCTGATCTTCGAGAAGAATCAAATCTCCTTCAGGCGACATACGGGCAGCACGTCTGGATTCCTGCAAGAGCATCAGCGCCAGCAGTCCCATCACCTCCGGTTCGGGCAAAAGGTCGAGAAGCAATCGTCCGAGCCGGATCGCTTCACGGGAGAGATCGGGGCGGGTAACGGAATCGCCGGAAGAGGCCGAGTAGCCTTCATTGAAAACGAGATAGATCACTTGAAGGACGGTTTCGAGTCGCTCCGGTAGGTCATGCTGGGACGGCACCTCGTAAGGAATGCGCGCATCACGAATTTTCGCTTTAGCGCGAACGATGCGCTGAGCAAGCGTCGAGGGTGTGGTAAGAAACGCGCGGGCGATTTCCTCCGTCGTCAGTCCGCACACCTCGCGCAAGGTTAATGCAATGCGTGCGTCGGGCGAAAGAGCAGGGTGACAGCAGGTGAAGATGAGCCGCAACTCATCGTCGTGGATGGTGATCTCGGCGAGCGCCGCGGGATCCTCGCCGTCGGCCTCCACGTGTTCAACCAGCTCGTTCTGCGATGAATCGAAGCGGGACTGTCGTCGCATAGCATCGATGGCTTTGAACCGGCCGGCCGAGATGAGCCACGCACGCGGGTTGGCGGGAACGCCTTCTTGCGGCCATTGTTCCATTGCCGCGGCGAAGGCATCGTGCATCGCCTCCTCGGCAAGGTCGAGGTCTCCGAGGAGACGAGTCAACGTCGCGAGGATGCGATGCGCGTCGGAACGATAGATGACGTCGAGAGCTTGTTCAACCACGGACGCAGCGGAGTTCCCCATCAAATCCGACCTGTGCTACTTTCCTTTCTTAGCCGGTTCCTCAGGCGGCGGCATTGGCGGCGGAAGATGGCAAAGCCATCACTTCTCGTGATCAGTGTTGAACATGTCTGCCACGATCAGCCATTTCCCGGCCTGCTGCTTCTTCCACACCGTCAGGTACTTCCCTTTGTCTTCAACACCACCAAACTTCCCCGAATAGGTGCCGATCTCGTATGCAAGATCGCCGCTGGCATCGAACTTCGTCATGGCGAAGGTGAAATCGCTTATCATGCCTGCCATTTCCTGAAAGAAGGACCGGATGTTGTCGCGACCGGAGACCATTGCCGAGTTTGGCGCAAGAATTACAGCGTCGGCCGCATAGTTTGCCATCATCGCATCCACATCTTTCGATGCGAATGCCTGCACCTGTTGGGCATCCAGGGCCTCAATGGCCTTTTTGATCTCCTCGACGTTCGTCGTCGGTCGGCAGGAAAGGAGAACAAAAGAAAGCGCAACAAGGAACAACCCGATTCGTGGGAACGTCTTCATACGTACCTCCCTGGTAGATTGTGTGAAAGAATCTCCATCGCGTCCGATCGCATGGAATCATTGCACGTCGGGCGCGAGGTGCTACACGAACTGCCGCCACGCCTCTATACAACCATGGCGGGTGAAGGCATTTCATTGCCTTCCAAGATCTTTCATGCCGTTGAAGTAGCCCCAGCGCTTCTGGTATAGATGTAAGCGATCACGATGCCCCCAATTCCTTCTTCTATCACATGCCAGACTGCCTCGACGATCACAAAAGTCCAATCGCCTCTACCATAGCCGAGTTCTAACACTTCCCAGGGCACGCGTGCCATCAATCCCATGAGAAGTCCGAACCTGAATCCCTCTTTGACGAATCAGCCACCCTTGTAGCCATGAGGAAAGATATACGCCATGAGTAGCGCAAGAATGATGTAGCTCAGAATGGGGTACAGTAGGGAAGTAGCGGTGCCGACCCTCTGCGAAAAGAAATCGGCGAAGATGACGAGATGGAACAATCCCGCCAGCACAAACATCACGATGAAGCCCGCCAACGCCGCCAACAGTGTTTTGGATGTCATAGAACCTCCTATGTGTTATTGATATATGCAGGCGAATGCATGATTTCACCTGTTTGATGAGGAATGTGAGATTAGCATTGTTTCCTCTCTTGCAGGTGCAGCGGCCTCAGGCGACCTTCCGAGATGTAGATGAACGGGTGAACGAAAGTACGGCTTACTTCCGAAACTCGCAAGCGCGTAGGCTTGTCGGCCGATGAGAGTGTGCTTGCGCACGAGCACCCTCCTGTGCCCCCGTTCTTTTTTCTGGGAAACCCATGTTCAACTTCATCAGAAACGTATTGCGAACGACCTTCTTTTCTGAGGTTTTCATTCCCCTTCCTGCTGGCACGGAGCGTGAACATTGATAAGCACCCGGTCATTCACTACATTCTCCAGAGCATGAGCCTTTCATCTTCCGACTACGTTCAAGCACTTGCAGCGTTCCGCGCCGCGCATCCGCAATACGATTCGACGGGGTGTCTGGATACGCTGAGGGCAAAAGAGTATTCACGCCTCGATGCCCTCCGTGAAGTGTATTTGGATTACACCGGTGGAGGCTTGTACGCCGAGCGGCAGATCAATGAGCATATGGCGCTGCTCAAGACAGGTGTCTTCGGCAATCCTCACTCGCACAATCCGTCGTCGCTCGCTTCGACGGAGATGGATGAGCATGCGCGGAAGTTTGTGCTGGAGTACTTCAATGCCTCGCCTGATGAGTATGTTGCCATTTTCACCCCGAACGCCAGCGGCGCGCTGAAGCTGGTCGGCGAAGCCTATCCCTTCGATGCCAATTCGCGCTACGTCCTGACGTTCGATAACCATAACGCCGTGAACGGCATCAGGGAGTTTGCACGTGCGAAAGGGGCAAGCATCACGTACGTCCCCGTCGTCGCACCGGACCTCCGCATCGACGACCAGCAACTGAAGAAGCAGCTCTCGCAACCAAACCCAAAGGGGCATAACCTGTTCGTCTATCCTGCGCAATCGAACTTTTCCGGCGTGCAGCATTCTCTGGAATGGATTGCGTACGCGCATGCCTTCGGCTGGGATGTTGTGTTGGACGCAGCAGCCTTCGTCCCAACCAACACGCTGGATTTGCGCGCGCATCACCCCGATTTCGTTCCCCTCTCCTTCTACAAGATGTTCGGCTACCCCACGGGCATCGGTTGCCTGATTGCACGCAAGACCGCGTTGCAGAAGCTGCGGCGGCCGTGGTTCTCCGGTGGCACCATCGAGATCGCCTCCGTGCAGGCAGATCGATATCAGCTTGCTGATGGGAACCGAGCGTTTGAGGACGGAACGATCAACTATCTCGGACTTCCGGCTGTGGAAATCGGGCTGAAGCACCTCAGGGATGTCGGTCTTGACGTCATCCATACCCGGATCGCTTCGCTTACCGATTGGGTCCTCACAGCAATGACCTCCCTTCGTCATGCTAACGGCGCGCCGCTCGTTGAAGTGTACGGCCCTCGTGACACAGTGATGCGCGGCGGAACCATTGCCTTCAACTTCCACGATCCCGAGGGAGTCGTATTTGATTTTCATGCGGTGGAAGATGAAGCCTGCCGCCAGAACATCTCCTTGCGTACGGGATGTTTCTGCAATCCGGGCGCGGGCGAGATTGCCTTTGGCCTGACCGGATCGGATATGAGCGAGTGCTTCACGTACGAGGAACGCAAGTCGTTTGAGGAATGCCTCATCGCGGCAAAGGGGAAGACGGCAGGCGCAGTGAGGATTTCTCTCGGACTCGTCACGAATTTCGCCGATGTGTACCGCTTCATCCAGTTTGCAAGGACGTTTCTCAACAAGAGTGCACGGCAGAACAGAGATGTTGTTTGACCCTCTTTTTACAATCCTGCATCTTATCCTCAGGACGTCGTGTATCCTATCGCAAATAAGGAGCGTGTAGATGCCCATCTACGACTATCGTTGCAACGACTGCGGTACCACATACGATATCTTCCACAAAGTCCGTGAGGTCATTGAAGATATCGTCTGCCCGTCATGTCACTCGACAAACCACATCCGATTGCTTTCGGCACCCAACGTGTCGCTGAGCGGCAGCAGCGCACGCACAAGCGCCGAGATGTATTCGTCCTCGTGCGACACGGGCAGTTGCTGCGGCGGCGCATGCGGGGTTGACTGATGGAAAGCTCACAGGTTCTGTTCTACGGCTTCATCGCGCTGCTGCTGTTTCTGTATCTGCGTCGTATGCTTCTGCTGCGCTCGCTGACGAAGTACGCGCCGCTGGAGGTGAAGGAGAAGTTGAAGCAGAATAGTGTCGTGCTTCTGGATGTGCGCAGCGCTGAGGAACGGAAACAGAGTGCTATCAAAGGTTCCCTTCACATTCCCCTGCGCGAGGTGCGGCGGAGAGCGGATGAGCTGAGCAAACACAAGGACAAGGAGATCGTCTGTTACTGTGCCACTGGCAGTCGCAGCGCGTCGGCGGCGGCAACGCTCAAGAAGCTTGGGTTCAATGCAGCAAACATGAAAGGAGGCATTGCTGAATGGAAGCTTTCTGGTCTGCAGTGATTGCGCCGTACTGGCCTGTCGGTGCAGGGGTGGTGGGTGGATATTTGTACTATCGCTTCATCGGCTGCAGGAGCGGAGCGTGTCCGCTGACGGCCAATCCCTGGATCAGTACGCTGTATGGCGCGCTGCTTGGCTTGATGCTGACATGATTTGACGTGAAGGAGAAGATGAACCCGGTAATAGCCCCGACCTTCAGGTCGGGGATTTTGAGAACCAATCCATAATCAGAAGGGCTTTTGCCCTTTACAACAAAGGACGAACATGACATACGGCTTTTCCAAACTCGTGAATCTGCCCTTCGAGCAGGCAGTCGAAAAGGTCACCGACGAACTGAAGAAAGAGGGCTTCGGCGTGCTGACAACGATTGACGTGAAGGAGACGATGAAGAAGAAGTTGGACGTGGACTTCAAGAAGTACGTCATCCTCGGGGCGTGCAATCCCCCGTTTGCGTTCAAGGCACTGCAGGCCGAGGAAGACATCGGGCTACTGCTTCCGTGCAATGTGATTGTGTACGAGAAGGAGGGCGCTACCGCCGTTGCCATCTTCGACCCGATGGTGATGACACAACTCATCGATAATCCCGCCGTGCGACCGATTGCAACAGAGGTTCGCGAGCGACTGCAGCGAGTGCTTGCCGCGATGTAGAAACAGGGCAAGCCTTGTGGCTCGCCCTTGCATGCATCATCGTAAGCCCCGCTGCTCAGGATGGAAGAATCCAGAAACCGGAGATTTTCTGGATTCTTCACCCGAGTGCAGTCGAAAGGACTCAGAATCCTTGAC
>CAZIKE010000127.1:0-9894 GCA_964539775.1 uncultured Chitinophagales bacterium
TCGATGCGTGGTGGCTGCATGATGAATCGAGGAAACCCGACCTTCTGAGTCTTGTGGTAGAGGGGAAACTGCTGCTCTTCCTCATGAGCATTGCGGTGGCAGTGGTGACGTTTATGAGCGCGGGGCGCGGTCCCGTGAACGTCGTCGAGGAGCTAACGCTCGCTGATCGCTTCTTTCTTCCCACGTACGCTATAGCGTTTTATCTGTGGAAGACGATTGTGCCGCTCGATCTTTCGCCCGTGTACCCCGAGGTGCCCCGGCTCTGGCTGTATGGATCCGGGCTGGTGTTTGTCGGCGTGACCTACGGCTGCTTGGTGTTGATGGGGAAACAGCGCACGGGGGCCGGGCTGGCGTTCTTCACCTACATTGCGCTGCTGTTGCCCGTGTTCCTCGGCCTTGCCTCAGGTGCACAGCCCATCGCCGATCGCTACACGTACATCTCGATGGTTAGCCTGTTCCTGTTTGTTGGCGGTTGTGCCGTGTGGGTCTGGAGGAAGTCTGCAGCGTCGCCGGGAAAGTGGTACCAACGTGAAGCGCTTGCGTTGGTTCTTCTTCTTCTGTGTGGCATCAGCGCGTATCGCACGATTCGTCATCTCGCCGTCTGGAACAACAGCGTATCGTTGTGGACGCAAGCCGTACGCTTCGCACCGACAACGCCGCAAGAGTACGAGAAGCGTCGTCCCTACCTCCGGCCCAACTATTCCGACGCGTTTACGAATCTCGGCACGGCGTACTACTACGCCGGGGATGCGGACAAGGCGATGGAGCAGTTCCGTCATATCCTGACGTTCGATACCTGCAACGCCGACGCGCAGTACAATCTCGGCACGCTGGAGTACGAGCGCGGCGAGCCGGAGGCGTCCAAGCGGAGGTTCGAGCTTGCCGTTGCGTGCGACTCCACATACGCGAAGGCCTACTATAATCTCGGCATCATCTACTCCAAACGTGATAGCTCCCAGCATGCACTCGCTATGTTTCAAAAGGCGGCTCGCTTGGGGATGCTCGATGCCCAACGCATCCTGAACGCAAGCGGGTACCGGTGGTAGTGCATCCGAGGTTCCTCTGAAGAAAACTGTGGCAATATTCTCCGCCCCGAAGTATCTTGTTTCAGTCAACCGCCTTCGATAAGGGGTCAAAGCGTCGGCAATTGTTGGTTGGGTCTGCAGCGGCGCTCTCCGAGGAGTTCCATTGTCATTCGGAAATCCCCGGCGCACTTCTCCTATCAACGAAGCGGTCAACGGATACAAATGTTCTTTGTCTTATTCAATCATGGAGGGATCATCATGAGGAGCGTCGTGGTTGTGGCGGCAGCGATTCTTGGCATCGGCGCAGGGCGTGCCCAGTATAGCTGGCAGCCGGCCTTTCCGAATCTTCCCACCTTCAACTATCCCGTCGAACTTGTCCACTCCGGCGACGGGACCAATCGGTTGTTCATCGTGCAACAACGCGGCATCATCTATGTCATCAACAACACACCCAACATCGGCACGCGGAAGGTGTTTCTCAACATCTCCGATCGGGTGTCACAATCCGGCAGCGAGACGGGCCTGTTGGGGCTTGCGTTCCATCCCAACTACGAGAACAACGGATACTTCTACGTGAACTACACCGGCGGCTCGCCGCTCACCACCTACATTGCGCGCTATCAGGTCAGCGCGACGAATCCCGACTCAGCGGTGAAAGAGAGCGAACGGATTCTGCTCACGGTCGCGCAGCCGTACTCTAATCATAACGGCGGGAAGGTTGCCTTCGGCCCCGACGGATATCTCTATATTGGATTGGGAGATGGCGGCTCTGCAAACGATCCGGGCAATCGCGCACAGAACCGCGCGGAAATCCTTGGCAAATTGCTCCGCATCAATGTGGATAGCACCGAAGGTTCGCTCAACTACGCCATTCCCCCCACCAATCCTTTCTATCGCAACCCGAACGGCTGGCGCGAAGAAATCTACGCGTACGGGATTCGCAACCCGTGGAAGTTCAGCTTCGACCCGGTCACGAACTGGTTGTGGCTGGGCGATGTGGGTCAGGATACGCGCGAAGAAGTCGACATCATTATCAGCGGCGGAAACTACGGGTGGCGCTTGATGGAGGGATTTCTTTGCAACCCGACGGTCAATCCCCAATGCCAGGACACAGCGGGGCTTCTCCGCCCGATCTGGGACTATCCCAACTCCGGTCCCGATCAATCCATTACCGGCGGCTACGTCTATCGCGGCAGCGGCATTCCGTCGTTAGTAGGGAAGTACATCTACGGCGACTACGGTTCAGGCAAAACCTGGGCGCTGACGTACGATGGTATCAATCCTCCCATCAATCAACTGCTGACGGATGAGACGTTTCTCATTTCCTCCTTTGGTGTCGATGAGAACAACAACATGTATTTGTTGGAGTACAGCTCCTCCTCCGGGCGCATCAGGAAACTGACAGGCCCTTCGAATGACGTCGGCGGACACGACGTGCCGACAGGCTATACGCTCGAGCAGAACTACCCGAATCCGTTCTCCGCCAAAGGTGGATCCCTAGGCACGAGAATCGGGTTCAAGGTTCAAGGCTCAGGGACTTCGCGGAGCTCAGCCGAGCCGTTTGTGTCGCTGAAGGTGTATGATGTGTTGGGCAGAGAGGTCGCAACGTTGGTGGAGAAGCCTATGCCGCCGGGGTCGTACAGCGTCCAGTTCAATGCCGGCGATCTTCCCAGCGGCGTGTACATCTATCGTCTGGATGCCGGTGGCGTTTCGCTTTCCCGAAGAATGCTCCTGCTGCGCTGAGTGACGTCGCACAGCGTGAACACGGATGCAGGCGAGTTGGCGGACGGCTCGCCTGCTCGAGTGTATGTGGGAGGAGAGATACCTTTTTCGTACTTTAGCGTTGAATGCAACTCTTTCCTCCATGACGAGTTCACGATTTCCCTTCCGCGCATTTGCCGAGCCTGCAAGCGCGCTGCGCTCGGTGGAGAAGCTCCACGAGCAGTTCATCTCTTCCGGTAGTATCCACCCGGTGGAGGAATTCTCTCGCGCGCTGGCTTCTGCACTCGATACCGTTCCCGATCCTGATCGAGGAGTGACAAACCTTCTCCGGTTTGTGGAAGCGACGCTAAGCACATCGTCGCTCTTCAACGATCTTCTCGCCTTTCCCGTGCTGATGGATGTGTTGATGAAGATGCTCTCCAGCTCTCAATACTTTGCCGACATTCTGGTTCGTGACCCGGAGTTGTTCCGGTGGCTCACCGCGTCGGATGCACTCGTGCGGCCGAGGACGAAAGAGTTCCTGCGCGCAGAGGTGGAGCAAGCGCTGCGTGTATTCCAGAAGCCCGAACGCAGGTTGGACAGTCTGCGCAGGCTCTATCGGCGCGAGGTTCTCCGCATCGGCGCGCGGGATGTTCTGGGCGAAGCCGATCTGGCAACCGTGACGCGCGAGCTTTCGCACCTTGCCGACGTCTTGGTGGAGGCCGCATGCCAGATCGCACAGCAGCAGTTACGTGAACGGTTCCCCCAATCGCCCGACACGCCGTTCAGCGTCGTCGGACTCGGTAAGTTGGGTGGCGGCGAGCTGAACTACAGCTCCGATATCGACATCATCTTTGTCCATAGAGATGAGGGGGAGTTGGAAGATGCGCGCCACACCCTACGCACGTACCACGAGTACTTCAACGCATTCGTCGAAAAAGTGGTGCAGAATCTTTCACAAAGCTCCGCCGAAGGGCACCTCTACCGCGTTGACTTGCGCCTGCGGCCCGAAGGCAAGATGAGTCCGCTGGCACGCTCGCTGCACAGTTATCTGCTCTACTACGAATCGCGTGGCGAGTTGTGGGAGCGCCAGATGCTGTTGAAAGCGCGCCCGATAGCAGGCGATATTGCCTTCGGAGAGGAATTCATCCGCCAGGTCGAGCCGTTTGTCTATCCCCGAACCTTTTTTCAGAACCCCAAAGAGTACATCGCACGCATCAAGGGACGGATCGAAGCGGCGATTGCCGGGGAGGAAAACGTGAAGCTGCGTGCCGGAGGCATCCGAGACATCGAGTTCGTCGTGCAGGCACTGCAACTGATCCATGGCGGCAAGAATCGGGAAATCCGCTCGGCGAACACGCTGAAAGCAATCCAGCAGCTTGCGGCCGCCCGGCTTCTTAGTCAGGACGAACAGAAGAAGCTGACCGAAGCCTACGTGTTCTTTCGCACCCTCGAGCATCGCCTGCAAACGATGTTGAATACGCAAACGTATGAGTTGCCCGATGACGCACGGCAGCGGCATATTCTGGCGCGCAAAGTCGGCCTCTCCTCCGCAGAAGACCTCGAGCGCCGGAACCAAACGCTGCTCACTGCAGTGCGGAGCATCTTCGACAATGTCTTCACCGTCGAGACAGTCCTTCCTGCTGCGGACCTACTGGCGGTGATTGATGGCGAGGCGCCGAAGGAGACAGCCGAGCGTATCATGCGTGAGTATGGTTTTGTACATGCGGACAAGGCAGCGAAGAACCTCACGGCCATGGCCTTCGGAAGCAGTGTGGTGCGGATAAAGGAATTGGATAGTCGTGCACAGGAGACGTTTCGAGCGGTCGCACGCGAGGTGTTGGATCAGGTGGCGCAAACACCCAGTCCCGATATGACGCTGCACAATCTTGCGCTCATTGCAACGTGGCAGAAATTCCCGGAGCAACTGTACACACAGCTCAAAGAGGAGAATTTCCGCCGGATGCTGGTGCGGATCTGCTCCGTGAGTCCACGGTTTGCTGCAGGCCTGGCACGCAGTCCGCTCCTGTTGGAGGCGCTCGCAGTGGATCCTCGTGCGTTGGCACCGGGGCCGCTTGCAGCAGCCTTACCCGACGATGATCTCGCAGCTCTTAAGAGCCAGGAAGAGCTTCGCACAGGAATCCGCTACGTGTTGGACCTGGCGAGTTTCGATGAGATGACGGTCGAGCTTTCACAGCTTGCCGATGTTGTGGTGCAAGAGACGCTTGAAGCAGTCCTGCGTGGGCATGCAGGCAGAATTGCCCCCTTCACGGTGCTCGCTCTCGGGAAGTACGGCACGAGCGAGCTTATCTTCGACGCGGATCTGGACGTGCTTTTCCTATGCGAGACGACATCGGCTGGAGCAAAGAACACGCTGGAGAAGATTGCGACACAGCTTGTGCAACGGCTCTCATCGGTCGGTGAGCGCGGCAAGCTGTACGACGTTGATGCGCGACTGCGACCGGAAGGACGGAGTGCTCCGCTGGTTGTCCAAAAGAAAGCGTATCTTGCGTACCTCAAAACTCGAGCTTCGTTGTGGGAGCGGCAATCATTGACCCGCATACGTTTTGTTGCCGGCGATGAGAAGCTTGGCGCCGCGGTTCGAAAGGATGTTCAGGCCTTTGTCTTTGAGTCGCCGCTTCCCCAAAACTGGGTCCAGGATGTTGTTGCCATGCGGAGGAAAATGGAGAAACGAAGCAAGGTGCGCGGAGCGGAGGTTCTTGACCTCAAGCTCAGTCCCGGCGGGATGGTGGATGTCGAGTTCCTTGCCCAGATGTTCCAGTTGCATTATGGCGGGAGTCGTGCCGAGGTTCGTCATGGCAAGACGTGCGATATCCTTCGGTCAGTCTCTTCCTTCCTAACGATCGAGCAAGAAGTGGGGGAATTGATACAAGCATACCGGCTCTATCGGACGATCGAAACATTCCTGCGGATAGCACTTGAGGAACGCGGCACGATGCTTCCCGACGGAGAGAAGTTGGAATTGCTTGCAAAGCTGCTCGGCTTTGCACATGGGAGGGCCTTGTACCAGCATGTGCGCGCAACGATGAAGAACGTTCGCCGGATGTTTCTGAGCACGGCGGAACGGGGAGAAAAAGAAGAGCTGCTGCGGTAGGGACCTGCAGAGTACAGGAGGAGGAAGGTGTCAGCGCCCGGCGCGACCGAGCAAAGCAAGGCGATGCTTCACGTAGGCAAACGCTCCGAAGGCGCGCACCGCTTCTGCTTGCGCGTGCACGGTGCCGATATCGCCTACCTTGTAGCCGTCTTCGCCACCGTGCGGGTTCCAGCCGTTCCGGATACCGTGGTCGCTTGTGCGGTGCAGCGTCACGGTTGCCTTGCCGTGCCCGTTCGTCCATACATGGTCGAGCATTCTCTCGATCTTGCCGGGCAGGTCCGACAATTCGTCGGGGGCGATGAGATAAGCATCGATAAGAAAGTTCACGAACGCGCCGTTCCCGTCCATGTGAATCTGATAGAAATCTACAGAATCGACCCAGCCCGTCGCCGGGTCCATAATGCGCTGCGCGGTTGCAACAACGATCTTCTTGTACTTCTCGTCTTTGGTCACTCGGTAAAGTGCGGCACCGATGGAGCAGTACCCGGTGCCGTTCCACGGTAGCTCTTTGCCAAACGCTGCGCGACCGTGTCGGCCTTTCCAGCGTCCGTTTCCCTTGTACAATGCCTTCTCGATGCCGGGGAATTGCGCGTCGCCGTTCCACACGAGCAACGCATCGTCGAGGTAATGCTGCTCGCCTGTTGCTTCGTAGAGCATGCACGCAACAGTGACCATCTGGTTCATGTTCGTGTTGGTGAAAATCGGTTCGTTCACCGGCGCTGTGGGCGGCCAGTTATACCAGGTCCAGTATCCCTCGTGATGAGAGAGGCGGCCTTCGTTGCGGGCGCCCATGTAGCGACGAACAGCATCTTGCACGAGGGCCGTGTTCCACCGCCCTGAGACGTCCCACCATTTCAGTTCCGCAATGCATGCCCATGCGCGATCGTCCACCCAGTATCCGTTGTCCAGCCTCAATACACTCCGCTCGATGGTGTGAAAGCGCAGCAGCGCCGAGTCGCGTGTCACTGCAAACATGAACGCGTTGCCGATTGCACCGTAGGCACCCTCCCAGCCTGGCGTGTACACGCGCTGGAAGAGGCGATGGATCGCATACGCCCGCTGCATCCACAGCTCCTGCGGCTCGTACGCGGGCAGCACCCGTGTCACTGATCGCTCTCCGATCTGTTCGGAGTTGTCTCGTCCGAGCAGAAACACGACCGCTACCGCCCCAACGATGACCGTACCGCCCGCATACAGCCATCGTCGAGCGAACGGGGTTTTCTCTCGGTGTCGTTCTACCGCAGCTTGGTGCTTCTTTCTCTGAGTCCGTCTCACAGTGTCTCGTACGTGGGAGGATAAACGCAATCTCCCCCTAAGCTAAGGATGCTCGCTGCGAAACACAAGGGAGAATTTCGAAAGCCCCTGCGTGCGCATGCGTGGATGGACAACGCCGGTGTGAGGAAGGACGACGCGTACTGTACTTTCTCTTTCTTTTCTGTTATCATGGGTGCACACTGTTCCGAATCCGGGAGTTCCCATGTGTCGGTACCTGCTAGTTGTTTGTATCCTGGCTGCACGGCCTTCGGTCTCGCAAACACTTTCATCTGAGCGGCGCTCGTTCGGTTCAATCCTCGACCACGATCTGTTCTTGTTCTTTCATCTCACGGGTCGTGGACTGACGGCACCGCTGCATTGGCAAGGAGGGGATTGGAAGAACGCTGCTGGAGTCATGCTCGCCACGGGTGTTTCCAGCGTGCTCGATGATGAAGCCTACGATGTAGCGCTGCGGAATCGGACTACCGGACACAATCGCGTTGAAGGAGTGTTCGAGGCGTACAGCAACGGGCTGAGCGGCATCCTGCTGTCCGGCGTGTTCTACGGCGCGGGCGTAGCATTCGAAAGCGAGTGGCTCCACGGCACGGGACTGATCATGGCAAGTGCGCTCACCATCTCGGCGATTACGCAAACGACGTTCAAGCTTCTCGTCGGACGTGCAAGGCCCTACACCGGACTCGGCAGCCACACGTTTCGTCCGTTCTCCTTCAACTCGGACTTCGTTTCCTTTCCTTCTGGTCACACCATCGTTGCCTTCACCATTTCCACCGTTCTTGCCGAACGCATCGACAACGTGTACGCCTCCCTTGGGCTGTACACGGCTGCCGTGATGAGTGGGCTTTCACGCATCT
Organism: uncultured Chitinophagales bacterium; assembly: GCA_964539775.1. GTDB lineage: Bacteria > Bacteroidota > Ignavibacteria > UBA10030 > UBA6906 > CAADGV01. The sequence continues at coordinate 7,968 of CAZIKE010000127.1, forward strand.
ATTCGGGAAACCACTGGCTCTCGGACGTGGTATTTGGTGCCGGACTCGCATTCTCTGTCGCACGGTCGGTTGCAAGTTGGTATGACCAAGAGATGCGGGACGGAGCGTTCGGCAGCCGCACGTCACTGCCGGGCATAAGCGTAGCGGGTGTGGAGGTCCATCCTCTGATCAACCGTGTTGTGTTGGTGTGGAGGTTGTAGGAGGAATTGGGGGGCGGATGGCTTCGATTTGTTCCGGCGCTGTTTTGCTGAGCGGAACGATGTTATTATCACCGTGGATGACAGCCCGAACGGCCACCTCACGCACGGCGCTCTCTGCGACGGCGAATCCTTCCGATTGCGCCACGAGCATGTCGAGTGTTTGCGCGGAAGGCCTTCTTAATCTTTGTCAATCCACAACACGCATGAAGCTGCGTTGTCGGCTGACGCCAGCGCCTCCCTCAGTCTCCTTTCTGAGTGCCCGAGATAGTCTTGAGCATACGCGTCGGATCTCATGTCCGGGAACTACCTGCAAGCTTTGCATCAATCTGTCTCACATAGCGCTGAATCGAGAGCAGAACCAGAATGAGTGCAATGGTTGCCATGACCGCAATGCCACCTGCAATGCTGTACAGCCCGTTGAGCCGCCATCCCGCCTTCTTTGCTCTGGCCGCGGCATACTCGGCCTCCGCTTGCTGGAGGGCTTCCTGATAATTGTACTCGATTGCTGCAATGCTCTGATTGCGCTCATAATTTTTTCCCGATGCTACCCGGTAATACGCATCGAGGGCTTTTATGATATGCTCCGTGGCAAACTCGCCGCGCATCGGAAGAAAGGCGTTCGTCATTTCAATTTGCTGCTGCACGCGGTTGTTGAAGTACTGGTAGTAGGCATTGATCAAGGCGCTCATCATGTCGTATCGTATCTCAGCAGGGAAGGAATCAATGGTGGCGGAAAGATATTCCACAAATGCGTAGCCATCTCGCGGATTTTTGTTGCCGAACGTTGCCAGCTTCGTGATGTAGTCCGAACGCTCGGTGGAAACCTTCGGCACGAAGGTGCCTAAGAGTCTCGCGTTAGCGATGGCTTGAGAAAGACTTGGTTCGCTCCACGTTATGAGCGAGCGCCACACGCGCATGCGTGTATCCGCCTTGAACGAGCGAACTACGGCAATGTGAGCATCCAACAACTGCTTCTTCTCGCCAAAGTCGTGCACGCCCATTTGCGAGAACGCAGACTCTACCTTGTCGAGCACAGGCGGTTCCTTTTGTATCCAGCGCGCATACTGGGGATAATTTGGACCGTAGGGATAGTCCCAGTACCCGTCGGCGCCCCAACTATACTTTGCAGGCGGAATGAGTGTCATCATCGTGTCTACTGCTGCGCGATACGCCCGCTCCTCTGGTGAAGCTTCTGAGGAGACCGAACCCTGGACGGGCGGTGGAGTTTCCTGCTGGCGCTGCGGCGTTCGCTCAGCATACTTTTGCGGTGCAAGGAACGCTTTCACCTCATCGGCCGAGACGGTCACCATCGGCGGATAAGGCGCCTTCTCGACCGAGGACTTGAACGCAGGAATGGTTCCCCACAGCAGAAGCAGCACACCTCCCACAATACCAATTGCTGCAAGGGCAACAAAGATGTGCCAAAAGAACTGAGCGACGTTAAAGACGTACTTCTCTTCGATTGTGTTGATAAGACGGCGGATCATGGTGTCGCCTCATGATATGTACGAAATAACGGAAGCCTCAAAGATACACTGTGTGTGTCACGCTCAGCATAGAACTTCGGGAAGCACTGCCGTGGGTTATTTCACCTTGTTGAATGCGCTTTGAGTAATAGCCATACCGATAGGCCCGAGAAACAGTCGCGCAAGAAAATTGCCTGCCGCGCTGCTTGCCCCACCGGTTACTTTCTCAACTCCGACCGAGTACCTCCACGACCACCAGAA
>CAZIKE010000128.1:0-9862 GCA_964539775.1 uncultured Chitinophagales bacterium
TTGGTACCCGCACGTTCGTGAAGTGAATGAATACTCAATGCCGGAACTCCCCGACCTTCTTTACATCAGCAAGTACCTTCAGCACAACATCTGCGGGCGCATCATCACCGACGTCGCATTGAAGCAGCCCGTTGTATTGCGGATGGCAATGGAGGGAGAGTTTCCGGCTGCCATTCAAAAGAGGAGCATTGATGCTTGTGAGCTTCGCGGCCCGCTCATCCGGCTGCAGCTTTCGGGCAACGCCGAAGTAGTGATAAACCTGATGCTTGCCGGACGGCTTCAGCACCTCAAGCCCGGTGAGAAACCCGAAGCGTTCCTCTGCCTCTCGCTTTTGCTGGACGACGGATCGAAGCTCAACCTGCACGACGATAAGAAAATGGCAAAGGTGTATCTGGTTCAACGAGGACACTATGAAGCGATCCCCAAGTATCGAGAGCAGGGAGTGGATGTCCTCGGCGAAGACTTTACCTTGCAGCGATTTCGCGAGCTTGCATCTGCACACCGAGGGAAGCAGGTGAGAGTTTTCCTGAACGACCAGACAATTCTCAGCGCCATCGGCAACGCGTACGCAGATGAGATCCTGTTTGAGGCGGGCATTCACCCGAAGACATTCATTCGCTCGCTCTCGTCTGAACAGGTGGAGCACCTGTATCAAAGTATTAGCAGAGTCATAACCTGGGCGGCGGCGGAAGTGGAGAAAGCCGCGCAACCCATTCACGTCAAAGTACGTACGCACCTTCGTGTACGCAACCACCGCGGGCAGCCCTGTCCCCGCTGCGGCACTACAATCCGGCGCGAAGGTGTTCGAGGGTTCGACACCTTCTTCTGTCCCAACTGTCAGCCTGCATCGCGCAAGCTCTTTCTGGACTGGAACAAGGCACGGTACTGAAACATGCAGAATCACCAAGTTAGGATGGTGATCATCTTCAGATTCATATCTCACAAAATAAAGAACACCATGCATCGCACAACTCTCATTGCCACTGTACTGCTCTTGACAATCACCGGCCATGGTCCGGCTCAACAGGCCTTCTTTGCTCTACCGGAGAGGGCACGTGAAGCATGGAAACTTGTCAGTACCTCATCCCTTATGGGTCACATCCGCTTTCTCTCGGATGACGCATTGGAAGGGCGGGCCCCCGGCACACGCGGCGACAGGCTGGCACAGGTGTACATCGCTTCACAGATGGAAGCGCTCGGCCTGCAGCCCGGTGGAGAGAATGGCACGTACTATCAGCATTTCCCCGTCCTGTCGCTGACTGTTGATCCGTCGCTCACGGTCGCGATTGCATCAGGCAACCAGGCCGTGACACTGCACTACGGCAGCGAGTTCGTTGGCGCGCCGGGTAAGCAACAACCACGCATCGAAGTGCGTGATGCCGAGATCGTTTTCGTTGGCTACGGCATTGTCGCGCCCGAGCAGAAGTGGGACGATTACAAAGGTGCCGACGTGCGAGGCAAGGTCTTGCTCTTTCTCAATGACGATCCCCCGTCAGATGATCCAACATTCTTCGGCGGAAAGGGTCGAACGTACTACGGGCGATGGACATACAAGTTCGAGATCGCAGCACAGAAGGGAGCAGCAGGCGCCATCGTTATTCACACCAGAGAGTCCGCAGGCTACGGCTGGAACGTGGTGGAAAATTCGTGGACGGGCGAGCAGTTCGAGCTTGAACAGAGGCCCGACGCGACAACAACCCTCTTCAACGGTTGGACATCGCAAGCAGCGACCGAGAGGATACTCGGCATGGCCGGCTACACGCTCTCCGACCTGATGAAGCGTGCCGCTCGTCGTTCCTTTAAGCCGATTTCCCTTGGACTGCGTCTCACGACCTCGTTCCACACCACCATCAAGCGCAGCGCAACAGCAAACGTCATCGGTGTGCTGCCGGGAAGCGATCCCGCGCTCAAGCACGAAGCGATTATCTTCACGGCACACTTCGACCACCTCGGCATCACAAAGCCTGTCAACGGTGATTCGATCAACAACGGTGCGCTCGATAATGCCAGCGGTGTCAGTGCGCTGCTGGAGCTTGCCCGCATGTTTGCGGCAATGCAGCAACGACCGCGGCGCTCCATTGTGTTCGCTGCCGTTGGCGCCGAAGAATCGGGGACGCTCGGCTCGCAGTATTACGTCGAGAATCCCACATTCCCGCTGGCGAACATCGCCGCCAACATTAACATTGACGGATTGAACATTTTCGGTCGCACCAAAGACATCGTGATGATCGGCCTTGGTAAATCTACCATTGACAGTACACTCATCGCCGTTGCCTCGTGGCAGGGGCGCATCGTGAAGCCCGACCAGTTCCCCGAGCAGGGATCGTTCTACCGCTCCGATCAGTTCAACTTCGCACGCGTCGGCATTCCGTGCATGTATCTCGATGGCGGTGTGGAGTACATCGGCAAACCTCCAGGCTACGCCAAACAGAAAGTCGACGAGTACATCGCGAAGCATTACCACCAACCGAGCGATGAGATTCACGAGGACTGGGACCTGAGCGGAGCGGTGGAAGACGTGCAGTTGATGTTCCTTGTCGCCAACGAGCTTGCACATGCCGACGGAATGCCTCGATGGAACACAGGAGACGAATTCGAGGCAGCACGTCTGAGGCTGCTTGGGCAATAAACGAACACACAGTGATTCGGGCCGCCACGATGACGGCCCCCGGACCAGTAACCCACTAACAACGGAGAGAACTATGATTCGCACAATATCCGATTTCGAACACCTCTGGTCGCCCGAGATTGAACGGACGCAGAAAGTCTTCAAGCACCTGACCAACGACTCGCTGACCAAAGTGATTCACCCGGATGTCCGTACACTCGGCCGACTCGCTTGGCACATCACAACAACAATTCCCGAGATGTGTGGAAGAATGGGACTTACCCTTGTCGGACCGAAAGAACATGATCCCATTCCCGCTACCGCAAAGGAGCTCTTCAAGGGCTACAGCGACGTGGCGATCTCGCTGCTCGAAGAAGTGAAGAAGAACTGGACTGACGCAACGCTGGAAGTGGTTGACGATATGTACGGCCAGAAGTGGAAGCGCGGCGAGTCCCTCCAGGGATTGATCACCCACCAGATCCATCATCGCGGAGAAATGATCGTTCTGATGAGAATTGCCGGACTTGCCGTGCCGGGTCTGTACGGCCCGACGCGCGAGGAATGGGCACAGTACGGCATGCAGCCGCCGCAGGTGTAAACAAAACCATCAATGACGATCCCTCGTCTCATCTTTACGCACAGAAACACGCGTTGCCTGTACCGACAAATCAAGTGCACAGAAGTTCCTCCGCGACTGGTTCTTCGTTCGTCCGTTCAGCGGATTGATTCGCAGAGAGGCTTTGCGTATCATTAAGCGGCATGCCGAACGACACGCTGATTGATGGAAGGGGATTTCGAGTTCGTGAGCCGGTGAACGGCTTCACGCACGCCGTCGGCGCAGTGCTTGCCATTGGTGCGCTTATCGCTCTGGTTGTCCCGTCAGCATCTTCCGGCAAGACTCAACATGTGATTGCTTTTGCCATCTACGGCGCGAGTCTCTTCTTACTCTACACGTCGAGCGCGCTGTACCATCTTCTTCCTGCAGGAGATAGGCTCGTGACCACGCTTCGCCGAGTGGACCACATGATGATCTACGTGCTCATTGCCGGCACGTATACACCCATTTGCTTGATTGCGCTTCGGGGTGCATGGGGAACGACCATTCTTGCGATCGTCTGGACCATGGCGTGCGCCGGGATGGTCTTCAGCGGTTTCCGCATCGACGCGCCGCGATGGCTTTCCACCTCCTTGTACGTGTTGATGGGATGGACAGCCGTCGTTGCCGTTGTTCCTCTGGTTCGAGCCTTGACGATCGAAGGACTGCTGTGGCTTTTCGCGGGCGGCATGTTCTACACCGGCGGCGCGGTCATGTACAGCATGAAGAAACCCAATCCGTTTCCCGGTACGTTCGGCTTTCACGAAATCTGGCACCTGTGTGTGCTTGCCGGCAGCGCATGCCATTATATGGTGATGCAACGTGCAATTCTTCCGATGGTGTGAGAACGTCATGCGAATCCTAACGCTCGTTTTGATTGCGAGCATTGTACCCTGTCGCCTCGACGCCCGGATACACTCCTGCATCGGCCTTCAAGATAGCCTGTTTGCCTTTCTTCCACGACCGGCGGCCAACGCAACGGAGGCCATCAGACGCTGCCCGGCAGATGAAGACACAGCCATCACGGCATTTCTCGCAAGGATGGACACAGCATCGAGAGTGAGTACCGCAGAGGCAGACACGCTCACGATACTGTTCAATCAAACGGAACACAAATGCTTCGAGAGGATTCGTACAGGAATGTATGAGCAGATGCGCGTGATTGGTGAGCAACTCGACAGTGCCATCCGATCGTGCCCAAAGCAGCATGATCGTTTTGGCCGACTCGTGTATGATTCGTTGTGTGTGGTTCTGGCAGAGCAAAAGAATCACCGAGATCGAGTCGAGGCAGTAGATCACTTCCTAACGGCTGCGCAGAATATATGGCCGACTTTTCTCGAACAGATGCACGCCCATCTTCAAGCTTCGCATGATCTCGAACGTCTGCTTGCTATCCGGGTGGCGAGAGCCGCTGCGGCGATTACCCGGACGGCAGCCCAGTTTGCACGATGAAACTTTACACTGTCACATTCACCACGAAGGAGTCCGACATGAAGCGAGCATGCATGCTTCTTGCGATGACACTTATTGCCGGCATGTGCACCAGCCAGGAACTTGAACGCCCGGTGCACACCTACTCCATTGTCGCACGTGACACCGTCACGGGTGAGATGGGCGTAGCCGTTCAGTCGCACTGGTTCAGTGTCGGCTCGTTGGTAACCTGGGCAGAAGCCGGCGTAGGGGCGGTGGCAACGCAATCGTTCGTTGATCCGGCGTACGGGCCGCTTGGTCTTGAGTTGATGCGTGCAGGAAAAACGGCACAGCAGGCGCTCGAGGCGCTGATAGCTTCCGATCCCGGCAGAGATGTTCGTCAGGTGGCGATGATCGACGCGAAGGGCAACGTCGCTGCACACACCGGCAGCAAGTGCATTCAAGGCGCGGGGCACATCGTGGGAAACAACTACTCGGTGCAGGCAAACCTGATGCTCAACGACAAGGTGTGGCCTGCCATGTCGAAAGCGTTTGAAAGTGCGAAAGGCGACTTAGCCGATCGGATGATGGCAGCGCTCGATGCGGCGGAGGCAGTCGGCGGCGATATTCGCGGAAAACAATCCGCAGCAATCCTTATCGTCAAACCGAAGTCCACCGGACGCCCCTGGGCCGATCGGGTGATGGAACTGCGCGTCGAAGACCATGAAGAGCCGCTCAAAGAGCTCCGACGATTGATCCGGGTCCACCGCGCCTACGACCACATGAATGCCGGCGATCTTGCCGTCGAGCACGGCGACGTTGATGCCGCACTGCGCGAGTACGGCGCTGCCGAAGCGATGTTCCCCGAGAATCTCGAAATGAAGTTCTGGCATGCAGTGGCACTTGTCAACGTGGGGAGAGTCAAGGAATCCCTTCCCCTCTTCAAAACCATATTTGCAAAGGACATGAACTGGGCGACACTCGTCCCACGACTTCCAGCTTCCGGCGTGTTGAACGCAGATGAGAAGACAATCAAGGACATCCTTTCCGCCGCACCGAAGAAATAGAACATTACGCAAGCTCATGGCAACATCTCTCGCACGATCATGAAACCTGAACAACACGCCTCCATCCTTCGCTCCTTCCCCAACGTCTTTTGGGTTGCCAACGTGATGGAGCTGTTCGAGCGCGCCGCGTACTACGGACTCAACTCCGTCCTTGCAATCTATCTGACAAACTCCATCGCTGAAGGCGGACTCGGCTTCTCCGAGCAGTCCGTTGGATTCCTGCAAGGACTCATCTACGCGCTCACCTACATCATTCCGATCCTTGGCGGTGCACTTGCAGACCGTTACGGATACAGGCGCATGCTGCTCGTCGCCTTTTCACTTCTCAGCACAGGATATTTTTTGAGCGGACAGGCAACCGCCTACGGCGTGGTCTTCGCAGCGCTGTTAGTCATGGCAACGGGAGCGGGACTGTTCAAGCCCATCATCTCCGGCACCATTGCCCGCACCACGACCGAAGCAAACTCAGGGTTTGGCTTCGGCGTGTACTATTGGATGATTAATCTCGGCGCCTTCTTCGCCCCGCTGGTTGTCAATTACATCAAGGGCTTCTCGTGGAACTACGTCTTCATCGCGTCATCGCTGTACTGCGCGTTGATGCTCCTTCCGACGCTCTTTCTCTTCAAAGACCCGCCGAAACCCGAAAGCAGCAAGAAGCTCAAAGAAGTGCTCAGCGGCGCGGCGATGGTGTTGGGCGATGCCCGCTTCATGCTGATGATTTTCGTCTACTCCGGCTTCTGGATTCTGTACTTCCAGAACTTTGGTTCGGTGCTGTGGTTCCTGCGGGACTTCATTGACCCGACACCGGTCAACACCCTTTTCGCCTCACTCGGCCTCGGCATGACGTTCGACGCAGAGTTCGTTACCATCATCAATGCAGGAACCATCATTGTATTGCAGGTGGTCGTCAGTCGCATCGTGAAGGATATCAAGCCGCTTCCCACAATGATTGGCGGCATGATCATCGGCGCGATAGGGTTCGTCTGTCTCGCATTCGCACATACGGCGTGGATCTTCATCCTTGGTATCGCGGTCTTCTCCATCGGCGAAATGACCGCGCATCCGAAGTACTACAGCTATATCGGCCTTGTCGCTCCGGCCGATAAGAAAGCCGTGTACATGGGCTATGCATTTCTCTATGGCGTGATTGGCAGTCTCGTCGGCTCGAACCTTGGCGGGGTGTTGTACGAGGAGATGTTGAAGCCGCTCGCGGGTCAAACGGGTGTCGAACTCGTGTACAGAAACTTCTGGCTGATGTTCGCCCTGTTAGATGTTGTGGCCGTTGGCGGCTTGCTATTGTACAACCGCTCCTTTGCGATAGATACCCCCGCAGCGAACGCGAAAGCGCGCCAGATTATGCTTGCCGTCTATTCAATCCTGATGGTGCTCGGCGGATGGTTTTTGTACAGTTCGGCGTTTCGAGGAGAAGCTGTGGCGTACAGGACCCTCGTGCAATCAACGATCATGTTGCTCCTCGGGACGGGAGGTGTGTACATAAGTGTGAAGCACAAGCCTGTTGGTGCATAACAAGCAACACGCGACGCGAACGAACGTGTCACTCGCCTTCTCCGGCATTCTTGAAATTGATCCGAAGCGCTTCGGGTTTGTACGACCGTTATCGTTGACGATGAAGCAATCGCCTCGCGATGTCTTCGTTCCGGCTTCACTCGTCACGCATCTGCGTTTGCGGACTGGAGTGTTCGTCGAAGGAACCGCAACCGAGAGGAAAGGAAAAAGCCCGGAGGCGCACACTATTGAGCGCGTCAATGGGCTGACGCCTGACGAGTGGATGAAGGTGAAGGAATTTTCCGAGCACGAAGTCGTTTCACCCAACGACGTCATCAAGCTCGAAGGAGCCGATGCAACACCCGCCGGCCGACTGGGCAAGATTCCTATGAGAGTCGTGGATCTGTTCTGCCCGGTCGGCAAGGGACAGCGGGCGCTGATCGTTTCTCCCCCAAAGGCAGGCAAGACGATGCTGATGCAGCAGCTTGCACACGCCATCAGCTACAACAACCCGGAGATCACTCTGATCGTCTTGCTGATTGACGAGCGGCCCGAAGAAGTCACGGACATGAAGCGCTCGATCAAGGGCGAAGTGTTTGCCAGCTCAAGCGATAGTGAGCGCGGAACGCATGTGCGCCTTGCCCAGCTTGTGCTGGAATACGCGAAGCGCAAAGTGGAAGTGGGGAACGATGTTGTCATTCTGCTGGACTCACTGACCCGGCTCGGACGAGCATTCAACATTCACCAAAAGAGCAGTGGCCGAACGCTCTCCGGCGGCGTGGACGCACGAGCACTGGAGATACCGAAGCGCATCTTTGGCGCCGCGCGCACATGCGAGGACGGCGGCTCCCTAACCATCATCGCAACCGCACTCATCAACACCGGCTCGCGGATGGATGAGCTAATCTTTCAAGAGTTCAAAGGCACCGGCAACATGGAGCTGGTGCTCGACCGCGACCTGGCGAACGAGCGCATCTTTCCGGCTATCAATCTTGCACTTTCGGGAACGAGGCGCGAGGAACTCCTGTTTGGCGATGCGACCGCGCAGCATCAGAAGTTGCGCCGCGCCATTGCACGCATGTCGCCCCGGGACGCAATGCTCGCTGTCCACAAGCTGCTGGAGCAATACCCGACCAACGACCTCCTGCTGTCCGCCTTATGAATCGTCACGACGCTTTAGCTGGTCAGAGACCGGCCGGCAGGCACAGCCTCCTGCATCGTTCGATCCTGCACATAGCGTCTCCGCCGGACTTCAACTTTTGGCGCACGGCGTACAGCCACGGCTGGTGCGATCTGCCGCCGTTTGCGCACAACGCCGATGCACAGGAACTTTCTCGTGTGCTGACGCTGAATGACCGCACAATCGTCGTTGTGCTGATGACGGGCCGTGCCGGAGCTGTCCACGTGCGTGTCGAATCGCAGCGGCCTCTCACGGCAGTGCACAAGAAATCCGTCCTTCGCCAGCTCACAACTTGTCTTCGCCTCGACGAGGACTTCTCCGCGTTTCACCGCGCTGCACGCAAACATCCTCATTACCGATGGATTGCCTCCTCGGGTGCCGGCCGGCTGCTGCGCGCGCCGACCGTGTTCGAGGATGTCGTGAAAATGATCTGCACAACCAACTGCACCTGGGCGTTGACAAAACTGATGGTGAGGAATCTTGTCGAGACGTTGGGAGAGAAATTTGACTCGACGCTGCATGCCTTCCCGACTCCCGAAGCACTTGCTGCATCATCGGAGAAGTTCCTGCGGAAGGAAATCAAAGCAGGCTACCGTTCACCGTATCTGATCGAGCTTGCCGAGCGAGTAGCCTCCGGGAAACTCGAACTCGAATCGTGGCGGAACTCAGAGCTGACCACCAACGAGTTATTCAAACGCATGAGGGAGGTTAAGGGCATCGGGCCGTACGCTGCCGGTAACCTGATGAAACTTGTCGGGCACTATGATTACCTGGGGCTTGACGCCTGGGTACGTACACAGTATTTCAAGCTGCATCGCAACGGGCGTGTCGTGAAGGATGCAACGATCGAGAAGCACTATGCACGGTATGGCAAGTGGCGGGGCTTGTTCTTCTGGTTAGAGATGACGCGCTACTGGCACGACCAGAAGTTTCAGCTTACAGAGCTCTCGAAGAAACAGCGATGACCAGGGACGAAACCAAGCATCAGATCGCACGCGAGTTATCAACTGCCAGTAAGGCGGCACACCAGGGCAATCACGGCATGGTCCGCGTGTGTGCGCGGCGCGCTGCCGGCATCGCTATTACATTCTGGCTGCAGAACAATCCCGGTATCCACTGGGGCTTGGACGCCATGACTCAGCTTCGCGCAGTGCAGCACGATGCCTCACTGCCGGCGGAGGTGCGAGACGCTGCGAACCGGCTCACGACGAGAGTCACGGAACAATTTACCTATCCCCCTTCGACTGACCCTGTTGACGACGCAAGGATTATCATCCACTATTTCTTCGGGACAGTATGAAACCATTGGGTCCCACATCCACTACAGCCCTGTAGGCCGAATCTCCTGATTCGACCACCGGGCGGCTTCGCGTTCTTCAGCCTGCTTTGGAAAAGCGAACCGCGAAGGCGCAAAGGTAAAGGGAGAGGGTCTGTTTCTTTATAGTTGAAACAACCATTCTTCGCGTCTTTGCGGTTCAGTTTTTCTTCGGTGAGCT
>CAZIKE010000129.1:0-1882 GCA_964539775.1 uncultured Chitinophagales bacterium
GTGCGAACTGTGCCAGGGACACTCAGTGCTTTTGCCGAGCGGGCGGTTGGTGGGAATTATCTCGACTTCGACATCAATCGAAAAGAAGCTGCACGGTACGGTTTGACGGTGGGCGATGTCCAGAACATCATCCAGACTGCGATGGGCGGCATGAGTATAACGAATACCGTCGAAGGGCTGGAGCGCTACACTGTCAATCTGAGATACAGTCGCGAGCTTCGCGATAATCTTGAGGCGCTCAGGCGTGTGCTTGTTCCCACACCAACCGGAGAACAAATTCCGATCGGACAGCTTGCGACCATCACACCGCGCAAAGGACCCATGGTGATCCGCAGTGAGGACACAAGACCGAATGCGTGGGTCTTTGTGGACATCAAAGACATTGATGTTGGCACCTATGTCCAGAATGCCAAGCGCACTGTTGCTGAAAACATCAAGCTCCCCGCCGGCTATAACATCATCTGGAGCGGCCAGTACGAGTACATGCAGCGTGCGGAACAACGGCTGATGCTCGTCATCCCGATGACGCTGTTCATCATCTTCGTCATCATTTATCTCAATACGCGTTCCGTCACCAAAGTGGCAATCGTGTTCCTCGCCGTTCCCTTCTCACTCGTTGGAACATTCTGGCTTCTGTATCTCCTCGGCTATAATCTGAGCATTGCAGTCTGGGTCGGCATCATTGCCCTGGCCGGACTGGACGCTGAGACGGGCGTCGTGATGCTGCTGTACTTAGATGTTGCCTATGACGAGTGGAAGAGGAAAGGGATGATGCGAGGCCTGAAAGACTTGAAGGATGCTATCCATCATGGTGCGGTCAAACGTGTGCGGCCAAAGATCATGACCGCTTCTGTCATCATTGCCGGTCTGTTGCCGATTATGTGGAGCCACGGAACCGGCGCGGATGTGATGAAACGTATCGCGGCCCCGATGGTGGGCGGCGTCGTCACGTCCGTCTTACTGGAGCTTGCCGTGTATCCGGTGATTTATTTCCTGTGGAAGAGTTGGACCCTGAGGCGCGAAGCAGCCGCCGAAGGGCGACTGTTGGAAAACTAATCAATCACAACCTCATATAAGGAGAAACAACACATGAAAACGACACTCTCATTCATGATCCTGACCCTTCTCGCATCCGTGGCAGTGACTGCGCAAACGCAGGACAAACACTCCGCCATGGATCATCAGAAGCATATGCAGGTGATGGAGATGATGAAGGACTCTGCGGGGGTAGAGATGATGATGTCTCTCGTTGCTGCCGACCGGCAGATGCGTACGGCGATGATTCAGAAAATCGCTGAGTATACGGAGGGCGACGCGGCAGCAAAGCAAGAGGCGTGTATGGCGCTGATGAACAGGAAGGGCGAACCTGTTTCGAGAGAGGGAATGGGATGCGGTATGATGAAGCATGAAGAGATGCAGGGAAAGGAAAAACAAGGTAAGTCACACAAGCATTAGCCGGTCGAAAGAGTTGCCGCGCCTGATGTTTCTGGGCAGAGCAACCGGGAGGTCAGCCATGAAAAAGGTAACCGCAATCATCCGAAGGGGTCTCGTTGGCGAGATCATTCACGCCGTCGAAAGCGCCGGCTGTCGCTGTCTCTCTGCTATTGACATCGACGGACTGGGAGAAATGGTAGACCCCGAACGAGAGCATATCTCGTTTAAATACGAAGGGTACTATACAAAACAGTCGAGGCTCGAAGTGCTTTGCTGTGATGAGGATGTTGATACGTTGCTTGACATCATCAAACGTCTCGGTCACACGGATCATCCCGGCGACGGCGTTGTGTATGTCTCGCCTGTGGAACGCGCGATGAAGATACGGACGGGCGAAGGCGGGGAAGTTCGTAATGGATGAGAGCGGATTGGAGGCAAGGCAAACCAT
>CAZIKE010000129.1:1892-4234 GCA_964539775.1 uncultured Chitinophagales bacterium
GCAAGAACCATCATCAGTGCCTACAAGGAGGAGAGAGTCTGTGTGAAGTGTGTAGCGGTAAATGACTTCTGCAAGAACCTGATCAGGCAGTGGAACATAGCAGAAGCCTCAATTCAATTGAGGAGGAACAAGCCATGAAAACACAATCTGTCATCATCGCAAGCATTCTTGTTCTGATCGTGCTTGCGGGCTGTGGGACCACCATCCCGGGCGGGTATCACGGCGTCTTTTGGCAGCGGTTCGAAGGGATTGACACTACCATCTACGCTGATGGATTCAATGGCATTGGCCGTGGAGTGAAGTAGTGCTCTACGACACTCGGTGGAAAACCGAGAGTGAGAACGTGGACATTCTCTCGTTCGACGACCTGCATATGAACGTGGAAGTCGCGCTTCGTCTTCGTCCGAGGGCCAACGAGCTCTATCAGCTGCATCAAGAAGTAGGTCCTCAATACTACCGTGAAGTTGTGCAGCAGCAGTTTCGTGCAGTATCAAGGGATGTCTTTGGAAAGTACAAGTATAACGAGATTGCAAAGAAGAGCATTGAAATCCAAAACACAATCTTGCAACTGCTCCGAGCTGCGATCGACGGGAAACACCTCGAGTTGCACACCGTGGAGATTAAGCATGTGGAGTATCCTGCTCTCGTGGCAAGAGCTGCTGACGAGAAACTCGCGACCGAGCAGCGGTTAAAGCAAAAGGAGTTCGAGCTGAAGATTGCGGAGAAAGATGCTGAGATTCGGATCGTCGAAGCGAAAGGTCAGCAGACAGCTCAGAAGATCATCGACAGCACGCTCACCCCGACATATCTCCAATATCGCGCTCTTGATGTCCAGCGGGCATTGGCGAACAGTGGTAATGCGTCGTTCTATTTTGTACCGGTTGGAGTAAATGGCATCCCCGTTCTTCTTGAAGCAGGCATGGGAGCCAACAAGAAGTAATGAAACATCGACCGAATATCGGTAAGGCGCAACCTAAAACAGGTTGCGCCCACGTTAACAGTCTTGCATGTGTTGGAAAGACGGCAGAGACCGCCGAAAGCGCAGAGAAAAAGATTGAAATCGAATCCAAAAACAAAAGATTATCTCTCCGCGACCCCTGCGCGCTCTGCGGTTAAAGCTTTTCGACTGCGCCTCTAGACCAACCGTGAGAAAGGAGTGAGAGTATGATACAAAGGCTTATTCTTATCGCGTTCAGTGCATTCATTGGCGCATCGTTCATTGTACGGCCCAAAGCAATGACTGAAGCTAACAAGGGATGGTCGGACTCAACCGAGATTGACAAAGTCAGGGCGTTACTGGACAAGGAGGAAATCAACGAGGCAATCGTCTTACTTGATGCACACTTGAAACTGCATCCGAAGGATGCCACGGCGTTCACCCTCTTGGGAGACGCCTACCTCAAGTTGGGAGTGCCTGACGAATCAGAACGCTTTTTTGACAGAGCGCTCTCGATTGATTCGGCTGATGTCGAAGCGACGCTTGGGATGGCAAAGGCAAGTTTTATGAACAGTAATTTCGCCAAAGCAAAAAGGTTTCTACTAAAGAGCATCGCAGTAAAGCCTGATGAACAACTGGCGTATGGATACCTCGGGCAGATTCTCATTATGGAAGGCGATATAGATGAGGCTCGCAAAAACTTCGAGAACCTTCTCAAGATTGACCCTGAGAACGTGGACGCCTTGAACAATCTTGGCGTGTTGTACCAGCAAGCTGGTAACGAACTCAAAGCAGAAACATACCTCAAAAAAGTTGTTGAGTTGTATCCGAATGACAGCATTGGATATCTCAACCTTGGCGTTCTCTACGGGACGATGAATCGAATGCACGATGCCATAGTTCTCTTGAACAAAGCTGCCACGCTCACGCCACGCGACAAACGTGTGTTCCAATCACTGGGTACGCTCTATTTGCAGCACAAGATATTCAATGAGGCGGAAAAGAACTTCCTGAAAGCTTTAACGCTTGACCCTCTCAGCGTCAATGCGCGCTTTGGGTTGGTTGTCGTATACCAAGAGCAAGAGAAGTTCATTGACGCGCTGCGCCTCGCGGATGAAATGGCATTGCTCGCCGAAGACTATCCCCAGCTTCATCTCATCATCGGCAACCTGTACTTCCTGAAAGGCGATTATGACTCTGCGATAGTACACGCGGAGAAAGAAGTTGAGATGGAGCCTAATGAGCCTGCAGGACATTACATGCTGGCGCTGCTCAACACACTGAAAGGAAGGAATGCGCAAGCCGAGTGGGAGTTTGATCAAGTGAGGTCTTTGACGAAGCGCGAACTACCATCGGACTATAACCGCAAGAGTATGAATCTGCTAAATCTGTTTGGCAAGAAAGC
>CAZIKE010000129.1:4262-9783 GCA_964539775.1 uncultured Chitinophagales bacterium
ATCATATTTGTACTATCAGGTATCTTGTTCTCATCCTGCATGCATGTAGGCATGATGGGAACAGGCGGCGGTCATCATAATTCAGGCGCAACGCATGAGATGACGGCTGAGTCCGTGCTGGAGAAAGAAGTGATCGTTGGCGACATCAAGGCAACTGCGACGTTCCCCCCATTGCAGATGGATAATGACGTCGTTGTAAGCTTGAAGTTGGTTGATGCCAACACGTCGAAGCCAATCTCTGGTGCGAAGGTGTATTTCCATGCTGAGTACACACACAAGTTGGACGCGAACGCATCGCACGACCATTCGGGAGCAAATCGCAGTGGACGACCGGAAACTGAGCACGACATAAACATTGAACACGAAGTGAAAGAGAGTCGGGAAGCCGGTGTGTACTCAACTCCCTACGGCTCAACACAGCCGGGAGAGCATACGCTCATGTTTCACATCGCTGCGATTGGTGACAGGAGGTTTGAGCCGGAGATTGTCATCGAAGCGAAGAGAATGCTTGCACCGCAGTCTCATGAACACAGCGGAGGCATGATGGGGATGGGCAGTACGGCGACGTACGTTATTGTTGGTGCAGTCGTGATGGGTGTAATGATGGCGGCAATGTTCGTGCGATGACTTCAATGTCAAAGGAGTCAAACAATGAAATGTCATGAATGCAATACCACAAACCCCGAGAGTGCACTGTTCTGTGCACACTGCGGTGCGAAGCTTCATACGATGGAATGCGCTGTTTGCGGTGCAGACAATTCCCGGCACGACACATACTGCATGGCGTGTGGCGCTGAGCTGCGGCGACATCATCAGCAACCTCCACATCATCCGCATCAGCACCAGAAGCAGTCCAAGAAAAAAGAAAAACGGGTTGACACACGGCTCAAGTGGCATCCTGCCAAAGTTGTCTTGTTGATTATTGGTGCTGTCATTCTCTTTCTCTCCATTCCTTACATCACCGGTAATCCTCCCGGGCGGAAGCAGCGACCGCAGCCTCTGGTCGAGCAGCGAAGCGGCGATCCCAGGATCGAAGCGAACGTACAGGCGGTTGCATCGAAGTTCATCTGCTCGTGTGGAACGTGCGGTGAACAACCGCTTGAAATCTGCACCTGCAACACCGCGGTTCAGGAGCGACAGTTTATCCGCAATGCTCTCCAGGCCGGACAAGCACTCGATCAGGTCATTGCAGCAGTCAACACAACATTCGGATGGATGAAGCCGGAATTCGTCGCTCAGTATGACTCGCTTGCGCGCACGTCCGCTTCACGACCGGTGAACAAAGGCGATACTCAAAATCTGCTGGCTCAGCCGAACCCTTCGACAAGACTCAAAGTCCCGATGCAACCGAAATCAATCAACCTGAACTCTTCTCAACTCAAAGCGCTCGGGAACAGGGTTGTGACTGTGTTCGACCGGGACGAAATCCTCTCCCACTTCCGTTGCCCCTGCGGGCAGTGCGGCATTGATGATCTCGCAACATGCACGTGCGATCACCCCCGCGGAGCAAAAGAAGTGAAGGCGTTCGTTGATAAGAAAATTTCGGAGCAACAATACACCGTCGCTCAGCTTGTGGATCTTGTAGAGAAGAAATACGGCGGAAGAAAATTCTGAGAATCAGAAAGGAAGGGAGTGAACATGTCAACCTTTTGTTCGCAATGCGGAAAACCTGTCATTCAAGATGCAAACTTCTGCACCAACTGCGGCGCTTCGATCGCGGGCAAACCCCGCCAACATCCTGGCGGGCAGGCACCGGCAAAGGCGCAGTGGCAGGATAAGTCCCGAAGTGATGCATTTCGGGACAAACGTGAGAAGGTCTTGGGCAAACAACACAATGGCGGAAAGAATCGCACGAAGTTGCTCCTGTGGATTGTCGGAATCGCCGCTGTGGGCGGCTGGTTCTACGCGAACCTCCCGGAGAGCGGCAATCCGGTCATCAAAGCATCCCCTGTCGTTGCGAATGCAATGTACTACGGTTCCACGCCTCTTCAGATGACACCCGTTCTGGTGAAGGTGGAAAATGGAAAGATCATCATTCCGCTCGACGTGCTAAAGGACAAGAAGTTCATCCGCTTTGCATACGGCGATCCCGCGTATGGCACACCGCTGTTGGCGTACATCTCGAGCGAAGGGAAGATCGTTACGGCAGTGAGCGTGTGTGAGCCGTGCAACTCAACGGCGTTTCATATCAAAGGCGATAAGATTATCTGCAATTCATGCGGTTCAACGTGGGAACTGAATGATCTTGAAGCCGTGAGCGGTTCGTGCGGCAGGTATCCGCCGGACGCAGTGCCAAACACTGTTATCGGGAACGAGATCCAGATCGATGAGCAAATCATCGCCCGCTGGCAGCGCCGGATATGACGTCCAAATTATTACTGATGTTGTGCAGAAACATCTTCAAATTTCGCTTGAGGTCTTTGGTGCGAGTTAGTGTACAGCTTTATGGAGCATACAATGCCACTGTCTGTGGTGCGAGGCCCCCGAAATCGTCGGCGGTGCGGGTAGGAAGAATCAATCGAAGGGTTCAAATTTCGGCAACTTGTACTGGTCACCCTAAGCATGCCGAAATTTGTGGCACGTGCGGTGGCGATTGATTCGTGCGTTACGATTTCGGAAAGCTTTCTTTGGTTACTTTCTTTGGCATCAAAGAAAGTAACACATAACGAAACCTTAAAAAAGAGAATTGCCATTTGGGTAACATCACCACATAACTTGCAAAACGCTGGTTCCCTATGAAACTCTACAACATCTCTCTGAATAATCTTCGCCGCCGCAAGGCAAAGATGCTCTTCCTTGTGCTTGGCCTCACCATCGCTGTCACGACGGTTGTTACACTTGTAACTGTCTCGAAAGTGATGAACGCCGACATCGCCAGCAAGTTGGATGAATTCGGTGCAAACATCCTCGTTGTTCCCAAATCGGACGAACTCTCTCTCAACTACGGTGGATTGGCGGTCTCCGGCGTTTCCCTCGGTGTGCAAAAACTCTCCGAAGCAGACGCGGCAACAATCAAGACGATCAAAAACAGCGACAACATCAAGATCGTCGCTCCAAAGCTGCTCAGCGTCGCGCCGGTTGCGGAGCGGAATGTGATGGTTGTTGGGATTGAGTTCCCGCAAGAACTTCAACTGAAGAAATGGTGGAGACTCAGCGGCGAGCGCCCTTCGAACAACCGAGAGGCAATTATCGGGTCAGAAATCAAAAATCTGCTCCAGCTCAAGATCGGGCAAATATTCCAGATCAAAGGAGAAGACTTCATTGTCGCCGGCATCCTCGAACCAACCGGCTCGCAGGACGATGCGGTTGTCTTCATTGATCTGAAAACGGCTCAGCGACTCTTCGGCAAACCGAATGAACTGAGTCTCATCGAAGTTGCTGCATTATGCTATGACTGCCCGATCGAAGAAATCGTCCGCCAGACATCCGAGAAGCTGCCGGGCGCGAAAGTGACGGCCATCCGCCAAACCATTGAATCGAAGATGGAAGCAATGCACCGCTTCGAGCACTTCTCCTACGGGATTTCGGCTGTCATCGTCCTTGTCGCCGCGCTGATTGTGATGACGAATATGACCGCTTCGGTGAACGAGCGGACACGTGAGATCGGCGTCTTCCGCGCAATCGGCTTCCGACGGACGCATGTTATGAAAATCATATTGACCGAAGCCTTCCTGACAAGTTTCCTTGCGGGGATGATAGGCTATGGTGTGGGATTGATCGTTTCAAGACTCGTCACGCCGATGCTCACGATGAACGGAGGCGGAGAGATCTCACTCAACTATGTGC
Source organism: uncultured Chitinophagales bacterium (assembly GCA_964539775.1). Classification (GTDB taxonomy): domain Bacteria; phylum Bacteroidota; class Ignavibacteria; order UBA10030; family UBA6906; genus CAADGV01. The sequence continues at coordinate 8,049 of CAZIKE010000129.1, forward strand.
TGTTGGGATTCTCCGTTGCTCTCGCGGTACTTGTCGGCCTGGTCTCGAGCATCTACCCGGCCTACAAAGCATCACGGCTCGACCCAACAGTGGCACTGAAGGCATTATGAGTACATCCAGGAGTCAAAGGCCAATGAAAAAAGAAGAATCCTTCATCCGCGCATTGAACTACAAATGGTTAACGCCGCTGTACGATCCGCTCGTCGCGTTCACAATGAGAGAGTCCACATTCAAACGCCATCTCGTTGAGCAAGCAGGCATTCTCGACGGTCAGAGCGTGCTCGACGTCGGTTGCGGCACAGCAACGTTGACCTTGCTCATCAAGCAAACACATTCTGCTGCCCAGGTTGTCGGCATTGACGCCGATCTGGATGTTTTGGAACGGGCGCGGGACAAAGCTAAGCAGAGCGGCTTAGCGGTCATCCTCGATCATGGAATGTCCTATCAGCTTCCTTATGCTGATGGAATGTTCGACCGGGTTCTTTCAAGTCTCCTGTTTCATCACTTGACACGAGACCGGAAAATCGAAACGCTCAAGGAGATTCATCGGGTGCTGCGTCCGCAAGGGGAGCTTCATGTGGCTGACTGGGGGAAGGCATCCAACAAAGCAATGCGCGCTGCATTTCTCCTGGTGCAACTGCTCGATGGCTTTGAAACGACGACGGACAACGTGCATGGGTTGCTTCCTGTTCTGATGGAAGAAGCGGGCTTTGATAAGGTGGAGGAAACGAGACGGTTCGTGACTGTCTTTGGCACGCTCTCGCTTTACAGAGCACGGAAGAACTCACGAGCGGGAGCTTGAAGTACCACTGCACTCGGCGACCATACACCCGTCACGAGCGCCAAGACGTTCACACACCAGATCTTCGCTCAACGTGAAATCGGGAGTCATTGAAATGAGTCTGATCCAGATCGAGAATCTTCACAAAGTCTATAACACCAGCAGCGATCATGTTCACGCCCTTCGGGGTATAACACTTGAAATCGAGCAAGGCGAATTTGTCGCGGTGATGGGACCCTCCGGCTCCGGCAAAAGCACCCTGCTCTCGGTTCTCGGCGGACTGAGTCGTCCGACACAGGGAAATATTGTCGTCGATGGGATCGACGTCTACGCTCTTTCGGTCGAGCAGCGTGCAGATTTCCGGCGGGAATACTTGGGATTTGTGTTTCAATCGTTCCAGCTTCTTCCCTATCTCACGATCCTGGAGAACGTGATGCTTCCTTTGGCCATTACACCGCTCTCGCGGGCTGAAAAAGGGAGAAGGGCTATCGACATCATCGAGCGAGTCGGGTTACGGTCGAAAGCACTCCGGCTGCCGGACGAACTCAGCGGCGGAGAGCAACAGCGCGTTGCGATCGCCCGCGCGCTCGTACATCAACCACCCATCATCCTTGCCGATGAACCGACGGGGAACTTAGATACCACCACAAGCGGGGAGATTATGGAGCTTCTTCAGAAGCTGAACGACGACGGCCATACCTGCATCATCGTGACTCACAACCCTGAGAACATCAAGTATGTCGACCGTTGTATCCGCCTGCGCGATGGGCAGTTGCTGAAGGACGAGATGACGATACGGCGTGTTGTGCAACCCGAGATGTAGTTAAGAGGAATGATCCCTTCCATAAAAAGCCCTCCTTGAACAGCACATCTCAGGCATCCTTGTCGGGGGTAGGACGTTCCGCCTTCGGCGGATACAACCTTCGGGTTATGAGCCCGACGAGCTACTCCGCC
>CAZIKE010000130.1:0-9776 GCA_964539775.1 uncultured Chitinophagales bacterium
CGAAAGCGTTGCTGCGTCGGTTCAAACTTGCTGGGTCCTCCTTCCGTTCCACACCAGACAGTGCCGGCAGCATCCGTGAAGACGACGAGAACGTAGTTGCTTGCAAGGCCGTCACGCGTTGTGAACGTACGCATCCGTCCATTGTCAAGACGAGTAACTCCAAATCGCGTCCCGAACCACATTACCCCTGTATCATCCCTCGAGGCCGACGTCACTGCGTAATCCGGAAGTCCATGCACACGCGTGTAGTTGACGATGTGCTCATTCGTGAGTTTGCTCAACCCGGTTGTGGTGCCGAACCAGAGGTTTCCCTCTCGATCACGAAACATGGCTCGTACACCGTTGCCCGCAAAGCCGTTTGTCTCGTCAAACGTCGTCAGCATCCCGTCACGACTAAAACGTGCGATCCCCCTTCCATCCAGACCAATCCACAACGTGTTCTCCGGATCGACCAGCAATGCCCGAATCTGTTCCTTCCGTAGGTAACGGATCAGACCCTCTCGTTGCCACGGTTGCTTGGTCGCCGACGCCGTGGGAGGAAGAAAAAGACCTGCGGTTGTTCCCACCCAAAGCAGACCATCGTGGTCGCAGGCGAGGGCGTATACTTCGATATTGCCTTGAACGAGTTCGAGATGTGAGCGTGTGTCGGTTTCCACCACTTTCATCAGTCCGCTCATCGTTCCCACCCAGATTGTTCCGGCGCTATCTTCGGCGACTGTCAGGGCGGTGATTTGGCCATCTACAGGGATGAACGTGGAGTCGCGGAAGGCAAAGAACCCGCCGTCTGTTGCAACCCACAGCCGGTCTTGAGAGTCCACGAAGAGTTTGTTGACGCGATTGGAGCGTGCCGAAGGAGAGTGGGGGGAGGGAAGGAACTGGTGAAACTCGCGAGCGTTGCGGCAGCGACTGATGCCGGCAAAGTTTGTTGCAATCCAGATCGCTCCGGTACGATCTTCTACAATATCGTTGATGAAATCACTCGGCAGGCCCTCTGCCGTAGTGAAATGCGTAAACTCTGCACCGTCATAGCGATCGATGCCGTCGGTTGTGGCAAACCACATCCAGCCGTCGGCATCCTGACAGATTGCACGTATGCCGTTTCTTGTTAACCCATCTTTGACAGTATAATTGCGGACGGCAAGATGTTGCCCAAGAGTAGCCGTTGCATAAAGCGTCAGGGCAAGCACACTCATGCCCTTCAGCATTGCGTACGGTAACCATCCGGAGAAGTCAAAGAACGCATTCCGCGTCGTTGCGAGCATCGATTGCTCCGTTCCCTTCGTGACGACCCTGCGGTCGGTGTGCATGAATCTACGACGACGCAGGCATATTATCAAGCAGGACATTGTGCCCTGATTGCGCTGACCTGTCTTCTCCTGAGAACATTGGCCAAGGCTCTTCAGCAATTCGCAGCGAGTTTTTTTATATCTTGTCGTTCGTCAACATCCACAAGGAGAAACTGCATGCAGAATCTCTTCCTGTTTGTCTTGATTGCCCCATCGTTCATGATGGACACATCTTTTGCGCAGGAACAATCCGGCGGCAAGCTCGGGGGCTATGTCATGGGAGATTACTTCTACAAAATCCATGGCGATTCGACAGGCACCGCGTCTCAGTACTCGGCGCTGAGCAAAGATGATCAGGCGTTTCAGTTCCGGAGAATCTATCTGACGTACCATCATACCATCAGCAAGAACTTCGCCGCACAGTTCACTCTGGAGGCGAATGATAGAGTGTTCACCGATGGCAAGCATGGTGTGTTCGTCAAGACAGCTTTTCTGGAATGGAAGGACATCTTCCCCTACAGCAGCTTCTTCATCGGGCTGGTTCCGACACCGACATGGAGTTTGCTGACTGAGAAGGTGTGGAATTACCGATCCATCGAGAAGACTATCCTTGACTTTCGCTCGCTTGGCACCGCAAGCGACATCGGCGTCCAGCTGCGCGGAAGTTTCGACAACCGCGGCAGGTTCGCCTACGTCGTGATGATGGGAAACGGCACCGGTCAGCGTCCCGAGAACAACAGATACAAGAAGTACTACGGCGCACTGTCGGTCAAGCCGGTGCAGGGTCTCGTTCTGGAAGGCTATGCAGATTACGAGCCGTTCGGAGGCAGGAGGAATATTCTTACGCTGAAAGGTTTTGCCGCTTATCAATCCGAGACGATTACCGCGGGTCTGGAGGTGTTCCAGCAGACCCAGCGGCAGCTCGGCGCCGGTGGAACGGATCGGTCACCATTCGGCGTCACCGTTTTTGTGTGGGCACCAGTTCCAGGAACTTCGGGGCTGAATGTCTTCGGCAGATTCGATTCCTTCGACCCCGACAGGAAGCTCACCAACGCGGGATTCAGGGAGATGTTTGTCACCGCCGGGCTTGACTACATGCCGCTACAAGATGTTCATTTCATGCCCAACATTTGGATGAACGTGTTCCAGAACAAGAGTTCCGGCGGATCATCGCGTCCCGCTGATGTCGTAGCACGGCTGACGTTCTTCTATCTCTACCGATAGCGCCCGATAACATCTTCCTGATCAAATTGAGTTTATGGACAAACCCGTAAATGTGTTGCACTGTTGCACGTTCTGAGGATAATCCCTCCTTGAACAACTCTCTCGCCTTCCAGGGGAACAATTTGATGTTGCCATTCTCAACGTTGCAAAATGCAACAGCGGAAAAAAAATCCTGCCTCGCGTATAATGTTCTTCTTGACACTCTCGTTTAGTGTATGTAGCTTTGCTTGAGATCAATCAGCGTTCCAACGAGTTCTTCCCTCGTAATTTCCCAATCGTTCTTTTCCTATCACATGTTGAATGATCCGCACTGACTGTGCGCGTGCCGGCATCGAAGGATGCGGTGCTGCACGCCAACGATTGTTCAACTTCCACTAACTCTAAGGAGGCGTTATGAGAAATCCAAGAGAGACTTCGATCTGCGCGGTCATTGGGATGCTTGGTGTTGTTCTGCTTGTGAGCACACAGCTCATATTCGCGCAAGGGCCCGGTCAGATTCCACTGCCGGGTAGAAACATTCCGAAGTTTGTTGATCCTCTTCCCACGTTCGTGGGAGCGCGCGTGAACGGAACCGCTCCGCTCACAGTATCGGTCCACGAATTCCAGCAACATGTTCTTCCCTCAACGTTCGTGTATCCCGCGCCGTTCACCGGAACGTATGTGTGGGGGTACAAGATCAGCGATGGGTTGAACAACTATGGTCCACACTATCCGACGTTTACGATCGAAGCGCAGCGCGGCACGCCGCTTCAGGTGACGTACGTGAACAATCTCCCGCACGGTGTCAACTCCGTTGTGCAGACGAACCTGCTGATTGACCAAACGTTGCACTGGGCGGATCCCCTCAATGCAGGTCATCTGATGACGCCGTATGGCGGGCCGCAACCGATCGTCGTGCATCTCCACGGCGGTGAGGTCCCTTCGGAGGTCGATGGCGGTCCTGACCAATGGTTCACGTCGAACGGCATACAAGGGCCCGGGTATCGTTCCGTGTTTCCTCCGCCCGGACCAAATGCTGCCGTGTACGTGTACCCCAATTCTCAGGAAGCCGCGACATTGTGGTTCCACGATCACGTTCTGGGGGCTACGCGTATCAACGTGTATGCAGGAATGGCGGGATACTATTTCCTTCGCGATGCAGCAACAATGGACAACGGCACAGCCGCCCCGGGAGGTCTCCCGACCGGCGCGCAGGAGATCGAGCTTGCCATTCAAGATCGGATGTTCGACATGAACGGGCAACTGTTCTGGCCCAGCGTGGGGATCAACCCGATGATTCATCCGTTCTGGCTCCCGGAGTTCTTTGGTGATGTAATTGTCGTGAACGGAAAAACGTGGCCGTACTTCAATGTGGAGCCGAGGCGTTATCGCTTCCGAGTGTTGAACGGATCGAACGCGAGGTTCTATGCTCTCTCACTCGGCAGGAACGGTCCGGCGATCTGGCAGATTGGAACCGACGGCGGCTTGCTCGACGCGCCTGTTCGCATTGCCTATCCCAATCGTTTGCTGATTGCTCCGGGTGAGCGTGCAGACGTCATCATCGACTTCGCAGGATTTGCAGGCCGGACGATTCTCATGGACAACACGGCGAAAGCTCCTTTTCCCAATGGTGTACCCGCGGATCCGCAGACGGTCGGGCAGATTATACAGTTTCGCGTTGTGCTGCCACTGAGCGGGGTGGACAACACATACAATCCGGCGGTGGGCGGCGCACTGCGCACACCACTGATGGTTCGGCTGGTAAACCCGGGTGCGGTCGTACCGAATGGAACGATCGATGTGAAGCGACAACTCACGCTCAACGAAGTCATGGGCATGGGCGGTCCGCTCGAAGTGTTGGTTAACAACACGAAGTGGATGGCGCCGATGACCGAACTGCCGATGGAAGGCAGCACCGAACTCTGGCAGATCATCAACTTGACCGCAGATGCACACCCCATCCACCTCCACCTCGTGCAGTTCCAGCTTGTTAGCCGGCAGGGATTTCAAACCAATAAATATATGAAAGCCTACGGCAAGACGTTCCCGGGCGGTGTCAGTCCCGTGGATGGACTTACCTATCCCCCCGGAGTGTACATTCCCGGTTTTGGTCCTCCGCTTCCGTACGCCGTTGCGAATGTCGATGGTGCTCTTGGTGGCAATCCTGCCATCACTCCGTATCTGCAGGGTCCCGCCCGTCCTGCCGAGCCGAATGAACGGGGATGGAAGGACACGTTCGTAATGTATCCGGGTGAGGTGACGACGGTTGCGGTGCGCTTCCGTCCGACAGATGTCCCACTCGGTACGACGAGCACGGCGGATGTCTATCCGTTCGATCCCAGCACGGGGCCGGGCTACGTGTGGCATTGCCACATCATTGATCACGAAGATAACGAGATGATGCGGCCCTACAACGTTCTGCCGATGCCCCTTGCGGTACGGAAGTCCGGCGTTGTACCTGTGGGTTCAACAAAACCCGCGAGCTACGCACTCGAACAGAACTTTCCTAATCCATTCAATCCATCCACCGACATTCGCTTCCAGATTCCGGAGGATGGCCGCGTCGTGCTGAAGCTCTATAACAGCCTCGGTCAGGAGGTGCAAACGCTGATTGACGCGGATGCCCCTGCCGGGGTGCATACGGTAAAGCTCGACGCGAAGAATCTTGCCAGCGGCGTGTACTTTTACCGCTTACAGGCAGGTCAGTACACGGCGGTGAAGAAGATGACGCTGTTGCGATAGTGCCATACCATCGACTCTCATCGCGAATCGAATGAGCGACGGCAGCCTCGCGTGCGCGCGGCTGCCGTTCTCTTTCTGAGAAACTTCAGGCCAGGCATTCCCACTATCGGGACGGAACGGCCGAGCATGCATATGAACGATCGGCTTGGTTCGCAGGCATGCATGTTGCAATTGGTTGACGGAGAGGAAATAGTCAGAGATCACTCTTTCAGATAAGGAGAAAATGCGATGCTTCTTCGGCACATTCTCGCGTGGTTCCTACTGCTGGTAGCTGCGATCATGAACGGCATCATCCGTCAGTCGTTTTTCATCGGACGTATGAGTGAGCTGCAGGCGCATCAGCTTTCCACATTCACCGGGATCGTACTGTTCGGTCTCATCATCTGGTTCCTGCATCGCGTGTGGCCGCTCGGATCGGCTGCCCGGGCGTGGACGGTAGGAGTTGTTTGGCTTGTCCTGACAGTGGCGTTCGAGTTTCTCTTCTTTCATTATGTGGGAGGAAAGCCGTGGGAGGTGCTGCTGAAAGATTACAACGTTGCGGACGGGCGAATCTGGTCGCTCATGCTTGTGTGGGTAACCGTAGCGCCGTACTTCTTCTTCAAGCTCTCGTCAAAACCGCGATGATCGCGACACTCCGCTGGACTAATATCGCACCAGGTTCGTGTCTACCCGTTCCGCCCAGGCATCGATGCCACCGACGAGGTTTTTCACTTTGCGGAAGCCGAGCTGGCGCAGCAACTCCACCGCGCGCGCGCTACGGGTTCCGTGGTGGCAGTGCACGACGATCTCTCGAGCAGAGTCTAACTCGTTCACGCGTTTGGGCAGGTCATTCAGCGGAATCAAATAGCCGTTCATGTTTACGATCTCATACTCGTGCGGCTCGCGGACATCAAGCACGAACACATCATCGCCACTGTCAAGCTTCGTCTTGAGCTCATCAACAGTGATTTCGAACTCGGCCTCTCCACTACCATCAGTCGGTGTGACGCCGCAAAACGCATCGTAGTCTATGAGCTCCTTGATTGTTGGATGCTCGCCGCAGATGGGGCAGTCGGGATTCTTGCGGAGCTTGAGTTCGCGGAACTGCATCCGCAGCGCATCGAACAGCAGCAGCCGTCCGATGAGGGGCGTGCCGATGCCGAGAATCAGCTTGACGGTTTCGGTGGCCTGAATAGTCCCGATGATACCCGGCAGCACACCAAGCACACCACCTTCGGCACAGCTCGGAACCAGACCCGGCGGTGGCGGCTCCGCATACAGACAGCGGTAGCAGGGACCTTCTTCCGCGTAGAACACCGATGCCTGACCATCGAACCGGAAGATGCTGCCGTACACATTGGGTTTCTTGAGCAGCACACACGCATCGTTGACGAGGTAGCGTGTGGGGAAGTTATCTGTTCCATCTACCACAACGTCGTAGTGCCGCAGGATCTCGAGCGCGTTGCCCGACGTGAGTCGCGTTTCGTGCAGGTCCACCTGCACATGGGGGTTCACTTCATGGATCCGTTCTTGTGCCGAAGCAAGTTTGGAACGCCCGACGTTCTTGGTAGAATGAATGATCTGCCGCTGCAGGTTGGAGTGATCCACTACATCGAAATCTACAATGCCGATGCGCCCGATGCCTGCGGCAGCGAGATACAGTGCCAGCGGCGAGCCGAGTCCACCCGCGCCTACCAGCAGAACACTCGCGGCTTTCAGCTTCTTCTGTCCATCGAGTCCCACCTCGGGCATGAGCAGGTGGCGTCCGTAGCGACGAAATTCTTCGCGGGACAGTGTAATCTCATCCATTGCGGTCGGCGGCGCGCCTCCAGCTATGGACGGAATAATGCTCACCACGTCGCTCTCGGTTACCGGCGTTTCTTCTCGGTTGAGGTAGCGGATGTCCTGGTCGTTGATGTAGATATTGACAAACGCGCGCAGTGCTCCGTCGTCGGCAAAGAGATGACGCCGCAGTGTAGGGAATTTCTCGATAAGATGGTCCAGCACCTCGCGTACCGTACGACCATTGGCAAGGACGGCGTCCTGCCTGTCGGTGTATGCACGCAGCGGAGCCGGAATCAGAATTGTTGTCATCATACCCTCCTGTTTCATTCTCGAACTTCTATCCATGAACACACTCTCCTTCGGCGACGATGACCGGTTCCTCGTCGAACGCCGAGCGGTCGTCCCGCAGGCGCCACGAACGAACAGCGGCGGGGATGCCGCCTTCCACAGCCGTGATGACATACGAAAACCATGGAAGGGCATTCTCCAGGTCGAAGGCCGACGGCTCGGCAGGATGGTCGGGATGGGAATGATACAGGCCCACGATGTGAACTGACTGCTGTGCTGCAAACTCTTCCGCCTTCCGGTACTCTTCCGGGTCAATCAGGTACCGTCGGTGCAAGTCGTCTGCGCTTGCATTGCGCGTTTGGAGAACATCGCACACGAAGCGTGTGTTCCCGCGCTCAGCGCCCAGCAGGATGCCGCAGCACTCGTGCGGGTACGCGTGCATTGCGCGAAGTTTCAACTTATGTAGCGCGGTATGGTTCAGTTGCAGCATAGGTATTCTCCCAGAAGGTGTCACTCAAATACCGCGTTCCATGATCGGCGAAGATCATAACAATCACTCCCGACTCTAATCCTCGTGCAACGCGCAGCGCTGCAGCAAGTGCGGCGGCCGACGACGGGCCGATCAGGAGTCCTTCCGCACGCGCCGTCCGCTGCACCATCTCGTAGGCTTCTTCTGTCGAGATCTCCACTGTCTGATCGACGAGTGTGGGATCGAAAATTCCGGGCACCACTGCAGATGGAAGATGCTTCAGTCCCTCGATGCCGTGAAACGCTGCATCGGGCTGGACGGCGATGCATGCAAGAGCGGGGTTGAATTCCTTCAGCCGTCGTGCAACGCCAACGAATGTTCCTGTTGTCCCCAGACCTGCCACGAAATGCGTAATGCGTCCTTGCGTTTGCTCGATGATCTCATTTGCCGTCGTGTCGTAGTGTGCGCGCCAGTTTGCCGGGTTGTTATACTGGTCGGGATAAAAGTAGCGATCAGGATTGTCGTGTACAAGTTTGCGGACGGTTTCCTGCGCACCGTCTGTTCCTTCCAGCGGATTCGTGTAAATGACCTCTGCACCATAAGCGGCGAGCACACGTTTGCGTTCCTCACTTGCGTTTGCCGGCACGGCAAGCTGCACACGGTAGCCGAGCACGGCACCCAGCATAGCGTAGGCAATCCCTGTATTGCCGCTGGTGGCGTCGATGAGAATCTTCTCCTTTGTCAAAGCCCCGGTTCGCCTGCCTTCACAAATCATGCTCAGCGCGGCCCGGTCCTTCACCGACCCGCCGGGATTGTACCACTCGGCTTTTGCATACATCTCGACCGCCGGAGAAACTTCTCCGTCGCCGATGCCATGCAACCGCAAGAGCGGCGTGTTGCCGATAAGTTCCAGGAGGTCGGTACCCCGAGCCCTCAGGGGGTGACTCATAGTAATCATAAAAATCAAAGAACAGAAGTCGGTTCTTAAAACAGACGCAATGGAATACGGAAAGACGAACGCTGTTGATGAACACCGTGGTTCAACAACAGCGGCAACAGATGCAGCCACGTGCGTTGAAGGAGCAACGGCAGGCAAGATTGCCTTGGGGCAACCTCCGTGTGAAGAGAGCAGTCAACATAAAGAACGCTACCAAGCCAACTCTACACCCTTTAACGTCCGGCGGGGGTTTTTAGTTCGCGAGCAAAAATCATTCGCGACCACCGAAGCGTGCCGGTGCTGTCGTACAGCTCCAGGCTCACACGACGATCGCCTGCTGGGCCACCGAACCGCAGCATGCCGAAGTTGCGCGTGTCGTTGACGAACGTGCCGGGAACAAGAAGCGCGTTCTCCTCGGGACGCCGTTCGGAAGCAACGCCGGCCGTTAGCGGTGAAGAAGTAAAGTCATACAGCGGATAGAAGGAGGAGTCGGGCAGCATGCTGAGTTCGGCGAAGTGCCTATCTCCAGAGAGAAAGAGCACACCACCGATGTTCTGTTGTTTGAGCCAGCCGATCAGCTCGGCGAAATCGGACGGGTAGTGCCGCAGAGTCTCATACGAATGCCGGGAGAGAAATTGGTTCCCGTTCACGATCACTTTGAATGTTGCCGTGCTGGAAACGAGGCTTTCCTTCAACCACGTAAGCTGTGCTTTACCGAACATCGTCTTTCCCGGGGTCTCGGGCAGGTTATTGGGAGAGCGGTAGAAGCGATCATCGAGCATGAAGAACTCCACATCGCTCCACTGGAAGCGGTAAAACACCCCCGGCGTCTCCAATGTGCCGTGTGTCTGGTTTGCCCAGTAGTCCTTGAAGATCGTCAGCGCAGCCGCGCGAAGGCGGTACGTACGGTCTGCGTCGTTTGGCCCGTAGTCGTGATCGTCCCAGATGGCGTAGTGGTGTACGGAGCCGAGCAGCGGCTGAAGTTCCGGAACGGAGCGGTCGCGTGCTACGCGCTGACGCATCTTCGATTCGGCAAAATAATCCGGTTCCCGATAATACCAGTTGTCGCCGAGCCAGAGCATGAGAT
>CAZIKE010000131.1:0-6589 GCA_964539775.1 uncultured Chitinophagales bacterium
GGGACTTGCTTCTACACAATCCTCATCTCGACGATATTTTCGTTGATGACCCGAAAGGCGAGCATGCCGGCCGCAGGGGATTCTGGAACCAAGTGAAGGCGCTGCGCGCGCGTCGCTACGACACGGCCCTTCTGCTTCTGCCCACCGAGCGTGCAGCCTGGATGCTCTTCTTTGCAGGTATCCCTCGCCGCATCGGCACGGGGACGAAGTTCTACGGCGTGATCACCGGTATGCGCGGCGTCAGTCGGCACAAGTACATTCCTTTGCGCCATGAAGCCGACTACTGTCTCGACCTCGGCCGGAAGATCGGCGTACGAACGAACGATCTCTCGCCCGAACTCTTCGTAACGCAGGAGGAACGACAACGGAGCTGGGAGATTCTTCGTCAGGAGGGGGCGGAAGAGGGCGACATCCTGCTCGGTTTCCATGTCAGCAACGGCAACTCCGCGCCTAACTGGGAAGAGCGACGCTACGGCGAGCTTGCCGAGCGCATCGTCGCGCACACTGCCGGCAACGTGAAGATCGTGTACACGGATGCGAAGAACCATCCGTCACTTCCCACCAGCAAACGCATTCTCGATTTGCGCGCAAAGCTCGCTCTGCGCGAGCTGATGGGCGTGCTCACTCATTTACAATTCCTTTTCTCCTCGAGCACCGGACCCATGCACATGGCCGCGGCGCTGCGCGTTCCCACCATCAGTCTGTTCTCTCCCCTCTCCGGCGCCTCGCCAACGCTGTGGGGACCACAGGGCAATGAGGCAAAAAACATCTTCCCGCCCGAAGGCTACTGCCAGCTCAGATGTCCGGGCGACCCGAAAAAGTGCCGGTTGGAGGAGATAACGGTTGAGCATGTGGCGGAGGTGATACTCCGGTGGCTCTCGGGACGTTCAAACGTGTTGCCCACTGCTACAAGGGGATTGGACACGTGTTCATCCGGCTACACGGAGTGAAGACGTTGGAAGAGACTTCGCAAACCTAAATCTCTCTACGGTGAAGGGTGTGGATTGCTACCTCCTTTCACGATGGCTGCGACAATCATGGCGCCGTGCAGCCTCCCGTTCTCCACAAAAATCTTGTTGTTGTTCTTCCCTGCCACGATCGAGCCGCATACGTACAGACCCGAGACGTTCGTTTCCAGCGTCCTCTCGTCGTAAACAGGTGCCAGGGTCTCCGGATTAATCTCGACGCCATAGCGGCGCAAGTGTTCGGTATCGGGATGAAATCCGATAAGGACGAATGTAAAATCGTTCTTCATCTCCAACAGCCCTTGCGCCGTTTGAACCAGAAGAGTCTCATCTCGGATCTCCTTCACAACGGAATCGAAGAGGGCTTTGACCTCGCCATTTCTTATCCGGTTTTCGATATCAGGAAGAATCCAATACTTCACTCCCTTGCTCAGCTCCGGCCCGCGATGAATGAGCGTCACACGTGCTCCATGCCGAAACAAATCCAGCGCTGCTTCAACCGCCGAGTTTCTTCCTCCCACAACCGCAACATCGCGCCCAAAGAACTCAAACGGCTCATGATAGTAGTGAGCAACGTTGGGCAACTCCTCACCCGGTACACCCAGTCTGTTGGGATGATCGTAGTAGCCCGTCGCAACGACGACGTTCTTCGACAGATATTGCTTTCGTTTCGCCGTCGTAATGAGAAACAGGTTGCCGCACTTTTCCACATTCTCCACCCCATCATGGGTTCGCACATCGAGGTTGAAGTGTGCAACAACGCGTTGATAATAGTTGATTGCATCGATGCGTGTTGGCCGCGTCGTCGGGACAACAAAGGGGATATTTCCGATCTCAAGCAGTTCCGGTGTAGAAAACCATGTGAGACCCGCCGGAAAGCGGCGGATGGCGTCAACCACGCTTCCTTTTTCCAGAACAACGGTGGAGAGCCCTGCGCGCTGCGCCTCGATGGCGCATGAAAGGCCGGAAGGTCCGGCACCGATTATTGCTACATCAAACGTCATGCTTTCCTCCAAAAACACGTAGAGACGTCCGCACGAACGTCTCTACTCAACTCCGTTTTTTGAGCTGGAGATGGGATTTGAACCCATGACCTGCGGTTTACGAAACCGCTGCTCTACCGCTGAGCTACTCCAGCAAGAAATTCTAAAAGAGAATATCAAAAAAACGCACGAGAATCAACGAAGGGATTCGCAGCTTGAACCGTGGGCAGCGCGCAATCAGGAAATGTCCACCTTGCTTCCCGGCAGAGGGAGCGGTCCTCGCTCAACTACCTCCGCGGATGAATTTCGTATCCACTCCGCCTCCGGAAGAACGGAGCGTTGCGTCCAGGCTGCAGCAACTTCTAACGCTTCGGCGCTAGGTATCATCTCGATTGTCTCCCACGGACAGTACTTCACGCAGAGCTTGCATCCGATGCAAATGTCGAGATCAATCTCCACCAGCTTCTTGTGCTGGTCGTACTCAGGACCGGGAACAGTGAGGATGCAATCCACGGGGCAGAACTCGATGCATACTTCGCAGCCGGTGCATCCGGCCTGATTGACGACGGCCAGTTCGCGTGGGCGCTTCTTTGCCTTGATTGGTGTTGCCTGAGCCGCATCGTTTGTTGCCATGAAGTGCCCTCCTGTGGAAGTAGGATGGAAAGAACAATGTTCAACGCAATCGTAATAAATCGAAAACCACATCGAATTGCAACACAGCTTGACGGGAGCTTAACACAGACACTACAGGATTTTTTCTTGTTTTTCAGTTTCCCAATGTTTATGTTGTGACAGCTTCTCAAACGAGACCCATCCAGCACCGTTCTGGTGCACTAGAAGTGTTCTTCAATTCAATATAGTGCCACATCTAATCCACAGTACTCATACTCATACAGGAGGATCCCCTATGAGGACTTCGTTTACACCACTCCACCTTCTTGCCATGTTGGTGTTGCTGTGCGTGTTGGCAAGCTCCACTGTGCTTGCCCAGGGTATTACGACGGCTGCAATCAACGGCAAGATCACAAGCAAGACCGGCGAGGCGCTGCCAGGGGTCAATGTGATCGCCGTGCACGAGCCAAGCGGCACGAAGTACGGAACGAGCACACGGCCCGACGGTCGCTATACCTTACCGAACATGCGCGTTGGCGGGCCGTACACCGTTACGGCATCGGCTGTGGGATACCAGAAGCAGGAGCGAACGGAAATCTACCTGCGGTTGTCCGAGATCCTGGATCTGGATTTCTCTCTGGCCGAGCAGGCTGTGGTAGGACAGGAAGTAGTGATCGTAGGTGAACGCGCAGCCGTCTTCAGCGCTTCGCGCACGGGAGCCGCAACGAGTGTTACACGACAGAGTATTGATCAGCTCCCAACGCTCTCGCGCAATTTTCAGGATTACTACAAACTTTCGCCCTACTTGTCTGCTTCAACAGCCTCGGGTGTTGCAGGTGGAAATGCCGTCGGGCGGAATGCGAAATACAACAACATTCAGGTTGACGGAATTAGCTTTAACGATTTGTTCGGTTTAGGGGGAACGGGTGCACCTGCGGGTCAGTCAAATGTCACGCCCATCAGCCTCGATGCGATCGAGGAGTTTCAGATCGTTGTGTCACCGTATGATGTTCGCCAGGCCGGGTTCACCGGTGCGGGCATCAACGCCATCACCCGCAGCGGAACGAATCAGTTCAAAGGCTCACTGTTCTACTACGGACGTAATGAGAATTTCGCTGGGAAAACACCTACCGATGTCGACTCGCTGAGGAAAAAGCTCGACGGGTTCACCGACTACCAAATCGGAGGACGCATCGGTGGGCCTATTCTCGAGGATCAGTTCTTCTTTTTCGGGAATGGGGAAATTACACGCTTCAAGCAGCCGCTGACCCGCACGTTTGGCAGCAGAACCCTGGGTACTAACGTCTTCACCGTGCCACAGGATTCGCTCAACCTCCTGGTCAACACACTCCAAACAAAATACGGATATAATCCGGGTTCATTCAGCAGTATCAATTTCCTTCGGGAGAGCGACAAGGCCTTTGCCCGACTGGACTTCAATCTCACCGAGAGTCATAAGCTCACAGCACGGTGGAACTACTTGAAGTCGCTCGAGGACAACTCACCCTCGCGTGGACGTGCACCGACAGACATTTACTCGGACTTTGCCCGCTATACGCTCAAGAATCGTACGCACTCTCTTGCGCTCCAGTTGACCAGCACGTTCGGGAACTCGTATTCCAACGAGTTCACAGTTGGCTACACCGATCAGTTCGACAATCCGGTCTACCTTGGTCAGCCCTTCCCGACGCTGTACATTCGTACGCGGAACAACACGCCAGGCTTTGACAACAGCCAGCAGGTACTTGTCCTTGGCGCCGAGCAATTCCGCCACTTTAATGAACTGGGACAGAAGTACTTCGAGTTCACCGACAATTTCACATTCTATCTCCAGGATCATACAATCACCGTGGGTGCGAAGGTGGACTTGTTCAAGTTCAGGAATCTCTTCATCCCCAGTGCGTTCGGCGTGTACACGTACAATTCAATAGATGAATTCATCAATGACAAACGGCCGGCGGCGTACGAGTTCCGCTACTCGGCGACTCCAAATCCGCGGCAGGAAGCAAACTGGGGAGCGCGTCAGTATGGCGTGTACGCTCAGGATGAATGGACGGTCAACCCCTCCCTCAGGCTGACTGCTGGACTCAGAACCGATATTGCGACCTATCCTGATAAGCCCAACTACAATTTCCGCATCGACTCGACGTTCGGGTTCAGGACAGATAGGATGCCGAAGACCCATGTGGCCTTCTCTCCGCGCTTCGGATTCAACTGGGCGCTTGATGAAGCGCGCAACGCGCAACTCCGCGGCGGCGTTGGTGTCTTCTACGGACGCTTCCCCTACGTCTGGGTATCCAACCAGTACAGCAACACAGGGGTCGATTTCTTCACCGTGACGGCAGTCCCCCAGCGCTTCAATCCCGACCCGTTCAATCAACAAAAGTTGCCGCCGACAAGCACAACGGCTGAGGTGAACATCACCGATCCGAATTTCAAGGCACCTTCCGTTGTCCGCTGGAGCGCCGCTGTCGATTACAAGCTCCCTTGGAACCTCGTTGCCACGATCGAGGGGATTTTCTCGCTCACGCAGAACGATATTTACTATGAGAATATCAACCTTGCGCCAAATACGCTCAATGTCAACAACCTGGGCACCACAGGTCCGCTGACACCAGGCGGACGGTTGGTGGGCGAGGGGCGTGAGGTATGGGGAACCTATAGCACGTCCACGCGCAGATTTTCCACGCGCTGGATCAATGCCCGCGACTTTGCCCCGGGAGTCTTCCTGATCAGGAACACGAGCAAGGGGAGCAACTCCAATGTCATCGTGCAACTGCAACGAACCGTGCTTGAAGGCTTTGGCGGCTCGGTTTCCTACACGTGGGGCATGGCAAAGGACATCAATAGCGGAAATTCAGCAACCGCAAGCTCGGGGTGGCGCTTCAACCCGACACCGGGCAACCCCAACAATCCACAACTCACCTACTCGCAGTACGACCGTCGGCATCGCATTGTCGCAATCCTCACCTACCGCCACGACTGGGGTATCGCGGGTTTGGCAACAAGCATTGGGCTATTCTATAACGGTCAATCAGGACGACCGTTCTCCTATCTTGTCGTCGGTGATGTGAACGGAGATGGACGCTCGGATAACGATCTGCCGTACATCCCGCGCGACGAGAACGATATCATTCTCGTAAACTCAGCGGGTACTGTGCTACCGAAGACTGATGCAGCGTACGCGCAGTTGTTCAATTTCATCAACAGCGATCCCTATCTGCGAGAGAACAAAGGAAGGATCGCCGAACGATCCGGTCCGCGCGAACCATGGGCGCACATGCTCGATCTTCGGATCAGCCAGGAAATCCCAACGATCGCAGGCCAGAAAATCGAGTTAACGTTCGACATTCTCAACCTGCCCAACTTGCTTCGTCCCAAGAAGTGGGGATGGGTGAAGAATACCGGTGTGAATCAGACGTTTAACCTGATCGAGTTCCACAGCCTGGAAACGACGCCCGGGCCGAACTATGGAAAACCCCGCTATCGTTGGACGAACCCCAGCACTCCGTTCCAACCGGACAACATTCTTTCGCGCTGGCAGGCACAGTTCGGTATCCGCTACACGATTTAAGTCCATCTACTTCGCACTACCATGCCGGAAGCCCTGCCCCCAGACGGCGGGGCTTCCGTTTCTTTCTTGCATCCTTGAGTGAATTCTCGTATATGAATACGGCATGGAAGAACAAATCCTGAAAGAAATCCTTCAAGAGCTGAAGGGGATGCGGGCCGAGCAGGCAGCGACGCGTGAAGAGTTGAAGGGCCTGCGTCAGGGACAAGTCGAGACGAACCAGCGCCTCGATCTGGCGGTGCGGGGGCTTGAGTCTTTGGAGCGAACCACCAACGAGCGCTTCGAATCTCTGGAGCGAACCACCAATGAGAGGTTCGAGCAAACGAACCAGCGCCTTGATCTGGCGGTGCAGGGGCTTGAGTCTCTGGAGCGAACCACCAACGAGCGCTTCGAATCTCTGGAGCGAACCACCAATGAGAGGTTCGAGCAAACGAACCAGCGCCTTGATCTGGCGGTGC
>CAZIKE010000131.1:6689-9597 GCA_964539775.1 uncultured Chitinophagales bacterium
TGGAGCGAACCACCAACGAGCGCTTTGAACAGACCAACCGCAGGCTCGAATCACTGGAGCGTCGCTTTGATGGCCTGCAAGCCTCGGTACAGGTGCTTACTCAAGGATTCTCCGATGTGCGCTACGAGTTGGTGGAAATCAAGAAGCTCCTCTCAACTCGCGTGATATGGACAAATGACAACGTTTCAATACAGGTGAGGGAAGGCGAAACGATATACGGCATTATCCGGAAGGAAGAGAAGAAAGAGTAACTCCTGCTCGAACGCGGTTCTTCAAGAGCATCACGGTTTCCTCCGCTGCTCTTTCCCAATCAAACTCCTTTGCCCAGCTAATTGCGTTCTGCGTCAGGTCGTTTCTCAGCTTTGAATCTGTAAGCACACGTATAATTTTCGCGGCGAGGTCGCTGACATTACCAAACTCATACAGCAAGCCGGTCTCTCCATCTTTCACCGCATCTCGCAAGCCCTCCACGTTGCTGGCGATGACGGGCGTACCGCACGCGTTGGCTTCGATAACGGTCAGACCCCAGCCTTCTTTCGACGAGGTCGTGACCTTGCACCACATCTGCTGTAACAAGTGAATCTTTGTTTCCTCCGAGACGAAGCCGGTAAACTCCACCACATTGTGCAGATGCAACTCCCGCGCAACCCTTTCCAACCGCGGCCTGTCGTCGCCCTCTCCGATGATCACCACTTTCAGATCCGGGATGGAGCGAACCACCTCGGGAAGCGCATGCAACAAGTGATCGACACATTTGTATTTCTTTAACCTCCCGAAATATCCCACGAGCGGGGTCGGGCTTTTCAATGCGTTGCGGAGATTGTGTGTCGAGTGGTCGACACCGTAGTTGATGAGCGTAACCGCCGGCGGTTCGAAGCCTGCCTGATGCAACTCCCGGACTGTGCTCGGCGAACCGACGATAAACGGGATGTGCTTCCGTTTGTACAGTGCCACGGCGAGCCGCTCCATCCAGTACACGTAGGACGCAAGAAGGATGTTGGTTTCCAGGAAGATGCTCTTGCCGAAGAGATGATGTGTCACCCCGTAGATCGGTGCGCGTACGTACAGCGGTGTGAAGAACGGAATCTTGTTCATGTCATCGACCACGATGTCGAACCTCATCTTGCGGAGCCGCACAAGATACTCGAACGCAAAGCGATAGTTGAACAGATACCGTCCACCCCTCCGAACAACGTGGATACCGTTGATCGTTTCCTCTGGCGGGGCGCCGGGAAACGACGAGCAGAGAAGCGTCACCTCATGCCCCATGCGTGCGATGCGCGAGAACACTTCATGGAGGTGCACTTCTGCTCCACCGGCAAGAGGGTTCTTGATGTCCTGCCAGTTGACGATGAGAATCTTCATGCGGTTCGGGGAACTGCGGCGGTCTGCGGGGTGCTGAGGGTCTCAAGCCAATAGGCGTAGACATCTTCGAGCGTCTTGCGGAAAGGAATCGTGGGCGACCATCCCGTAGCTTTGTTCAGCCGCTCATAGCTCGCCCTGATCGCAGGAGCATCATACGCTCGCACGCGATCCTGCTCCTGGCGAATCTGTACCTCGACACCGCTGATTGCGACAAGCTGCATGAGGATCTCCCGGATCTGCACCGGTCGATTGGACGCAACGTTAAACACAATCTGCTCGGAGTGCCGCTCGAACAGCGCCCAGTACGCGCGAACCACGTCGCGCACATCCGTGAAATCCCGCTGCACATCAACGTTGCCGACGTGAATGACAGGCTCCTGCTGGTGAAGAGCAATCAAGGCGATCTGTCGGGCAAAGTCCGAGACTACGAATGCCGGACGTTGTCGCGGACCTGCATGATTGAACGGACGGACGATCACAACATCCACACCGAAGAATCGGGCATATTGCTGCGCGATCAGATCGAGGCCGGCTTTGCTTGCTGCATACGGAGTAACAGGATTGATAGGCATCTCCTCAACAATGGGCAGCTGATGGACCGAAACGGCGCCATACACTTCGCCGCTGCTCACCACAAGCACAGATGGGCCTTTGCCGGTCTGCGCTTGTACCTTGCGGGCTGCCTCCAGCACAGAAAGCCCCCCTAGGAGATTTGCCTGAAACGTCCCCATCGGATCACGCAGCGACGCGGGCACGAAGGCCTGCCCTGCAATGTGCAGAATTCGGTCGGGTTGGAGCTCCTCAATGAGTGCTGCAACGCGTTGGGCATCTGTGACGTCGGCTTGGTGAAGGAAGAGACGATTGCGGAGGTGCGCGATGTTGCTCAGCGGCCCATCCGAACGAAAAACCGTCCCGTGCGTCTCTACCCCACCACGTGCGACCAGAAGATCTGCAAGATGACTGCCCACAAACCCGTCGATGCCGGTAATGAGTGCCCGCATAGGTCTCAGCGCGAGTCTTTCCGTTTCTGCCAGCGGGCAAGGTCGGCATCGACCATCATGTGCACCAATTCCTTGAAGTTCACGCGTGGCTTCCAGCCAAGGACGCGCCTCGCTTTGGTCGCATCGCCCACTAACTGTTCTACTTCGGCAGGGCGGAACAGCTTCTTGTCTACCTTCACGTATTTTTTCCAGTTCAGGCCAACATGGTCAAAAGCAACCTCGGCAAACTCTCGCACACTGTGAGTTTCGCCCGTCGCTATCACAAAGTCCTGCGCTTGTTTCTGTTGCAGCATCATCCACATGGCCTCCACGTAGTCGCCCGCAAAACCCCAATCGCGCTTGGCGTCGAGATTGCCTAAGCGTAGCTCGTTGGCAAGCCCCAGCTTGATGCGCGCAATGCCCGTATTGACGTGGTCCGCGCCCTGAGCGCGCGTAAATCGCCGCACGACGTCCCGGTAGATGGCCTCAGCCCGCGCAAACTGCCCTTGTTCTGTATACACTGTGGCGCGATTGGACAGCGCCACCGCCACGGTGAAATGGGC
>CAZIKE010000132.1:0-9495 GCA_964539775.1 uncultured Chitinophagales bacterium
AGCTCAAGCCCGAACCCTTTGAATTGCTGTCGGCTCTCCAGCATCGGCTTCATCTTCGGGACGAAGAAGGCAGCAAGACTAATGACGATGATGAGCACGCCCAGAACAAGCAGGACGGTGATGATCGTGGAGATTTCCATAATGCACCTTTCGTAAACGACTACACAATGACCGGCGGAAGAGGGTACGCGTAGTTCTTCTTCCGGATGCCGTTCCAGACTTGCAGCGTCGGCGTCGTGTCCGCGCGTCCGCCCGTGTCTTCGTTCACGTTGTAGAAGAACGCCATCGTCATACGATGGGCGGTAGCAAACCCTCGTTGCTCCTCCGCAAGCTGGATGAAAGGAAGATACGTGCCGGTGTTCACGTACATCAGCGGATCGCGATCGCCGGAAAAGAAATCCTGCCGCGCCTCATGCGTGTGTCCGTACACAATGTAGCGGATTCTCTTGTCGCGATGGGGGTGGAAGAACTCCTGCCTCGCTCCCTCCTTCAACTCGTCCGTGTCGGAACCGAACAGCGATGCAAGCTCCATCGCCTTCTCCGCAAGGTCGAGACCCGAGACCTTCAAGCCGAGCCGGGCAAGGGAGAGTTTGTCGGTAAGATCAAAACCACTGATGCGGTCCCATGTCCGGGCAAAGGATGAATCGAGGAGAGCATCGAGTGCATCAATCAGCGCTTGGGCAATGAGACGCGTGTATCGCTCTTCGTTGTCGCGCGTAAACCACCGCAGCCAGAGGAAGATATCCGTCATCGGTCTGAGGTTGTTCACATCCATCAGGCCGCCCAACAACGCCCGGTCTTGATCGGATGTGAGTCCGGCGTTGCGGAACTGCACACGACAGTTGTGCAGGAACCCGCTCATCAATTCGGCCGTAATCACCTCGCCAATGGCCATCACTCTCGACAGTCTCGCGTCGAACCGGTCGATCGTTTCGCCGGTGTGCAGCACCTTCTCCCAAAATTCTTTGGCGTGGCATTCTCCATCCCATTCGTGTCCGTGGCGCGCAAGCAAGCCATAGTCGGGCGCAACCACGTTCAGGGCAAACTCGGGTTTGAGGTGAGCGAATCGGTCACGAAGTGCATGTTGCAGTGAGGGGAAGTTGTTAAAAGCTTTGTCGTGGTTGCCGACAACATACGTAAGCTTCAGAGGAAGTCCGGCTATGTCTGCATCGAGGGCGAGCGCATCGAGCATCGAGATCAATGCCGAAGCTGACCCATCCTGCACGGACAGAATGCGATCGAGTACAGCATGGAACTGCCGCTCCACTTCGGCGCTGTCGGTGTTCATGCCCGTTGCAGGATCGATCGCTCCACCCCACGGACGACGCTCAGCGGAGATTGTCGTCGACCAATAATCTGTACGAACGAGGTCAAAGATGTCTCCAAGAAGAACGACATGCACCTCCGTCGCCTTCTTCTTGCGGGCGTTGACGAGGATCTCTGCCTTCAGCAAGTCAAACGCGCCGGGGTCGACGTTACGTGCCGTGGAGCCATCGGTGATGTGCAGGTCACTGAGGATGGCAATCATAGCGCTGGAGTCCGGAGGGTTTCAGATTCCTGCTGTAGGTGCTTGATCCAGTACCAGTAGGCAACAATCATCACGCCGGCGACGAGGTCGAACACCGCGGCGGCAAGGGCATACGGTGAGAAGATATGATCTTGAATGGCAAGGCCTACCGCAGCGGCGGCAAGTATCTTCTGGATACCCGTCCACAACACGGCCACGTGCTGCGCATCGTGACGCACCAGTGCGTGCATCAGCAACGCGCCGAAGGAAGCAGTGAGCACACCGGTGATTCGCAGGAAGTGCTTGCTGGCCAGCGTCACGTCGGGCGAAAGGACTTGCAGCAGCGCGTCGGGCGCAAGGCATTGCACCACACCGCTGAACACAGTGATGGCTCCGATGCCGTAGAGTGTCCACCAATAGCGGTCGCGGAGAAGCGTCATGAACGATGAGCGTCTTATGGAAAAAGATGTACAGCGCTCGGCTCAGCAGGCACACACACTGTTGAACCTGTGGCACAAAGATAGGTAACGCTACGGCAAGGTATGCCGAGTGCGAGAGAAAGTCAAGGAGAATCTTGACACCGGAGATGGGGGTCGAGCCTTAACCTCTTGAAGGGCTGTTTCAAGTCTTATCCCTCCTCTTCCACTTTCCCCACTTTTTGCCTCAAGCGCTTCTTGACCGAATGCACCTTCTTTGCCTCCACTCTCTTTGCCGCGGATTGAGATGTCGGCTTCGTCGGGATGCGTTGCTGTTCGGGCTTGAGAGCGAGTCGCAAGAGCGCGGCGAATCTTTCCAGTGCTACCTCTCGATTTTTCCACTGGCTGCGCGACTCCTGCACAACAAGGCGGAGCACCCCCTTCTTGTCGATGCGTGTACGCAGTCGCGTGAAGACTTTGCGTTTCTGCTCGCTCGTCAGACTGTGGGAGTTCTTCACATCGAAACCGAGTTCAACCCGGCTCGACACTTTGTTGACACGCTGGCCGCCGGGCCCGCCGCTCCGCGCAAATCTGAACACGAGTTCACTCGGTGCGATCCTGACCGCATCATTGATCACAACGGCTTCCACATCTCCACTCTGCAATGCGTTTGAATTTGTCCCCGCTTCTCAGTACAATGGTTTTGCTTCATATCCACATCTCATCTTCGTATGACCATACCCGCTGGGAAACACTATGCTGTCGAACTTCAGCAGCCCGATGGCATCGGTACTGCCTGGGTTGTTCGCGTGTATCAGAAAGCCTTCCCTTTCCGAAAGACGATCAGTTCGGATTGGTTTCTGGATGAAGAACAGGCACGCCGATTCGCCGAACAGGTCGCACATGAACTTCGCAACGGAGCAGATGCCCGCGCTCTCAAGGCTCGCAACCCCGGCTGGAGTCTGTTTTCCTCTGACAAGGAACCGTGATCGTGATCGGGTGTCGTTCACCGCACCGCAAGCAATCGCTCGAGCACGTCGAGGTCGGATGTTGGAAGCTTGCAGACGTAGTCCTCGCACACATACGCAACTACATGCCCTTCCCTGGATGAAAGCTGACGGGTAAATGCAGCCAGCGTCTCGAGCCGTGGACGAGAGGAAGGTTCGATCAACAACACGACCTTATTGGGGAGATATCTTTGCCGGATGCGCTGCAGCATCTGCCGCGTCGAATCCAATTCCGGTGCACCCGCAAGAACAATCTGCTTCACCTTGCTGATCGAAAAAGCATACGCGCACGCCATCTGCGGCTGGACGACGGGTTGTGCCCCCAGAACTCCGGAAAACGCCTCGATGGTCTGCTCTCCCTTCGCGCGCAAGCTGTCATCCCCCGTGATGTGATACAGGCGGAGAAGATTCATTGCGGCGACGGAATTGCCGCCCGGTTCGGCGCCGTCGTATTGCTCCTTCGTTCGCACCAGGATGGAGGCATCATCGCCCGACGTGTCGAAGAACCCTCCTGCGTTGTCATCCCAAAAGAGCTGCAGCTGTGTTTGTGTAAGGCGGCGTGCCCACTCGAGCCATTGCACATCGAAGTCCGACTCATACAGGTCAAGAAGTCCGGCAACGACGAACGCGTAGTCATCGAGGTGTGCTTCGAATTTTGCCTCGCCATCGCGGAACCGGCGAAGCAGTTTTCCGCTGCGAGGGTCGAACATCCTGGTCAGCACAAAACGCGCAGACGAACGAGCAGCGTGGAGATACCGCACCTCACCCAACACCTGATACGCGCGCGCACATGCACCCATCATCAAGCCGTTCCACCCGGCAAGGACCTTGTCATCCAGGTGAGGGCGAGGCCTTCGAGCGCGCACATCGAAGAGTCGCTTACGCGCTGCTGCCAGAAGAGAAACGATCTCCGATTCCGTCCGGCGGAATGCCGTCGCCGTTTCGGCAAGCGGTCGGGTAACATACAGGATGTTCCGGCCGGTGAACTCCAACTGCGGATCAAGCGCGACGTTCCCATCGCCTTCCACACCATACTGCGAGCAGAACACCCTGCCGGCCTCGTCGCCCAAGACATCAAGAATTTCGTTCTTCGTCCAAACATAGAACGCGCCCTCCCCTTTCTGGTCAGGTGACTCAGGGCGGGGGCTGTCGGCATCTTCGGCGGAATAGAATCCCCCCTGCTTGTCCGTCATGTGTCGCAACACGTACTCCAACACGTCGCGCGCGATGGATGCAAACCGTTCCTTGCCCGTGATCAGGTACAGGTCCAGATAGGAGCAGACAAGCTGGGCTTGATCGTATAACATTTTTTCGAAATGCGGCACGCGCCAGTCCCGGTCGACCGAATAGCGGTGGAAGCCACCGCCGATGTGATCATGCATGCCACCGTTCGCCATCATCTCGAGGGTATGCTCGACCATCGCCAACGCATCGTGATTTCCAGTTCGATGATAGTGGCGCAAGAGGAAATTGAAGACGGCCGGGCGTGGAAACTTTGGCGCGCCGCCAAAGCCCCCACGTTCGGCATCATACATCTGCTTGAATTGCTCGAAGCAGCGGTCCAGGACCGACGGCGTCAGCTTCCCTGCGCGCGAGGAGGTCGGAAGCTGCCGGAGAAAAGAAACGACACCGTTGGCCGCATCCAGTACCCTGGCGCGATCGGTGGCCCAGATTTCATGAATACGGCGAAGAAGTTCCGGAAACCCGATTCGGCCGTGGCGCGACTCCGGTGGATAGTACGTCCCACCAAAGAACGGTTTCAACTCGGGCGTGAGGAACATCGACATCGGCCAGCCTCCATTCTCTCCCATCCCCTGCAGCGCCGTCATGTACACGCGGTCCACATCAGGTCGCTCTTCCCTATCCACTTTGATGCAGACGAAGTATTCATTCATCAGTGCAGCGATCGAATCGTTTTCGAACGATTCCTCCTCCATAACGTGACACCAATGGCAGGTCGAGTAGCCAATGGAAAGAAAGATGGGTTTATCCTCGGCTCGTGCTTTGGCGAAGGCCTCATCACCCCACGGGTACCAGTCCACGGGATTGTACGCGTGTTGCAACAGGTACGGACTCTTTTCGTTGATGAGGCGGTTTGGTGCCTTGCCAGATTCTCTCGATTCCATAGATCTCTCGTTCGATTTTGGTGCGTTGTGACGGCATGCCGCACATGCAGCGAGAAACAGAAGGAGAACAGAAGTGACAATTCCCGGCGATGCACGCAGCGCGCTCATGGCACAAGGTACAGAGTTTTTCGTTTGATTACCAAAAAACACAAGAGCCGTCTCGCAGGACGGCTCTTACATTTCGAAACACAGTACGTGCAGCGATCACTCACGCCAATTGGCATACACGTATTTCCTCGACATGTGAGATTCGACGAGACCAATTGCACTGTTGACTGCCTGCCTGCTGTACAGGATGTCGACGTCGCCTGTCTTCACGTGTGTCTTCTTTCCGGCAACCATCATCGCACCGATGATCTTGCTTCCTTTGCCCAATGACGCCTTCTCGGAGCTGAGGGAGTCGCCGACGACAAAGACCAACCCAACGAACTCGAAATACTTGTTGAACTTGCAGCTGCCATCCACGATTAGAATCCCCGCGCCGGTTACGTTCTCATTGAACTTCGTCTTCCCGCGAATGTACGTCACTTGAGGGTGACTAATCGAGCCGAGAGTCTCGACGGTCTTGACATCCCTTCCATTGTACACAACATCGGCGCCCTCTGCCAACCTCAGTGCCCACTTGTAGTAGTCCGGTTGGGGCGTTTGTACTTCGATATTCGGCTCGACAATGCCTTTGCCCTTGATCTTGACATCTTTCGGTTTATACTCCAGATTGAGCAGTTGTTCCGGATGACCGAGAGAGAGACCGGCAATGTCTGCATAGGCATTATCCAAATCGCCCGCTATATTGTGACTGCGGCCGTCAATGTTCGTTCCTTTGCCGAAGTTCAGTTTTGCCTTGCTGAGATAGGAAACACCCAGCGCTCCGGTTACACGCGGAGCGCTGTCGTCTCCCATCGTAGCGTCAAGATCGACCTTGTGCGACGCGGTGCCATACCGTGCAACGGTGTGCAGGCGAAGGCTGTCACGTTTGCCGCGCGTTTTCTCCTGAACGGTTACATCTGCCGAACCGCCAAGAATGTCAAGGCCGAACGTACCCGTGAGGTCGGGATTCTTTCTAAGCTCGCGCATGAACATCTGTGTAGCGCTTTTTGAAATGTTGCGGGCCTGCGCCTTCTCATAGAAACTGACACTGTTCTTCTGAGAGTCGTGTGCACGTTTGCTCATGGTGACCCCGATAATGCCGACGATCACCGCAAACCCAATGACGATAATTGCGGAAAGCTTCCCCATACATCCTCCCTGTGGTTGTGGTTGATGGTTGTGACTACAGTTTTCCTGGGGGGAAACAGTTGAGCATGTTACTTGACGTTCACCGGACTCACCAGTGTTTCCCAGTATGAGGCAGCAAACGTTGTATCATAATCGTTCTTCACGCGCAAGGCACTTTCTAACATCATCTTCACGCGAACCGATCGAATCGAGGGACGGAGCGAGTCCGGTACCGGTACGGAAAGCGCTCTCCCCCTTTCGTCCAGGTATGAAAGCTTGAATGCCGAGACTCCCACCCATCCACTCGTTCCCGTCTGCGTGTTTTGTCGACGGTACAAGTACTTGAGGTTGGGATTGCTCCCGGGCGGCAGCGCCGGAGGAGTCGTAACAAAATACCTCAACGAATCCACCGTCCCATCGTCATCCACATCGCCTCGGAACACAACGCGATCGGAATCAGCGACCACGATGGAAGGCGAAACCGAATCGCCAGCCCCGATTCTGGAAAGGTCCCTTTCTATCGTCCCGCCAAGGCCAACGTACGATTCAGTCCCAGTAATCTTCTCCTGGTTGGCAGTGCGCAAAACATTCTGGGAGTTCTTTTCCAAGACAAAGATATTCAACTGCAACGACATGATCAGGACGACGCTGAAAATCAGGAGAGCAGCAATGACATCCAGGAATGAACTCATCGGATTACCTTCGCATTCTCAGTTGTAAGCGATGTACCGCGATACAGTAATCGGAACCGGAAGCTTCAATGGATCGTCGGGATCGACCATGAATACATTCCTGATGGACACATCAATTCTTTTCAAGAACGTCCGTGTTCCGGTACTATCATAAGGCGGTGTTTCGTTGGCATAATACACATCGCACGTGACGTAGAACTTGCCAAACCGCGGGGTGTCGACAGAGTCAGTGAATCCTTTGAAGTCGTCAACATCGTTGAAGGTTGTGTCGCGGCCGGCTACTTCTCCAGCGTCAACGCCAAGGGCCGCGGCAGGGACAAACGAGAGCGCTGTGACGGTATCATTCCCACCCGGGAAGTTGTGATCGTACCCGCGAACGGAGATCTTCTCCAGGACAGATTGCCCGAGGGACGTTGCAGTGGTAACGGCTTCCATTTGCAATTGCATCGTGTCGGTATCTGTGACAAACGTGTTTGTGGAAATGGCGAGTTTGCCCAACAACACCATGGACCCGATGGCCAGAAGTGTTTGTCCCGTAGTCACTGTCTCTCGCCTCCTGCGAAAAAGCAATAATGTTGTATCATCTGTTCATGCCAGACGATGTGCCGACAAATTTTCCTCCTCTCAGGCGCAACGGATGTGCCAAGAGACGGAGGGAGATGTTCGCACATAACGCACTGCACGAATGATGGAAGGAAATTCGAATGTCGCCTCAAGCGACCGGATGCTGTGGGAAAAAGGGGAAAAACGAGGTAGCGCGATTCTACAAACGTGTAGGTAGGAATTACAAACGCCAGCGCGCACAGGCGACTCCGGATTGCCTACTGAGTCGTCGGAATGTAGTCTTCTTTTGCAACAACCAGGAACAGGAGCGCACCTTCATCACTGGTGAGTACACCGTGGTCGCTGTCTCCATCCCCATGATGGAGAACGCCGGGGCCGAGTCGTCTTCCATTCACGATGATCGATCCGCTGACGATGTAGCACTCTTCTTCTCCCGAATGATGATGCGCGGGGAACGTGGTCCCGGGTTCCACCTTCATCAGCATGGTAACATATCCGCGTTTCTCACTTTCGCTGAGGACTTTGACTGACACGCCGGGCACGGGGTGCTTGAGCCATTCCATGTGTTCAGGGTACACCGAATAGATCCCTTTGGCGTGATCGAAGCGCGAAGAGCCGGGACCTTCCATCGCGCGCTGTGCGGCGTGCTGGGCCTGAATTCTTCTCATCAGGTTCTGCCTCACGTGAGCTGGCGGCTCTGTTGGTTGCACGCCATGGAGAATCGCTGCGGTCATCGTTTCAGACCACGCCGCTGTACGCTCGAGCGCCTCCTCGTTGCCGGCGGAGAGTTGACCCCGCAAGGCTTTCAACTCGTCACCATCGAGCGCACCAACCGCATGCAGAAGTGCTAATTCCTCTAACGAATGTGATGTCTTCATAGTTGTTCCTGTTCCCCCTTTTGCAGAAGCCCCCGCTGCTCCAATTCCCGTCTCAAGGCCATCATCCCTGTCCGGATACGTGTCTTCACGGTGCCCAGGGGCAATTGAAACCGTTCCGCCAATTCCGACTGGGTGAACCCTTGGAAATACGCGCTTTCGATCAACACTCGCTGTTCGCGGGGAAGTGTGCTGAGTGCGGCAACGATGTACGCGCGCTGCTGCGATTGTGAAGCCGCATGCTCTGGGCTTGCGGTGTGGTCGTCTGCCTGCAGCTCGGCATGCTGCTCCAGGTCGTCCTCTAACTTGCGCGTGTGTGCACGTTTCGAACGCAGGTGGTCTATCGCGAGATTTCGCGCAATGCGTGTCAGCCACACAACCGGACTTCCCAGCGCCTCATTGTAGGTGCCGGCGCGGTCCCACACGCGTAGGAAGACCTCCTGTAATGCGTCTTCTGCTTCGCTTTGCTCTCTCAGGATGCGGAGAAGAAGCGCGTAGAGGTGGCTTGCATAGCGGTCGTAGAGGAGACCCACCGCAGCTTCCTCGCGCTGGACGATGCGAGCGACCACCTCGACATCTGTTTGTGTAGTGGTTGAGTGCGGACCTATGGGTTCATTCACAGGCGTTCGTTTGTTGTGCCTCGGCTCCCCCAAGTATATCAAAAGTTCATTGGACATACAACTGTTCTTCTCGATTCAAAACACGCGTACTCAACCTATATGTCTCTACGAGAAACCCCTGACCGTGGATTGAGGCTTTCAATCCAGCAAGATATGACCCTCGTATTACTCGTGTGTGTAGAACGTGAGCGCTCACACGCTGCACTGCGCCACCGGACGTCACGGGATAAGGTCCGCGGCGCGAACCATCATATCAAACCATTCCTAACCAACAACAAGAGGAGTCATGTCATGAAACAGCTTCTCCTTGGTGCGAGTATATTCGCACTTGTCGTGGCGCTGGTGTTTTCCTTTTCATTGCAGGAGACGGATGCATCAAGCCATCGAGAAGCGCCGCTGATCTCCAACGATCCGCTGGCAGACAACTGCGACCTATACGTCTTCCGTTCACCGGATGACTCGAACAAGGTCAC
>CAZIKE010000133.1:0-2330 GCA_964539775.1 uncultured Chitinophagales bacterium
AGACCACTACAGCGAGCGCGTTCGTGTAGGGGCACGGCGTGCTGTGTCCTGATTGCTGCGCATGTATGTCGAATCGGGAGATTCGACCTACAAGGCCGTCGGGGCAACGCCCCGACACGGAAACTTCCGTCTTGCCTCTCGCATTGCGTTGAAGTATATTGGGGTGAAGTGTGTGCACGTGGCGCAGGCATCCGGGCAGACCCTCTCACTGAACAGTCCTATGAAATCTGTGTCCTTCCTGCTCCTTCTGTCCGTTCCTCTGCTTTCCGCCGCTCAGCCCCTTCCAGAGCAGATCTATCGAAGTATTGCGGCGGCACAGGATTCCCGAAACGCGGCAGCGTTGGTGCCCTTTCTTGTGCATGAGGACGTGCAAGTCCGTGCACGTGCGGTACTGGCTTTCGGCTCCCTCCAACCCGAAGGCCCTATGGCAGATACATCAATCATTCCAATGCTCAGCGCATTCCTCACGGATAAGAGTCACCATGTGCGGATCGCTGCGGCGTTCGCTCTCGGTCAGCTTCATCCGGTACTCGACTCATCTCAGCGCGAGAGTGTTTCCGCCTCCCTGGCGAAGCGCCTCGGACTCGAGCCGAATCGTACGGTTCTCCTTCGTGTGTTAGAGGCGTTAGGAAAAATGGGGAGCGAGGCGAGTCTCAGCTTGGTCGTTGCAGCCGGCGAAAGCTCGCCTGCATCAGTCACGAAAGGAGAAGCTGCACTCGCGGTGGGGCGCTACGCTTATCGCGGGATCATGAGCAAGACGGCGACGGCATTTGCCGTGCGATGCCTCGGGTTACAACCCAGCGATGCGTGGAAAGCTGCAGCCGCCCTCATGCGGATCAGCGATCACGGACTGTTGGCACCGCACGAGAACGAGCTTGTCCGGGCGGCATCCAATCGCAGCGCGGATGTTCGCATGTTCATCGCGGCTGCGCTTGGCCGGCTTTCCTCCTCGCGCAGTGCAGCTAACGCATTGCTCTCGATGGCGAGGACGGACAAAGATTGGCGCGTGCGCGTCAATGCCCTGAGGTCCCTCGCTCGCGTTGACACGTCGTTGTACCCTCGCATCATGACCACCCTGCTTCGACTCACCGGCGATAGGAATGAGCACGTGTCGCTAACGGCTCTGTCGGCGATTGGCGAGTTGCGTGTGCGATCGTCTCCCTTCGCACCTGAATGCCGCAACATTCTCATCGAGCAGATGCGTGATGTCTCGACCTCTCAACGACGGAAAAAGGAGGCGGCAGTGGCACTCGCCAAACTGTTCCGGGACGAGGTGTATGGTCTTCTCACCGATCAGTTTCGCGTGGGAAATCTGGCGGCGGAGAGTTATGTGGCCGCGTTGGCCTATACGCCCACACGCGATGGAGCTCAACATCTTGCTGAGTCGTATCGGAAAGGTGATGCGCCTTTGCGGCTCAAGGCGCTGGAGAGTCTGCACGCGGCGGCGAAGCTTGCGCACGAGGATTCTGCCTTCGCGGAGATTGCCCGCCCCGTGTTCGTCGACGCAATGAGATCGGACGATGCAGCGGTGCTCAGCGTGGCTGCTGCAGCGCTTGCCGATTCGATCTTTGCTGAAGAAGATGTGCCCCCTTTACTCCTCAATGCCCTTCGAAGGCTGAAGAGTCCGACGGACACTGAAGCGATGGTGGCAATCATTCAAGGTCTGGCCTCACTCAACACCCAACGTGCCGTCGCGCCGTTGGAGTCGTACCTGTATGATCCCGATCCGACCGTTGCCTCCGAGGCGCGAAAGACGCTGGAGAAGATCACCGGGAAATCCTATAGCAACGTTGTGCGGCCGTTCGTCCAGCCTGCGTCCAGCAATGCGGACTGGGGGTTGCTCGAGAGAATTCGCCGCAATCCATATGTAGAGGTGCACACGACAAAGGGAATGTTCACGATCAAGCTTCTTCCCGACGAGGCCCCGTTCACATGCATCAACTTTATCACGCTCGTGCAGAAGAAGTTCTTCGACGGGCTGACCTTTCATCGCGTGGTGCCGAACTTCGTGATTCAGGGTGGCGACCCGCGCGGCGACGGGTGGGGTGGCCCGGGCTACGCAATTCGTTCGGAGTTCGGACTCGAACATTTCACCCGCGGGACTGTTGGCATGGCAAGCGCGGGCAAAGATACCGAAGGCAGTCAGTGGTTCGTCACACATTGCTTTACGCCGCACCTCGATGGACGCTATACTATCTTCGGCAAGGTTGTTTCCGGGATGGATGTGGTGGATGAGATTCAGGTGGGGGAAAGGATTGGGGGAATGGGGGAATGGGGGAATGAGGGAATGAGGGAATGAGGGAATGGGGAGGAGAGCTACTTGCTTCTTT
>CAZIKE010000133.1:2430-9459 GCA_964539775.1 uncultured Chitinophagales bacterium
GGGAATGAGGGAATGAGGGAATGAGGGAATGGGGAGGAGAGCTACTTGCTTCTTTTTCTGTACTCTTCGTATGTTGTCTGGTGGGTCGGGTCGATGGTGGAGAGATCGAAATACACCTTCGGGTCGGAATAGCCCATAAACAGTTCTGCAAGCTCTTTGTACTTCGTATCAAAAAACACACGGATGATCTGGTTACGTGCATCAGCGGTTCTCTTCACATCGCCAATCATCCGGATTGCCTCGAGAATATTTCTATAGGCTTGATCGGGGGCAGTCGCTAGCGAATCCAGTCCGGTAAAATGATAGATGTACGACGCGCTCCGCACAGGCGCAAACCGGGCGTTCAAGATCTCCTCAATTAACTGCAAACGACTGAAGCCACTTGCGACCGGCTGCCAGCCTTTGGCACCTGCTGAACGGCCAAGACTTGCAATGTCGGCTGCCTTCTGGAAGTGCGGTGTGCCGTTCAGATTGTCGTACGTATCGTAGTCGTATCCAATAATCAAATACGCGTAAAAGTCGAGGAAGCTCGCAAGGTCGTTGAATGTGTACGGCGTATGGTTGATGGGCCGGCTTTTGACGTACGTGAACTCCCATACGTCATCCTTCAGGCGCAAGACCGCGCTTGTTTGATTGCCGTTGTAGATGGGCCGGCTGCTGCCGATGAACACCTGTGCTGAGTAGCGGTTCTCGCCCACAACATTTTGCATGAAGATGTCCATCGTGCATCGGATGGGTTCATCCAGATTGTCGTTGCCCCAATTGTACTTGTTGAGATAGTCGCGGATGTGCGACTCGAAGTCAACCAACAGATCTTTATGCGTGGAAGGAATCGACTCGTAGTTGACACGAATCTCGCACTGCAACTGCTGGGCTACGATGAACGACGTAGAGGCTTGAAGGATGATGAACGAGAGAAGGAGAGCCCTGAGCATTATCGAAATCCGAGTAGTTGAACTGTGCGCAATATAACCGTTTTGACGGCGGCGTTCAAGCAGGGAAATCATCGACGTGTTCGTTGAAAGGAGGTTCACCATGAAAGCGTTTCTCGCGTGCCTGCTGTTGCTCCACCACCTTCCGCTGTTTGCTGCATTCGAGCGGAGTGCACACGGTGCAAGGGGAGCAGCACTGGGCGGCTCGCTCGTTGCCCTGGGCGGCAATGAGTGGTCGGCGTTCATCAATCCTGCTGCTCTGCAGACCGTGGAGGATCGGACTGTTTCGCTCTTCTACGCCCCACAGCCGTTCGAGATGAAGGAGCTTGCCTTCGGCGCAGCAGTATACGTCGAGCCGACGTCGGTTGGCTCGTTTGCTCTTGGTGCCACGCGGTTTGGTTTCGCATTGTACAACGAGACGCGCGTTGCGGTCTCCTTCGCAGATGAATTCACGTCCGGATTTCGCGCAGGCATCAGTTTGTCGTACTATGCTCTCTCAATCCAAAACTACGGCACCGCATCCGCCATCGGGTTTGATGGAGGGATGCTGGTGGACGTATCCGATCAGGTTCGCTGGGGGTTCAGCGCACACAACATCAGCGCCTCGACCATCGGGGCGGCGAAGGAAAAACTGCCGCAACAGTTCCACACCGGTGTGGCATTCACGCCGATTCCCGGCGCGTTTGTTACCGCAAGTTTGATGAAAGACATCCGCTATCCGATCGAGCTTCACGTCGGCGTTGAATACTCGTGGCTGGATGTGCTCGCACTGCGCGCAGGCACGACAAGCGATCCGAACACGCTCAACGCCGGACTGGGTGTTCGCGTCGGGGTTGCTCATTTCGACTACGCATTCTCATCGCACAGTGAGTTGGGGATGACGCATCAGTTCTCGGTATCGTTGCGGCTGGGGAATTTGTAAGGGGTTCTGAAGCCGGAAGAAGTTCCTCCTCTCGCTGCAAAGCAACAACCGCATCCTGAACAGCAACCAGGAACGTGTCTTATGATTTCACCTCGATCCCGACGTTCTCGCCGTCCGTTCCTCCTCCTATGCCTTTTCGTTCTTTCCACCGACGTCCTGCAAGCACAGGAGATGCACGACACGATCACGACTCCGGATCAAGGTGAACAGCTCCTTGAATCGTTACTCGAGCCTGACGAACGCGAGGCGGACGATTCCGAGATCCTCGATCTTGTTGAATGGTTGAAAGACCATCCACTCGATCTGAACACCGCCTCCGCTGCGGATCTCTCCACCATCCCCCAGCTCTCCTCTGCAGAGGCTTCTGCGATCATCACTTTTCGAACACACGTCAAACGCTTCACATCCGTCGAGCAGCTTGGCGTGATGCCTGGTGAGGGCGAGAGGATTCTCAGGAAAGTGCGGCCATTTGTCTTCGTCACGACATTGGCGGAAGGAGCGCCGAATGCTTCTTACGACCAAACCGGCGTTGCCTTTCGTTCACGGACCTTGCGGGACCTTCAGCCGCGCAGAGGGTTCCGAGACAACTCCTTCGCAGGCTCATCTCTCAAGAACTACGAGAGGCTGACATTCACGCACGGTCAACGCGTAGTGGCAGGGGTGTTGTTCAAGAAGGATGCAGGCGAACGAACGTCCGATGGATTTGTCTCCGGCTCTCTCGCTGTCAACGACTGGTCGTTCATCACGCAGGCCGTGGTCGGTGACTATATTGTCGAAGCCGGGCAGGGACTCGTTCTGTGGCGGTCGAGTGCACTGCAGAAGGGGAGCGAGGTGATCGGGGTGACGAAGCGAAACGGACGTGCGGTTCAGCCGTACAGGTCCACGGATGAATTTCATTTCTTTCGCGGCGGAGCAGTGACGTCGCAACTGCAGATCGGGCGGCAGACCATGGTGGCGAGCGCATTCGCCTCGCGACGCGCGCTTCATGCGAGCGGAACGGACAGCTCGGCATCGCTTTTCTACGAAGAGGGATTGTTTCGGACGGAAGGTGAACGTCGGCGGAAAGGTTCGCTTGTTGAGAAGTTCTTCGGCGGAAGAGTGCAGGTGCGCTCCGACGACGATTGGAGTATCGGAGCGACGTTCTATCGTTCCACATTCGATAAGCCGATAGTCCCTGATCGCGTTTTTGAATTTCGCGGGCGCTCTGCATCGGCAGGAGGGATCGATGCGGAGGCGAACCTCGCCGGACGGGGCGGCACCTTTTCGCACGTCACGCTCTTTGGCGAACTTGCCCGCGCCGATGGCATGGCCGGAGTCGCGGGGACGGTTGTATCGTTCGGGTCAGGGACGAACATTGCGATGCTGTTCCGTTCCTATTCCCCCCGGTTCATGTCATTACATGCGCATGGGTTCGGCGAACGGGGCGATACGAAGAACGAGCGCGGTTTCTATCTCGGAGCAGAAACGAAGATTGCACGCGGGCTCCGCATGAGCGGCTATGTCGATCACTACACATTCCCGTGGCGGACGTTCAGCAATCCGCTCCCCGCTTCGGGCAGGGACTACTTGGTGCAGGTCAACGCTTCACCGACGCGCTCGCTTGATCTCATCCTTCGTTATGCGAACAAAACACAGGAGAACGTCGAGGCTGCAACCGACAGCCTTCTGCGTTCCAGCCGGCCGATGGTGGTCCGTCAGCAGCACAAGCTGCGCCTGACGGCAGTGCTGCAGGTGAGCAGGAATCTTCGCCTGAAAGGCAGAGCCGAAGCGACGGCAGTGGAGTATGCTTTGCTCGACAGAAGGGAGAAGGGATTCCTCTTCTATCACGATCTTCAGCACAGCCTTTCGCGGTCCTTTACGCTCGAAGCCCGGCTCATCTTCTTCCACACCGACTCGTACGATTCACGCGTGTACGAATACGAAAACGATCTGCACGGCGTGTTTGCGAACGTGGCACTGTATGGGAAAGGCTGGCGCTGGTATGTGCTGATGCGATGGAAGGTTGCCGACCTCTTCTCGCTGTCTGCAAAGTACGCTGAGACGCGGAAAGACGGCGTCACCTCCATCGGCTCCGGTGTGACAGAGATTGTGGGAGAGGTGGACAACCGGCTCGGCGTGCAGGTGGAGATTACGCTGTAATTCACACCCTTTCACCTCTCCTGATCAAGATGTATATTTGAAGTGCAGCTCGTTCACATCCCATCATCAACGCGAGGACAAGATGAATCCGTTTCTGACGGTTCTTTTTACAACGTTTCTGTTTTTTCATGCCTCTCATCTTGTTGCAGGCGATCTGACTCCTGCAGACAACCTGGTTGTCGAAGGTATCCCGCCTATCCCAGCGGCGATTGTGGAGGGCGTCGGACGCTACACGGAATTTCGTTCAGCTTCGCTCTCCAGCTGGCATCCCACCAACGTGGAGATGCTCATCGCAACACGCTTTGGCGACGTGCCGCAGATTCATCTGGTAAAGTTTCCCGGCGGTGCGCGCACGCAGCTTACCTTCTTCACGGAACGGGTTGCCGGCGCGACATTCCAGCCCACGCACGGCCGCTACTTCATCTTCAGCAAAGATGTCGGCGGCGGCGAGTGGTTTCAGAACTATCGCTTCGATATGGCAACCGGGGAGGTCACACTCCTGACCGACGGAAAGTCGCGCAACACGCTGGGAGTCTGGTCTAACAAGGGCGATCGCATGGCCTACGGTTCCACACGGCGCAACGGTAAAGACATGGATTTCTATCTCATCAATCCGGAGGACCCGACGTCCAATACACTGTTCGCTGAACTCGACAAGGGCGAAGCCTGGAACGTTCTGGATTGGTCTCCCGATGACAGCAAGATCCTCGCCGCAGAATTTGTATCGGTGAATGAATCCTACCTCTGGCTGTTCGATGTGAGGACGGGCGAGAAAACCCTGCTGACCCCGAAGGAGACTGAACCGATCGCGTACAATGGCGGTGTGTTCAGTAAAGATGGGAAAGGCATCTACACGTTGACGGATCGGGAACATGAGTTTATGCGCCTCGCGTACCTCGATCTTGCTACAAAGAAATGGAAGTTCTTCACATCGCACATTTCGTGGGATGTGAGCAGCTTCGATCTCTCGCCTGATGGGAAGCGCATCGTCTTTGTTACGAATGAGGATGGCATGAGCGTCCTCCATCTGCTGAATGCTGCAACGGGGAAGGAAGAGAAGCTGCCACGGCTGCCCGTGGGAGTGATTGGCGGAGTTAGCTGGCACACAAGCGGCCGGCACATCGGGTTCACGATGAGCTCTGCCCGTTCCTCGACGGATGTGTATTCCATCGATCTCAAAGCAGGAAAACTTGAGCGCTGGACATTCAGCGAGTCGGGAGGGTTGAATGTGGAGAACTTTGCGGAGCCTGAGTTGATCCGCTGGACGTCGTTCGACGGCCGGATGATCTCAGGCTTCCTGTATCGTCCACCCAACTCATTCACCGGCAAGCGTCCGGTTGTTGTGAGCATTCATGGTGGGCCGGAGTCGCAGTTCCGCCCGAGCTTTCTCGGCAGAACGAATTACTACATCAACGAACTCGGCATCGCGTTCATCTTTCCCAATGTCAGGGGCTCATCGGGGTACGGCAAGACGTTTCTGAAGCTCGACAATGGAATGAAGAGGGAAGATTCCTACAAGGACATTGATGCGCTTCTCGATTGGATCAAACAACAACCTGACCTCGATGGTGACCGGATTATGGTGACGGGCGGAAGCTACGGCGGGCATATGTCATTCGCCGTTGCCGCGTTCTCTTCGGAGAAGATTCGATGCGCCGTTCCGGTTGTGGGCATGTCCAATCTTGTCACGTTCCTGGAACGAACGGAAGCGTATCGTCGTGACCTGAGAAGGGCGGAGTACGGCGACGAGCGCGACTCCACCATGCGAGCGTATCTCCTGAAGATCGCTCCGCTGAACAACGCCACACGGATAACTCGTCCCATGATGATTGTACAGGGTATGAACGATCCGCGTGTGCCGGCCAGCGAAGCGGAACAAATGGTGGCAACACTCAAGAAGAACTCCGTCCCCGTGTGGTTTCTGATGGCGAAGGATGAAGGTCATGGTTTCGCAAAGAAGAAGAACCAGGACTATCAGTTTTACGCAACGGTATTGTTCATAAAGGAACATTTGCTGAAATGACGTCGCAGGAGGAGCTTCACTGGAAGGAGCGCATTCCACAGCTCGACGTTCGGCTGCTGGGCGACCGCTGCCTGATGCATCTTGTTCTCTACGATGGGCATTGTGCCTTGTGCAACGGTGTCGTGCGTTTCCTTCTACGTTGTGATCGCAAGGGGAAACTGCTGTTCACGTCGTTGCAGGGCGAAACTGCGCGAGCTCTGGCGCCGTTGTGGCAGCACCACGATGAAAGCATCATTGTTGTGTCGCATGTAGGGACAGATCGTGAGCGTGTGTACGAAAAGTCCGATGCCGTGCTCGAGATCGCTCGGCTTCTCGGCGGTTGGTGGAGAGCGTTCACCGTGTTGAGCGTTGTTCCGCGAACCATTCGCGATCGTGTGTACGACTGGGTTGCCCGCCATCGGTTCCAGTGGTTTGGCTCCTATCCATATGAAGGATGTCCACTCCCGTCGCCGCAACATCGGGCACGATTCCTTCCGTGAACGCCAATCGCTACTGTTCACTTTTTCAATATTGACATGAGGTGGAAGTGATGGTATATTACCGCTGAATCTTGCTCCGGCGGTGTTGGCCGTTCCTTACCATGCGGCGTTGCAGAGTATCGAACTGCTGTAACGCCGTTATTTTTGATGGAAAGGAGAATCCTCATGGACGCAACAACTCAACAGAAACTCATCAGCTACATCGCAGAGATCGTGCACACGATCAGGTCGAGCAACCAATACGAACAGGCACTCCACCTGATAACGGACCGACTTGTTCGGCTGTATCAGGCACAAACGTGCGCCGTCATCTTGATCGATCCGGCAACGGAGTACCTCAGCATCGAAAACAGCGTGGGACTCTCACACACATACTGTAAAGCGTTCCGGCGAAAGCTTGCCGTCGGCAGTATCGGGGAGGTGTTGTGGACGGGAAAGCCGATCTTCATCGCCGATGCGAGCTGTGAGCCTCTTCTCGCAAAGGAAATTCAACTGGAGCACGCGTTTGACTCCTGCGCGTGTGTACAGATTGCG
>CAZIKE010000134.1:0-9375 GCA_964539775.1 uncultured Chitinophagales bacterium
TCGAGGGAATGATTCAAGGGTTGTTCGGAGGGCTGCTCGCTGCCGGCATGGTGTATGCACTCTTGGAGTTTGCCGCTCGCACGCTTGCCCATGACTTCGCTTCTTATCTTACCATGTCCACGTCGTTCTACGCTGTGGTGGTTGTGGCAGGCGTGGTGTTGGGACTGATCGGCGCGATCATTTCCATCATGCGCTTCATGCGCGTCGCGGAGGGATAGAGGTGATGGAGAAGCTCCTCGCCTTGCAATATTTCCCCATCCTTCTTACCTTTTTGCTGTCATTCAGCTCACCAGTTCTTAGCATGTCTTCTGCGCACCGTGTTCGCCCGGGTATCGGCGGACGTGCACATCTAATCTCAAACAGCTCCAGAAGAGATTTTAAAATTGTAGGAAGTATTTTCCATGGGTAAAACTGCAACGTTCCTTCAATCATCAGTCGGCCGGAAGGTGATCATGTCGCTTTCGGGCCTTTTCTTGTGCAGCTTCCTTGTCATCCACCTTGTGATCAATCTGTTTGCGTTGAAGGTGAAGTCCGATGGGGGTGCGGAGTTCGAAGCGTATGCCGACTTCATGGCACACCATCCGATCATTCGCCCGTTGGAGTGGATTCTGTTTGCGGGCTTCCTGCTTCATGCGGTACTCGGACTTTATCTCGAACTGCGGAACCGCCGGGTGCGTCCTATCGGGTACAACATGAACCGCGCAAGAGAGAACAGCACATGGGCATCGCGCTTTGCCTGGTTCACGGGCATTTTCGTGGGCGTGTTTCTCGTTGTGCATATCAATACGTTCTTCGTGCGGTCGCGCTTTTTCGCAGATACCCGGATGGCAGATACCCGGATGATTGATCTCATCAAGGAAGCCTTCGCGAGTCCGGGCTATGTTGCCTTCTACATGGTGGCGCTCGTGTTCCTGGGCTACCATCTCAAGCACGGGTTTCAGTCGGCATTTCAGACGCTCGGGCTTCGGTTCGGGAAATTTCAGAAGCTCATCCATGCCATTGGTGTGGTGTTCTGGCTCATCATCCCGATCTGCTTTGCCATCATCCCCCTGTATTTCCTTTTTGCATTCTAAATGGAACGAGTTGCCATGACACTCAAT
Source organism: uncultured Chitinophagales bacterium (assembly GCA_964539775.1). Classification (GTDB taxonomy): domain Bacteria; phylum Bacteroidota; class Ignavibacteria; order UBA10030; family UBA6906; genus CAADGV01. Next base: position 1,101 of record CAZIKE010000134.1, read on the forward strand.
TCGAAAATCCCTGAAGGTCCCATTCAACAGAAGTGGGACAATCATCGCTTCAACCTGAAGCTGGTCAATCCAGCGAACAAGCGGAAGTACCACATCATTGTCGTTGGAACCGGGCTGGCCGGTTCGTCTGCGGCTGCCTCGCTGGCGGAGTTGGGCTACAACGTTACGGCGCTCTGTTATCACGAGTCGCCGCGACGAGCGCACAGTATTGCTGCACAAGGAGGTATCAACGCGCCGAAGAATTATCCCAACGATGGCGACAGCATCTGGCGACTGTTTTACGATACCGTCAAGGGAGGAGATTACCGCGCACGCGAGGCCAACGTGTACCGTCTTGCGCAGGTCAGCAACAACATCATAGATCAGTGTGTGGCGCAAGGGGTGCCTTTTGCGCGTGAGTACGGCGGCTTGTTGGACAACCGTTCGTTTGGCGGCGCACAAGTCTCGCGAACGTTTTATGCCCGCGGCCAAACAGGCCAGCAGTTACTGCTCGGCGCGTACTCGGCATTGTGCCGGCAAATCGGTCTCGGTACGGTGAAGTTCTACGAGCGACGCGAGATGCTCGACCTGGTGGTGATTGACGGAAAAGCGCGTGGTATTGTTGCCCGCAACATGATCGACGGGAAGTTCGAATCGTACGTCGGCGATGCCGTCATCCTTGCCACCGGCGGATACGGGAATGTCTTCTTCCTCTCCACGAATGCGATGATGTGCAACGCGACGGCAACCTGGCGCGCACACAAACGCGGCGCCTTCTTCGGCAATCCGTGTTTCACCCAAATCCACCCAACATGCATTCCGGTGTCGAGCGACCATCAGTCAAAGCTCACACTCATGAGCGAAAGCCTGCGCAACGACGGTCGCATCTGGGTGCCGAAAACACCGGGCGATAAGCGCCATCCGAACGACATTCCTGAGAACGAGCGGGACTACTACCTCGAGCGGCTCTATCCGTCGTTCGGCAATCTCGTACCGCGGGATGTTGCATCGCGCAGAGCAAAAGAAATGTGCGACAAGGGGCACGGCGTCGGTGCCACGGGCTTGGCGGTGTATCTCGATTTTTCCGATACGATCAAGCGCTTAGGCAAGCAGTGGGTTGTGGAGAAGTACGGCAATCTGTTCGATATGTACCAGCAGATTACCGGCGAGAACGCCTACGAGCAGCCGATGCGCATCTATCCTGCCGTACACTACACGATGGGAGGCCTGTGGGTTGATTACAACTTGATGAGCACGATTCCCGGTCTGTACGTCCTGGGCGAAGCGAACTTCTCCGATCATGGTGCGAACCGACTCGGTGCCAGTGCTCTCATGCAGGGTCTCGCCGACGGCTACTTTATCATCCCGTACACCATCGGCGATTATCTTGCCTCCAACACGTTCCCGAAGGTGGAGACCACCCACGCAGCGTTCCGTGACGTGGAGCGCGAGCTGACCGAGATGACCAAACGGCTGATGAACGTGAAAGGGAAGAAGCCCGTGGACGAAATCCATAAACAGCTCGGGAAGATTATGTGGGAGAAATGTGGCATGGCGCGCAATGCAACGGGTTTGAAGGAAGCCTTGCAGGAGATCCCCAAACTGCGTGAAGAGTTCTGGCACAACGTCCTTATTCCCGGCAGCGCGCAAGCGTTCAACCAGGAATTGGAGAAGGCCCACCGCGTCGCGGACTTTCTGGAGCTTGCCGAGCTGATGTGCGTGGATGCGCTGCATCGCGAGGAGTCCTGCGGCGGCCACTTCCGCGAGGAGTACCAGACGGAAGAGGGTGAGGCGAAACGCAATGACGAGAAGTTCTCTTACGTTGCGGCGTGGGAGTACAAAGGCGTGGGGACCCCGGAAACGCTGCACAAGGAGCCGCTTGTGTTCGAGTATGTGAAACCGGCGCAGCGCAGTTACAAGTGACATCATAGAACCAAGGAGTTGCATCGCATGGCTGAGAATTCAATGACCATTACACTGAAAATCTGGAGACAGAACAACCGCACCACTCCCGGGAAGTTCGTCACCTACACGATGCCCAACGTCTCGCCCGACATGTCGTTTCTGGAGATGCTTGATCTTCTCAACCTCGACCTCGTCCGCAAAGGGGAGGATGCCATCGCGTTCGACCATGATTGTCGCGAAGGCATCTGCGGAACGTGCAGTTTATACATCAACGGGCGCGCACATGGCCCGCTGCGCGGTGTCACCGCATGCCAGTTGCACATGCGCACGTTCAAGGACGGCGACACGATTGTTGTGGAGCCGTGGCGGGCAAAGCCGTTCCCCGTCATCAAAGACCTGGTGGTCGATCGTTCGGCATTCGACCGCATCATGGCAGCAGGCGGGTTTGTGTCGGTGAGGACCGGCGGTGCCCCGGACGCAAACACGATTCCCATCCCCAAGCCCGTTGCTGATGAAGCGTTCGATGCGGCAGCATGCATCGGGTGCGGGGCGTGTGTTGCGGCGTGCAAAAACGGTTCGGCGATGTTGTTTGTTGCGGCGAAAGTTTCCCACCTTGCACTCCTGCCGCAAGGGCACGCCGAGCGCAAAGCGCGTGTCGAAGCCATGGTTGCGCAGATGGATGAGGAAGGGTTCGGCAGTTGTTCGAACACGTACGCCTGCGAGGCCGAGTGCCCGAAGCAGATCTCCGTGTCGCACATCGCTCGCTTGAACCGGGAGTACCTGCGCGCGAAAATGATCGAGGAGAAAAGCGGCGTCGCAGGTGGCGCCGGCTGACGTATTCCTCACCGGGTTGTTCTTCCACATACGGGCCGGCGGCAGATGTCGTCGGCCTGCCGTTCACAAGCGCGGCGTATGGCCAACATTGGTTGCCACAGCAGGCACGTTGAATCCTTTCTCAAGCGTCATACCCTTGAGCTGACGCTTGCCGCTGTTGTTCTCACCCGCATCCCGTTTCTCTTTGCCGGCTATGGGTCCGATCCCGATGCATGGTTGGTGGCAAGCGCCGCCTCCACCCTGTGGCACGCAGGCACGTACGTTGAATCGCGACTGCCCGGGTATCCTCTGCATGAGATTGTCTCTGCCCCTGCGGTTGGTGTGGGCGGTTCGATCTTCTCGAACGCGACGACACTTGCCGCTGCGCTGTGCTGTGTCGTGGTCTGGTGGACTATCGTTCGTACACGAGCGCAGTCTCCCATCTTGCTTCTGATCGCGCTTGCCTGGGCGCCGGTGTTCTGGCAACATTCCGCCGTGACGCTCGATTACGTGTGGTCTCTTCTTTTTCTCCTTCTTGCCGTTCTTTCGACGCTCCATGAACGTCTTGTATGGACCGGTGTGATGATCGGTGTGGCCGCAGGCTTTCGTCTCCCCAATCTTCTTATGCTCCTCCCCATGATGATGTTCGCTGTTGCTGAGCATATGGAGAGGAGAAAGATTCTCTTGTGCGTTGCCGTTGCGTGTGGTGTGACAGTCCTGGCCTTCCTCCCCGTGCTGATGAAATACGGCGGCGTGATCGGATGGCTTGAGCACACACGTCGAGAGATGAGCGACGTTCGCTTTACGGCGAGCAGTCGCATCGCGTCCTTCCTCTATCGTTCGGTCTACTTCTTTGGGCCGCTTGCTGTTGGTGTGCTGCTGGTTGCACTGGCCAGGGAGAGAAAGAGAATCCTCCACGACATCCGTGGGCGCCATGCGCTTACGCTCACGTCGTTGGCGGCGATCGGAACGTTCCTGCTGCTCTTTCTCTGGATTCCCCTCGAGCGCGCGTACCTTCTGCCGATCCTTCCCTTTGTGCTGCTGTTGGCGGATGCGTTTCTCTCGAGACGCATGCTCGCGGTGTTCGCGCTTGTGCTCGTCCTGCATGGAGTGGTGAGCGTCGATCTCGTGAAGCGGAATGGGGGAAGGAAGGAACCTGGTTTCAACATTCATGCGGGAATGGTGATCGAGGAATTTCAGGATCGTCTTCGTCTGCTTCGGGAGCGGGAGTATTTTTCCTCCTATCCCTATCCCTCAAACAGCGTCGTGATGACGGGTGGGGGATCGGCATTTTGGTTCGAGAACGAACGGGTTGTGCTGCTCGATCAGGAGGGTGCATTTGGCAGCATGCAGGCTCTCACGGCCAGCGCGTTGCACCGGCTGGCCGCACAACGGCGCGATACGTCGGTGTTCTTTCTCCCCCATCTCTTGTACAATGAGCTGGCCGAGGTTCGACGTCGTGGGTACGCCGTGTTCTGTACCGGGCGGGCACAGCCGTTTGTCGAACACACGGTGGGTTATGATATGGAGGCCAACGGCGTCGTGGTGCTCCACCTTGAAGAATAATGAGGAGGGAGTTGTTTCTCCCTTGCCGGAAGTTTTGTATCTTGTCACAGACACGGAGAACGTACATCATAACAACCCTCGCCATGTTGGAACAGGAAACGGCGCTTATCGCCCAAATTGTAGTCGAATCGACGCTGGGCGAGCGTGACGGCGTGAAGCTGAACGAGGTGCTGACCGCCGACCTTCCGCGCGGTATCAAAGCCTTTATGACGGCGGAGGTGATCAAGCTGTTAGAGCCCGAGTTCCGTCAGTCGCAGCGCCTGGTGCACATTGCCAAAGGGCTTGGGGGGACGGACGCCGCCGAGCGCTCTCTGCTTCGCACGCTGGCAGCGGAGTACACGATTCCGCGGGAAGAGTTTCTCCCGATGGTTACGAGTGCCGTGGAGTTCCTGAAAGAGTATTTGTGCCGGCCGCAGCATACGCTTCATGCGCTGCTCTATAAGGCCTCCGATACGGCAACGCTGGACGACGTAATGCGCGTGTTCGAATACACGGTAGACTACGCCTACTACGGCGAGCTGGTCATGCGGCACGCCCGTACCAAAGGCTGGCGGGAGATCTCCGCCGTGCAGTTCAAGGACTTGCTTGCGCGGATCGATGAGGCGGTGGTGCAGCATCACACACCCCGCGAGTTAGCTCTGCTCACAAAGCCCATCTACGACTTTCTCCTCTTTGGTGACGCATCCCTGACGCGTCCCATCCCCCTTCGTGCAGTCTTGTCGTTCTACGACGATAAGAACCTCGACGCCGTGAAAGATTACGTCGAACGTATCTGTGCCGTGCGCGGCCGGCAACACATCTCGATGAACGAGCTGATCGACATCCTCGAGGACCTGTATGTTGTCCAAACGAAAGTTCAAGAGGAAGTAGCCGAGTCGGAGCAGGAGATTTTCACACACAGAAGTGGAGAGCCTTCCAGCGAAGGACAACAACCGGATGTCGCCGAGAATGCCGAAACGAGTGAACCGATCGTTGCAGAATCTCCCAGGGACACAGGTGCAGCCGAGCCACAAACACCTCCTCCCGATCAAGAAGAGGAACCCTCTTTCATAGCAGAGCGTCGAGAAACGCCGCGTGAGCCCGAAGCCCGTGCGGAAGAACAGCCGAAGGTGGATGTGACCGCACTGCCGCGGTCGGAACTCGAGCGTGATATTCCTCCCCTCGAAGTGCATCCTGCACCCGTGACAAATGCCGACGTGTTGGTGGAATACGCTCGGCAGCGCAAACTCCAACGCGAACCATTCATCCTTCGATTTCGTTCGCGCACACAACCCGTCGAGAGCATCGCACCGCCTGCGGCTCCTCGTGCCGTGCAGGACATCCATCTGGCATTCTCCGAAGACCAACGGGCACGTTTCATCAAACGGATCTTCAAAGGGGATGAGAACTACTACTTCATCTTCCTATCATCGCTGAAGGACGTGCAGAACTGGCGCGATGCGCAGCCCTATTTGCGCGACCTGTTCGAGATGAATAACCTCCATCATCTCTCGCCGGACGTCATCGAGTTCACTGACGCAGTGCACGCCTACTTCAATCCCGAACTGAAGAAGACGGAATGAAGTTTATCGACTTTGCGCGCATCCATGTGAAGGCAGGCGATGGAGGGGCAGGCGCGGTGAGTTTCCGCCGCGAGAAGTTTGTGCCCAAAGGCGGACCCGACGGTGGCGATGGTGGACGCGGTGGCAGCATCATTCTTCGCGCCAACGTTCATCTGAACACGCTCCTCGATTTTCATTTCAAGAAGAACTACAGGGCGGAGCGTGGTGCGCACGGCCAGGGCGCAAACAAAACAGGCAAGAGCGGCAAGGACATTGTCCTGCAGGTTCCCGTCGGCACACTCGTGCGCGACGCAGAACGTGGCGAGCTTCTCGGTGACCTTACCGTCGATGGGCAGGAATTGGTTGTTGCACGCGGTGGGCTTGGCGGACGCGGGAACGCCGCTTTTGCAACGCCGACCAATCAGGCGCCGCGTGAGTACGAAGTGGGTGAACCGGGTGAAGAGCGGGAGATCGAGCTTGAGTTGAAACTGCTGGCAGATGTCGGCCTCGTCGGCTTTCCCAACGCCGGAAAGTCCACGCTCATCTCCGTCATCTCCGCGGCGAAGCCGAAAATTGCCGATTACCCTTTCACGACTCTTGTGCCCAACCTCGGCATCGTTCGAGTGGACGAAGGAGCAAACTTTGTGGTTGCCGACCTTCCCGGACTGATCGAAGGTGCACATGCAGGCAAGGGCCTTGGCGTACAGTTCCTCCGGCATATCGAGCGGACGAAAGTGCTGGTCTTTCTGCTCGACGCTACACGCGAGGATGTTGTTGCCGACTTCAGAGTTCTCCAACGAGAGATGAAGCTCTTCAATAAGACGCTGCTGGATAAGCCTCAGATCATCGCCGTCTCAAAAATCGATCTGATCGATGCCCGAGCGCTGGCGAAACTGCGGCGCACGCGCTTTCCCTCGCCCCATGGCAGCGACGCACCTCCGCTCCATTTCATCTCTTCTGTTGCGAGAACAGGGCTGCGCGAGCTGGTGCAGGACATGTGGCGCTTCGTTTCGCCGTACAAGATCGAACTCCCCCGAGCGGAACAACGGATCGACGTGAGGGCACGGCGCCTGGAACGCAAGAAGCAGCGACGCAAACCGACGGGGCTTCGGCGACGCGAGTGGGAGTGAGGTATGCCGTTCGCCTCCAGCGCTCCTCTACGAGGTCGTGAACCTCTCACACTTCAGACCACGCTCGCACTGCTTACCGGATTGATGCTGGTGCTTGGTGTTGTTGTGCTCCTAGGCCTGTCTGTGGGAAGCGTTGACGTTCCGTTTGCCCATGTGATCGGGACGGTGATGAATCCGTCGAGCGTAGATGGGCCTACGCGCACGATTGTTCTCGATATCAGGTTGCCGCGCGTGCTGTTGGCCATCGTTGTCGGTGCGGGACTTTCGCTTGCCGGAGGGGTGTTTCAGGCGTTGCTGCGCAATCCGCTTGCGGAGCCGTACATCCTCGGCATCTCCAGCGGCGGCACGGTGGGCGCAGTTCTGGCCATCAGTGTGGGCTTGGGATTCAGCACGGTCACGACGCCGCTTGCGTCCTTTATCGGCTCGCTGCTCGTTACGGTGCTGGTGTATGCGCTCGCGCAGCGTCACGGCCAGTTGGATGCCAACACGCTTCTTCTTTCGGGCGTCATGGTGGGGGCATTCTTCAATGCAGCAGTGCTGCTCATCGTGGCGGTGTTCAATCAGGAGCTGCGCAATGCGTTTTTGTGGTTGATGGGGAACTTCGGCGCGGCAACGTTTGCTTCACTCGCCGTCGTTGCGCCGCTGGTCCTGCTGGCCTCCGTCGTGTTGCTCCTGCACGCCAAGAGCTACAACCTCATTGCCACAGGCGACGAGACGGCTGTGCAGCTTGGCGTCGAGGTCCGTCACGTTAAGCGACTCTCCTATTTGCTTGCATCCCTCATTACTGGACTTGTTGTCTCCGTCAGCGGCGTTATCGGGTTTGTAGGATTGATCATACCGCATATATGCCGGATGCTGTTTGGACCAGACCATCGTGCTATGCTGCCGGCCTCGATGCTTGCCGGGGCAAGCTTCATGATCGTGGCCGATGTGCTTGCGCGGACGCTGTTGGCACCAACGGAAATTCCGGTCGGTGCAGTCACGGCGGCCATCGGCGCGCCGCTGTTTGTGTATTTGTTGAAACGGACATGAGCAGAAACCCGCGGCGTCGCAGCAGAGTTGCCTTGACCCGAGTACCGTGACGCCGGCGATGAAGAAGCTTACTTTGCCAAAATCAATTTTGCCGCCTTCGTTAGCTTCACACTTCCGTTCCTGTCCATCGCGGTGAACCGCGCCAGATACACCCCGCTGGCCACACCCGTCGCATGCCACGTTACCGACTTGAACCCTGCTTCCTGAACTCCATTAAGAACCTCCGCCACCTTCCGGCCTAACACGTCGTACACTACACACAAATGTGCAATCGCAGAAGCATTGTTTGTATGCATGTTGGATTTGTAC
>CAZIKE010000135.1:0-9373 GCA_964539775.1 uncultured Chitinophagales bacterium
TCGTGAGGAGATTGCCTATCAAATCGACCAGGGAATGTTTGCGTGGGCATTGAACTACCACCGTGGAGTGACCGTCAAAGCCCGCACACCGGGGCTCTCGATAACATTCCATACGATTGCTACCCGCGAACGCGTGGACGGTATGTTCGTCGGTGTGCTTAATGCCGAAGAGGGCCACCTTGCCGATGGGACGTTGAGTCTTCTTTCGATTCTCCTGTTCATTACGGCAAGTGCTCTGGAAAACGCTGCTCTCTATTCGACGATCAGTGAGCAGAACCGCGTGCTCGAGGAAACGGTGCAAGAGCGCACAAAGGAATTGCAGCACGCACTGCGCAAACTGCAGGTTGCCAGCGAGGCGAAAAGCCAGTTCCTTGCCAACATGAGCCATGAGATTCGCACTCCTATGAACGGCGTGTTGGGATTAACGGAACTGCTGTTGGATACAAACCTCGATTCTCTCCAGCGGGACTATGTCGAGACCATCCACTCCAGCGGCGAGACACTGCTCGCAATCATCAATGACATCCTGGATTTTTCCAAGATCGAAGCCAACAAACTCACGCTGGAGACAGTGACATTCAACGTGCGTCAGGTTCTGGACGACACGATCAACCTGTTTATGCAGAGGGCGCGCGCAAAGGGCATCGAGCTTGCCGCCGTGGTACACCACGATGTACCGACAACGCTGCGTGGCGACCCAATTCGGTTGCGGCAGATCATTACGAATCTTGTGGGCAACGCAGTGAAATTTACAGAGAAGGGCGACATCATCGTGCGCGTTTCGTGTGTGTCATCCTCCGAGAAGGACATCACACTCCAGTTCTCCGTCACTGATACGGGCATCGGCATTCCCGAAGAAGCCCAGCGGACGTTGTTCCAACCATTCGTGCAGGCCGACGGCTCCACGACGCGCAAATACGGCGGCACAGGCCTCGGGCTTGCCATCTGCAAACAACTTGCCGAGTTGATGGGTGGGACGATCGGTGTGCAAAGCGTCCCCGGCAACGGCAGCACGTTCTGGTTCAGCGTCGTCCTCGAGCGGGACGCTTCCGACGCCGCTCCAGCGAACAACCTCCAGAACGCAGAGACACATCGGCGTACACAGAAGCTTCCTGCGGGCCTGCGCGTTTTGCTCGTTGAAGACAATGCGGTCAACTTGAAGGTTGCCGTGCGCATGTTGGAAAAGTTGGGCTGCTCGCCGGACGTCGCACAGAACGGACGCAAAGCGCTTGAGGCAGCATCACAAAAGCAATACGACATCATCCTGATGGACTGCATGATGCCTGAAATGGATGGCTTCGAGGCAACGCAGGCCATCCGAAAGAGTGAACCGCCCACCCGTCACGTGCCTATTGTGGCCATGACTGCAAGCGTTCTACAAAGCGAGCGTGAGCGATGCTTTGCATGCGGCATGGATGCTTATGTCACCAAACCCATCAAGACCGACGTTCTCTTCAACACCATCATGCAATGGGTTGCCCGCTCGCCGAAGAATGCGCCGGCCACCGAAGTGCCTCCGGAGGACGCGAAGCAGACCAAGCCCTTGATGGATGCACTTGCCGGGATTCTTGATCATGAGCGCTTGCAGGAGTTGAACGAGCTGGGAGGAGAATCGCTCGTCCTGGAGCTGGTCCATGTGTTTCAGCACGATATGCCGGTACAGATTGCCGCGTTGCGCCGGGCTGTTGCCGTAGGGGATGCACGCTCGGTGCAAATGGTTGCTCACACGATAAAAGGCGGAAGCCGCAACATCGGTGCCGTACAGCTTGCGGCGTATTGCCAGAATCTTGAATCGTCCGCTAAGGGTGGGAATCTCTCGGCTGCAGCCGATCTCCTCGCCAGCATTGAGAACGAATTCTCACGAGTTCAGCGAGCCTTCAGCGAAATACCTTTTACACATCACAATACTACTCGACCACATGAAAATCCTGACCGCTGACGACGATACCGTCTCGCGCAAAGTGCTTTCTGCCGCACTGAGATCGTTTGGCCACGAGGTTGTTGAAACTCATGACGGCCTTGAGGCTTGGAAGCTGTACAGCCAATGCCAGTTCCGCCTCATCATCTCCGATTGGATGATGCCGAACATGACCGGCGTGGAGTTATGCCACCGCGTGCGGAGCGACCAGCGAACAAAATACACCTACGTCATTCTTCTCACCTCTCTTGAAGGAAAAGAAAAGTATTTGGAAGGGATGGAGGCAGGAGCAGACGATTTTATCAATAAGCCGTTTGACCGTGAGACCCTTGCGGCGCGCATCCGAGTGGCTGAGCGCATTCTTGCCCTGCAGGATGAGGTAAAACAATTAGAAGGATTGCTTCCTATCTGCGCATACTGTAAGAAGATCAAAGATGACGATAACCGATGGCAGCACATGGAAACGTACATCTCGCACCGGACCGAGGCCAACTTCTCGCATGGAATCTGCCCTGAGTGCTATCAAAAACACATGGTGCCCCAGCTTGAACAACTTCGAAAGGCGCATCGCGGTTGAACTTCCACCACCTGTCCGATAGTAGCCAACATGGCTCTCTCGCACTCTCCCCGAACGGACTTCTCCTTTATGCGTTGCGTGATCAACGAAGCACGTGATCGGTTGGCACTTCGGTTGCAGCTTCATGACATGCAGAGATGGGTTTGAAACATTTGCGAAGGATCAGAGAGATGAAGCTGTTCGATGCTACAAAGATCCCGCTGTTGAGTAAGGCGCTCGACGCGTACGCGCTGAGACAGAAGGTTACAGCCGCCAACATTGCCAACGTTACGACGCCGGGATATAAGAGCCAACGCGTCTCGTTTGAAGAGCGGCTTGCCCAGGCAGAACACGGGCTGCGGCTGAAAGGTGCGCGAACGAATGCCGAGCATCTTCCCATCGGCGGAGGAAGCAGCCTCGAGAGCACCAAGCCGGAAGTCCACCGCACCGCTGATGATCCGCCTCCCGGATACAACGAGATGGCAAGCGGGTTCAACGATGTGGACATCGACCATGAGATGGCAGAGCTGGTGAAGAATCAGATTCGCTTCAAGTTCAGCTCACGCATGTTAGGCGATACATTCAGGGGCCTTCAAAAGGCGATCCGAGGGACGCTATGAAGATTGAAAAACTGTTTGCAGGGTTGACCATAAGCGCGTGGGGGATGAGTGCCCAGCGCAAGCGGATGAACGCCATTGCCAACAACATTGCCAACGCAGAAACCACACGCACTGAGGACGGAACACCGTACCGCCGGAAAATTGTTCGTATGCAGTCGGCAGAAGAGCAAAGTTTTGAAGCAGCCGTTGCGCATTCGTCCGGCCTTCGTATGGAAGCGACGCAGCCGGGGCACTTTACCGGCGGCGAGGCGAGCTTTCGCGAAGTACAGACGTTGCCGGGAAGCGTTGAAGCGCAGGAAGCGGAAGACACATCCGACTTCAAGCTTGTGCATGATCCTCACCACCCAGATGCAGACGAGAACGGCTACGTGAAGATGCCCAATGTGAACATCGTCACCGAGATGGTCGATATGATGTCCGCTTCACGCGCGTACGAGGCGAACATCACGGTGTTGAACGCGCACAAAGCCATGGCTAAGGATACTCTGGAGATCTGACGATGAACATCAATCGCGTACATACGCCATCACAGATTCAACCCCAGCAGGTGCAACAGCGAGCAGGTGTGCCGCCGGCCGAGAGGCCATTCGTCGAAGACCTTGCACAGAAAGCGAGCGCTGCTTCTCTTTCGGACGAGCACGAGGCAGTGCTGACGCAGCCTGAGAAAGAGTTCTTCGAGCACCTGTACCCGGCATCGGCCGAGGCAGTGCGGTCGTACACGCCATACCACCGTGACGGGCAGCGAGAAGCCGTCCGGTTGGGTACACTTGTGGACCGGAAAGGATAGCAGCGATGCAAGAACTCCACCTGATGCCTGAGCTTTCAGGAACAAACCGCCGGGCGATCGACAAATTCTTGAAGGAAACGAACACGTCGTTCAGCGAAACGCTCAACCAGGCCGTGCGGGACGTGAACGCGCTTCAGAGTGAGGCGGGGAAAGCCATTGAGCGGATGGTAAGCGGTGAAGCGACGGATATGCACGAGGTGATGATCGCCGTTGAGAAGGCGAAGACCAGCTTTGAGTTGCTCATGGAAATCCGCAACAAGACCATCGACGCCTATAAAGAGATCATGAGGATGCAGGTGTGACATGGCGGAATTCCAGAAGCAAGTGCGCACGCAGTTCATTGACCTGGTTCGGCGCCTTTCCCTGGGGCAGCGTGTGGCGCTCGGCGCGGTGGCGCTCGGGGCGGTGGCGGCAATCGTTGCGTTGGTAACCATCGCCAACAAGCCGACGTACGGTATCCTCTTCAGCAATCTCGCTCCTCAGGACGCCGCGAAAATCGTGGAGAAGCTGCAGGAGAGAAAGCTCCCCTACCAGCTCGAAGATGCAGGCAAGACGATCCTGGTTCCAAAAGAAAAGATCTACGATGTGCGGCTCGCACTTGCCGGCGAGGGCCTGCCGCAATCCAGTATCATCGGATATGAAATTTTCGATCGGACGAATCTGGGTGTCTCGGACTTTGTGCAGAAGGTGAACTACCGCCGGGCGATGGAAGGAGAACTTGCACGAACCATTCTCGGCATTGAGGAAGTGGATGCCGCTCGCGTACACATTGTTGTGCCGGAGAAATCGTTGTTCCGAGAGGATGTCAAACCGACGACCGCATCGGTGGTCTTGAAACTGAAATCCGGAAAACCTCTCCGCCAGGAATCCATCCAGGGAATCATCCACCTCATTGCCAGTAGTGTCGAAGGATTGGAGCCGGGGAACGTAACGATCATTGACTCGCGCGGCACACTTCTCTCAGACGCCGAGAAATCCAATTCCCTTGCCGCGAAGACGGGCACTCAGTATGAGCTTCAGCAAAAAGTGGAATCCTATCTCTCACAAAAAGCACAGAACATGTTAGAGGGCATTGTGGGTGTGGGCAACGCTCGCGTGCAGGTTACGGCAGAGCTTGACTTTCGACAGGTGGAGCGCACCCTGGAACAGTACGATCCCGACAAGACCGTCGTGCGCAGCGAACAAATCACCGAAGAGAAGAACGTCACGAAGGACTCCATCCAGCCGTCAACACGCAACAATACTGTCACCAATTATGAGATCAACAAAACCCTGGAGCACATTATCGAAAACGTGGGGGGCATCAAACGCCTCTCGGTCGCCGCGGTGGTGAACGGCATTCCGGCCCAACAGGAGCGCGATGGAAAGATAGTCACGGAGTATCAGTCCCGCAAGCCCGAGGAGATGGAACAACTGCGGGAGATTGTGAAGCGGGCTGTCGGCTACGATTCCACGCGCAACGACGAGGTGTCGGTGGTGAATCTTCCGTTCGGCAACACGCTCGACCCTGAAGGCTTCTTCTACAAAGACCAGCCGGGTACTTCCTGGCAAGAGATATTTGAGGATCGTGTGTACGGCAAGGTCTTTCTCCTCGTTGCAATGGGCGGAGCCGTCGTTGTGCTCTGGCGTCTGTTGAACAGATTCAAAGCTCCGCCCATGGTTGAAGAACGTTTGGGCAGAGAGGTTTCGACCGTCGTCGGAGCGCTCCACGGTGAACCGGAACGAAAGGGGTTGCCCACACCCTCGGAAATGATCTCAGATGAAGCCCGCACGCGCGAAGAGCGGACGCGAGTCGTTACGACATACATTGAACAGCGGCCCAAAGATGCAGGTCGCTTGCTCAAGGTGTGGCTTGCCGATGTGTAATCGGCGGTTGCCTACGGGTATTGACGAGAACAAAACGTAACATCACATGCTTTCAGGAACGACATCGGTCAATCTCACCAACAAACAGAAGGCGGCGTTGTTGGTTCTGTCGCTGGACCTGCCCACCGCTACCGCGCTCATGCGCACGCTCTCGCAGCAGGAGATTGAAGATCTCACCGTCGAGATCACGCGGCTCAAAGGCGTTCCGGCTGCCGTGACCGAAAAAGTGATCGAGGAATTTCAGCATCTGATCACGGCGCAAGAGTTTCTCATTGAAGGCGGTACGGAGCAAGCGCAGGCGCTGTTGGAGAAGTCGCTCGGCCCGGAACGCGCGGCGATCATCCTTGAGCGCGTGCGGGGGGTGACGAACGTCCGCGGGTTCAACAACCTGAAGAAGGTCGACGCGTATCAAATCGCAAGTTTCGTCCAGAAGGAACATCCCCAAACGATTGCGTTAATCCTCTCCAATTTGCGGACCGAACAAGTGGCGGAAATTCTCTCGGAGTTCTCCCCCACGCTCCGCAACGACGTGATCTACAGAATGGCCACGCTTGGCAAAGTATCTCCGGCCTTGATTGCGGAAATGGAGGAGGCGTTGGAAACCGTCGCGCAATCGGAGATGGCGTTGGGGATGAGCGAGACCGGCGGGCCCAAGGCGGTGGCCACCATTCTCAACCGGGTCGGTGGGGACGCGGCGAAGGAGATTATGGAGCATCTGGAGAAGCGGGAGCCGCAGCTTGCGCAGGAAATCAAGAACCTCATGTTCATGTTCGAGGACATTGTGTATGTGGATGACCGCGGCATCCAGCGGATGTTGCGCGAGGTGGATAAGAAGGACCTGGCACTTGCGCTCAAAGTGGTTGACGACAAACTCAAGACGAAAATCCTGGCAAACATGTCGGAGCGGGCCCGCGAACTTCTCAAAGAGGAACTGGAATATATGGGACCTGTGCGCCTGAAGGAAGTGGAGGCTGCGCAGGCGCGCATTGTTGCCATCGTTAAGCAGCTGGAAGAAGCAGGGGAAATCATCATTGTTGGTCGCGGTGGAACGGAGGAACTGGTTGTTTAGGAAAGTGAAAATACACACGCCCATCGGGAACGTACGGATTCTGCATCCGGGGCGTCAGGCACGGCGCACGATGCCTCTTCCGGCGTTCGATGAGCGTGATGCATCGGAGGAAGCGGTGCGCAAGCGGCTGGAAGAAGCGCCGCCCGAACCCGCTTCACAGGATGACACAGAGGAGAGGCTGCGCGAGGAATTCAAGGCGGGCTTCGAGGAGGGACGGCGTCATGCCGAACGCACGATGAAGGAAGAGTATCAGAGGAAGAGCGCAGACCTGCAGGCGGCGGCAGATGCGTTTCTGGAAAGCATCGCAAAGCGATACCAGGAGTTTCAAGCGGCGGCCGAGCGCAATGTTGTGCGTCTGGCCATCGCCATTGCCGAACGCATCGTGAAGCAAAGAGTCGTCGTCGAGAACGAAGTCGTCGTGCGCCAAATTCAGGAAGCCATGAAGCGCGTGGTGGGGGTGGAGCGGGTCAGGATTCGCATCAACCCGGCGGATGAGGAATTCGTGCGGGCGCATCGGACGGAATTACTCACAAGCGCCGACGCGGTCCGCGAGCTGACTTTGGAAGCAGATGAAACAATCGAGCGCGGAAGCTGTGTGCTGGAGAGCGACGCAGGGAATGTCGATGCAAGCATCACCACGCAACTCGAGCGCATCGAAGCGGCGCTGTTGAACGATCAGGAAGCACGCTGATGAACGCCGAGCCGACAACGGTCCAGCAGGCAGATGAACTCTTTGCCCCGTACTTTGCGCGGCTCCACCATGCCGAACTGCTGAAGGTGAACGGCCGCGTATCGCAGGTGATCGGGTTGGTGATCGAATCCACGGGACCGAACTGCTTCCTGGGCGAAGTCTGCAAGGTGAAGGCGCGCAACGGGGAAGACCTGTGTACCGCGGAAGTGGTGGGCTTCCGCGGCAACCGGGTGCTCTCGATGGTGTTGGGCGATGCAGGGCGTGTCAGCCCCGGCAGCGAGATCGTTGCAACGGGACACGCGCTTTCCGTGAGTGTTACGAATAAGCTGCTCGGCCGTGTGCTGGATGGCCTGGGCCGCCCCATTGACGGAAAAGGTCCCATCGAAGCATTGGAGAGGAGATCGATCTACGCGGCTCCTCCCAATCCGCTGGAACGCAAACGCATCAGCAAGCCGATTGCCACGGGCATCCGTTCGATCGACACACTGAAGACATGCGGCATCGGTCAGCGTGTCGGCATCTTTGCCGGCAGCGGTGTCGGCAAAAGCGTGATGTTGGGTATGATAGCGCGGTACGCAAGCTCGGATGTGAACGTCATCTGCCTTGTCGGCGAGCGCGGGCGTGAAGTAGGCGAATTCCTCGACAAGGAGCTTGGTGAGGAAGGGTTGCGGCGTTCTGTTGTCATTGTCGCTACAAGCGACCAGGCCGCGCTCATTCGGATCAAGGCGGCATTCCTTGCAACGACGATTGCCGAGTACTTTCGTGATCAGGGATTGAATGTGATCCTTCTGATGGATTCCCTTACCCGGTTGGCGATGGCGCAACGGGAAGTGGGACTCGCCATCGGCGAACCGCCGACGACGAAAGGCTACACGCCGTCGGTTTTTGCCATGCTGCCAAGGTTGTTGGAGCGCGCCGGGAACAGCAAAAAGGGCAGTATCACAGGATTGTACACGGTGCTGGTGGAGGGCGACGACATGAGCGAACCTGTTGCCGACACTGCGCGCTCCATCCTTGATGGGCACATCGTGCTTTCGCGGCGCCTTGCCTCGGCGGGGCACTACCCGGCGGTGGACGTGTTGGAAAGCGTCAGCCGCGTGATGCCGGCGGTGACAACTCCCGAACACCGGGCAGCGGCGGCACGCCTGCTGGATCTGCTCGCAACGTATCGCGAAGCGGAGGATCTTATCAACATCGGCGCATACGTCCGCGGCAGCAATCCGAAGATCGATGAAGCCCTGAAGATGCGCGAGATCATCCGCGCCTTCCTCCGCCAGCAATCGGATGAGCATGAAGATTTTGCGACGAGCGTCAGCTTATTGATTGAAATGATGAAGACGTGAGGCGAACCGACATGGCCAAACCGAAGTCACGTTTCTCAACCGTTCTGCGCGTCAAGAAGCACCAGGAAAAGCTCACGCAGCAGCAGCTTCTTCAGATCGAGCAATCGCATCTGCAAGAGAAGGAAATGCTCGATCGTCTTCAGCAAGCGAGGGAAGAAGCAGTACAGGAGTCGTATGGGACGGGCAAGGCGAAGGCAACCGACCTGCAGACCCATCGTGCATTCATCTTCAGCCTGACGCGCCAAATCCATCGGCAGGCAACGAAGGTACACGAAATGAAGGAACGGGAGGAGGCCAAGCGCGAGGAACTCACCCAGCGTATGCAGGCGCGTCAGATGGTGGAGAAATTGGAGGAGAAAAGCAAAGAGGAAGCATTGCGCGAGAGCGATCGCAAGGAACAGTCCATCATGGATGAACTGGCGCACCGAACGACGAAGACCAAGGAAGGGAGAATGCCGCAATGAAACCCATCATCGCGACGCTCATTTCATCATTTGTCTCGCTGAGTGCCATCATGGTTCTG
>CAZIKE010000136.1:0-9271 GCA_964539775.1 uncultured Chitinophagales bacterium
AACGGACCGCAACTAAGCTGCGGCGGTTGACTGTTTTAGTTTGTACTGCCCGAACAGCGTTTCACACTTGCAGATGGAATTTGCACTCAGCATCTCCCGTCAGCTTGAGTTGCTTGTTAGGCGAACACTGTTGTTGAACTTGAATGAACTGTTAAGTGTACCGACTGCTTGAACAGCGCCCAAACCTTCCAGCGTATGCACGGGCAGTGTAACGAACTGCCACTGTTGTGCAGGGGTTGCTTGTTGTTACTTCTCTTTGGAAGAGAAGTAACCAAGAGAACATCTGAAATCGTCCGTCCCCTTCGGAGACGAGATCTCGTTCCGATGCAATCGGAACGGACAACGCACGAATCAATCGCCGCCCCGCTTGCCGTAAGTTTCGGCTCTCCGCTTGTGCAACCCTTCGCCGAAACTTAACCCCTTCGATTGATTCTTCCCCCGCGTACCGCCAACGATTTCAGCGGCGCTGTTTTTCGTTTGCGCTACTTTCGCACGGGGCAACTGCACACACCTTCACACCGCCCGGGCCGCCTAACGGACCGCGTCACCTGCCGGCGGAAACGGGCAAAGCCCGCTGTAGCCGGTCAGGTGCATGCGGTTGTTGGGCATCAACCGCCATGGCCTACGTCAGGCCTGGGTTGCCTCAGATGTCTGCGGACGTCGAAGCAGCAGGCTTGCGACAATGGAAACGGTGAGAACCACAGCGACCATCGCAAGCATCCAGAGAATCGGCACCTTGTACATATCCATGATCAACATCTTGATTCCGACCAGCGTCACGATCACGGCCAAACCGTAGCCAATGAGATGAAACCGCTCCGCAATATCCGCGAGGAGGAAGTACATCGCCCGAAGGCCCAAGATCGCGAACGTGTTGGCCGTGAACACGATGAAGGGGTCGCTGGTGACGGCGAAAATCGCAGGGATGCTATCTACAGCAAAGATGAGGTCTGAGGCCTCGACTAGCATCAACACCAAGAACAGGGGCGTAAAGACACGCTTGCCGCCTTCACGAATCACAAAGCGCTCGTCACGCAGAGCGGTTGTCAGCGGAATGTGTTTCCTCAGCCAGCGCAGCAGCGCGTTCTCGCCTAAGTCGCTCTTCTTTCCAGTGGAGAGGAACATCTTCACGCCGGTGACCACCAGGAACAGACCGAAGACATAGAAAATCCATGAGAACTGCTGAATTAGCATTGCGCCGAGGTAAATCAGCACGGCCCGCATCACGATGGCCCCGACGACTCCCCACAGCAACACCCGCTTCTGGAATTCGGACGGGATCGCGAAGTAGGTAAAGATCGTGATCCAGACGAACACGTTCTCGATCGCCAGCCCCTTCTCGATGAGATAGCCCGTGGTGTATTCCAGCGTCTTTTGAGTGGCAACATCCGCTCCGAACCGCCGAGCGAGATACCACCAAAACCAAGCGCCAAAGGCGGCCGCTGCGGCAAACCACACCATCGACCACCATGCTGCCTCTTTGACCGAGACCTTATGGGTGCCCTGAACGCGGAGCAGCAGGAAGTCGACAGCCAGCAGCACGACGACGAGCAGGCCGAAGCTTAGGTACAGCAGGGGGGTTCCGACGTGAGCGATTTCTGTAGCGGTCATAGAAGTTCAGGAGTGCGGTTCCATTGATGCCCAACTACTGATTATACGGTTTCCACATAAGACGCCTATACCATTGCTTGTCGCCATAATACGTCTCTGTGGGTTGATTGTCAAGTTCTTTGGTTTCAGGGTCTTCGCTGTCTTCTAACGTGTTCTTGCCGGGTTAGATGGCTTCCGTCTAACACGCACCGGGCTTTTGACGCCTTTTCCTCCGCGGTTCAGAACGTACGTATAAGTCGTCGACCATTTCTCGGTATTGTGCCCTCCACTTCGCCCATTCTACAACGTTCCCTTCGCAAGGTCAAGCCCATCATACAGTGGCAGTCCGCCGACAGGAGTTGTTTCCGATTCCTTCGGATCAGTGGACCTGACGGAAGTGTGCTGATGCAATTGATCGGGAAGTGGTAATGTCTATCAGCGGGGTTCAGGAAGATGAAAGTCGCTTGTGCGCCTATAGGCTGCGCACTTGGGTAGGAGACCGATTGTTTCTACAGTTCAGCGGGCGCTCCGATACAGGAGCGCCCGTTTCGTCAACGCTCTTCTAGAGAGGGCCACGCCGGCTATTTCACAACCTCGGTTGTTTTTCCCCCCTCGATCAATACCCGGTATTCAACGGTACGATTGTTCTTGCTATCCTCTCGTATGCGATAGGACCCTTCTTCCAACCGTACGGTACGCGGCTCGTCCAAACTGCTCATGACTCGTCGTACCATCAGCCCATCGATTGTGTAGACCTCGTAGCCTGCAAACTCTCGACGCCAGATTCCATCGTCGTACCGTTCTACGGCAGGCGTATGAATCCTGAGATACCCAATTGTTGGGGCGTACACTTGTTTTCCTGAATCAGCAACCGTCTGCCCACTATATAGACAAGGTACAGACGCCAGCAGGAGAGCAGCGATGAGAGCTTTTCCCATTTTGCAATTTCCTTTCGAGTTGAGGTTCCGAAACTTTTGGAGTTAAGATACGGTGTGCAGGTTATGTCAGGATTAGGTAATTGTTATCAAAGTGTTACTCTCCAGAGTTTGAGAAACCTGCTCCGGTTTTCTCAAATGTTAGAATAAGCCCATATAGCCCTCGGACCAAATGGGCCCTCGTTGGCATTTTGAGGTCTTGGTTTGGTAAAAGCAATGGCACGCGCATTGCCTTTCCAAAGATGACTGGCCATAACCCTGTTAACGTATGTCCTACAATACTCAAGCTCAAACACATGAAGCGCTCCTTCCATTTTCTGCTGGTAGTTCTCATCGTTATCTCGTTCTCCGTCCGCGCACAGGAGAAGTCATCAGGCAGATTCTCCGGCTATGTGTTCGGGGACTATTTCTACAACGCAGCCCGCGACACCGGCATCTCCTCGTTCTCGAATGTTGCCACGCAGGGAAAGAAAGATATGCAAGGGTTCCAGCTTCGACGCATTTATTTCACGTATGACTACGAGATTTCCGACATTTTTAGCACTCGCTTTCGCCTTGAGGCTGATCAGGTGTCAAACACCAGCGACGGCAAGATCGGAGTGTTTGTAAAGGATGCGTACCTACGGTGGAAAAACATTTTTTCGGGCAGTGACCTGTTCTTTGGAATTCAGCCACCGCCGGCGTATGAAATCTCTGAAGCTCTATGGGGATATCGCTCGCTTGAGAAAACCATTATGGACTTGCGCGGGATTGTGAGTTCACGCGATATCGGTGTTGCATTGAAAGGAAGGTTCGATGAAGGGGGCACAGTCAACTACTGGCTCATGGTCGGCAACAGCAGCGGCAACAAGCCGGAATCGGACAAGTACAAGCGGGCCTATGCACACCTGTACTTCAAGCCCGCAAAGAATCTCCACGTTACCCTTTATGGTGATCTGAAGTTCCAGCCATCAATCTCCGACCCCAACAGCACGGCCACACCAAAACCTACACTCAGCAATGATGTAATTACCACAGCGCTTTTTGTCGCCTACAGCGAAAAGGATGTGTTCACACTTGGTGCGGAAGCATTTGTTGCAACGACCGCGAACGGTATCAAGAAAGGCGCTGTTGCACCTTTTGAGATGAAGTCAAAGAATGCCATCGGATTGTGCGTGTTTGGATCATACAATATCCAACCCGATGTGGCCGCTGTGGTGCGCTTTGATTACTTCGATCCGAACAGCGACCGCGATTTCAAGGGAGATGCCCGCAGCTACATTGTAGCGGGTCTCAGTTGGAAGCCCGACAAGAATGTCTCCATCATCCCGAACGTGCAGATAGAGTCGTATCAGGCGCGTCCTGCGACTTCAACGACGCCTGAGATAAAGTACAAGGCATCTGTGACGCCGCGTGTAACGTTGTTCTATGTTTTTCTCTAACACACCGAAGGAGTTGCCATGAGTGATGCGTCCAAGGAACTGAGCCGCCGTAAATTCCTCAGACGGTCAGCGAGCGCGGTTGCCGGAGCCGCAGCAGCAACCGTCTTGCTTCCAGCCTTGAGGGAAACGGGCAAGGTGGCCGGGCAAATGCTCGGTGACGAGCCAATAAACGACACCATGAAGATGCATGCCGACCTTCAACGGGCATTGCAGAAACCCATCGCCGACCGACAGTGGGGGATGGTGATCGACGCGCGCAAGTGCATTGGCTGCAGCGCCTGCGTGGCTGCCTGCATCGCAGAGAACAATCTCCCTCCGGGGGTTACCTACCGCACCGTTCCTGAAGTCGAAACCGGTGAGTACCCCAAAGTCAAGCGCTATTTCATGCCGACCAACTGCATGCAATGCAAGAATGCGCCGTGCATCGAAGCTGCCAACGCCGTCATCCCCGGCGCGATGTCAAAGCGCCCGGACGGCATCGTCGTCATCAACTACAAAAAGATGAAGGGCAGAGCCGTGTTCGAAGCGGCAAGCAAGGCGTGTCCCTACCCAAACTCGCTCTGGTTCGATGAGGGGACGAACTACACCGACGGTACGCCGGCCATCCAACCGTACGAAAAGCGCAAGGTGAAGGAGTATGGCAGCGAATGGTCGCGCAAGGAGACAACAGGAACCACGCGCAAGTGTCATTTCTGCACGCAGCGCATTGACGCGGGCGTGCTACCTGCTTGCGTCACCACGTGCACGGGACAGGCGATGCACTTTGGAGACTTGAACGACCCCGACGCGCTCGTCAGTAAGCTGCTGAAGAAGAGCACTTCACTCCGGCTCGATCTTGCAAGCGGTGCAGAGCCGTCAGTGTACTACATCGCCGACGACCTCGACAATACTTGCATGGCATGCCATTCATAGGAGATTCGAGCATGAACACGAACCAGCATAAGTCAACAAAGTCAACAGCCCGACGGGAATTTCTCAAATCCTCAGCACTCCTCGGCGGCAGCGCAGCAGTGCTCAGTCAGGTAGAATGGGCGCAGCAACTCTTTGCAAAAGCTGAAGAGGGAGCACTCACTCCTTCTGAAGAGTATGATCTCACCAAGAGCGAGAACATGCTCTCGAGCGTCTGCCTGCAGTGCAACACCGGCTGCGGCATCAAGGTGAAAGTGCTGAACGGCGTTGCCGTGAAGATCGAAGGCAATCCTTTCAGTCCGTGGACGTTCGTGCCGAGTCTTCCCTACAATACGCCGCTCAAGGAATCCGTGCACATCGAAGGCGCCCTCTGTCCCAAGGGACAGTCCGGGATTCAAACACTGTACGATCCGTATCGTATCGTCAAGGTGTTGAAACGCGCAGGGAAACGAGGCGAGGGAAAGTGGAAGGCCATTCCGTTCGACCAGGCCATTGCGGAAATCGTCAACGGCGGAAAACTCTTCAAGCACGTCAAAGGCGAAGAGAATCGACATGTGGAAGGCCTGAAGGATCTTTGGGCATTGCGCGATCCGGCGGTTGCAAAGGCCATGGCGGAGGAAGTGAAGGTTATCCGCAGCAAGAAGACCCCGGAAGAGAAGAAAGCGGCGGTGGAAGCGTTCAAGAAGAAATTCGCTGAGCATCTCCACGTGCTGATTGATCCCGACCATCCGGACTTCGGTCCGAAGAACAATCAAGTCACGTTCATGTGGGGACGTTTGAAAGCAGGCCGCTCGGAGTTTATCAATCGGTTCATCAAAGAGTCGTTCGGCTCGACGAACGCACACGGGCACACGACGGTCTGCCAGGGGTCGCTGTACTTCACCGGCTATGCGATGAGCAATCAGTTCACCGAAGGCAAGTTCGCCGGTGGGCAGAAGTTCTACTGGCAGGCGGATACGAGCAACGTGGAGTTCCTGCTTGCCATCGGCACCGCATACATCGAAGGGGGCTACGGACCGACACATCACGCCCGAAAGCTGATGAAGAATCTGGTCGAGAAGAAATTGAAGATCGCGGTGGTCGATCCCCGATTCTCCAAGATTGCCTCGAAAGCTTACAAGTGGGTGCCGATCAAGCCGGGCACGGAAGGTGCGTTTGCCTTGAGCATGATTCGATGGATCATCGAGAACAAGCGCTACGATGCGAAATTCCTTTCTGCGGCAAACAAGGCCGCAGCCAAGGCAGCCGACGAGCAGTCCTGGACGAACGCGACATGGCTCATAAAAGAAGACGGCTCGTTTCTGCATGCCTCGGAAATTAATCTGGCGCAGAAGGAGAAGCGACAATCGAAGGATGGAAAGGAGTGGGAGTTCGACCCATTCGTAGTGATGAAGGATGGCAAACCCGTTGCCTTCGATCCTAACGATGAGAAGAACGCCGTAACGGGTGATCTACTCGTCAATACGAATATTGGGGGCATCGCCGTGAAAAGCTCTCTGCAACTGTTGTACGAATCAGCCGCCGCGCATACCATTGAGGAGTGGGCTGACATCTGCGGCATCAAGCCGGAAGACATCACCGAGCTTGCACAGGAGTTCACGTCGCACGGCAAGAAGGCGGTTGCCGATCCCCATCGGGGCGTTTCTCAGCATACGAATGGATTCTATAATGTGCTTGCGGTGTTTTCACTGAACGCACTGATAGGAAACTACGACTGGAAAGGCGGCCTCATTAAGGTTTCCACCTATGCGATTGATGGTTCGAAGGAAGGCAATCCATTCCCGATCGGAAAGATGCATCCAAGCAAGATTGCGCCATTCGGCATTAGCATCATCCGACACGACGTCACGTATGAAGAGTCCACCATCTTCGCGGGCTATCCCGCAAAGCGACAGTGGTACCCGTTTGCGAGCGACATCTACGAGGAGATCATTCCTTCGATGGGCGATGCCTACCCGTATCCATCGAAGATACTCTTCTCGTACATGGCAGCGGCAACGTATGCACTGCCCGGCGGACACACGAACATTGAGATTCTCTCCGACGTGAACAAGATTCCGCTGTACATCGCAAATGACATTACCATCGGAGAGATGTCGATGTATGCCGACTACATCTT
The DNA here is from genome assembly GCA_964539775.1 of uncultured Chitinophagales bacterium. GTDB lineage: Bacteria > Bacteroidota > Ignavibacteria > UBA10030 > UBA6906 > CAADGV01. The sequence continues at coordinate 6,975 of CAZIKE010000136.1, forward strand.
TCCGGATTTGACCTACTTAGAACGCTGGGAGTTTCATGGCAGTCACCCCAGCATTCCTCAGAAAGCTCAACCCGTTCGCAATCCGGTTGTGGCGCCGATTCCGGAAACGGTGACGGTCTTCGGGGAGAAACTCCCGATTTCTCTGGAGACAATGATTTTGGGAATTGCTGAGAAGATGAACCTTCCCGGATTCGGCAAGAATGGACTTGGCGATGGAAAGGACTTCCATCGTCCAGAAGATTTCTACCTCCGCATGGTTGCCAACGTTGCAGCCGGCGACAAACCGGGCGATGAGGTTCCCGATGCCGATGATGAAGAACTGAGAACGTTCGAGCAAGCACGGCGACACCTTCCAAAGACCGTGTTCGACGTAGAGAGGTGGAAGAAGATTGTCGGCGACCGGTGGTGGAGGAAAGTGGTCTATGTTTTGAATCGAGGCGGGCGATTCCAGGAATATGATCAAGCGTACGACGGGGAAAAGTTCAAGAACAAGTATGGTCAGTTGATCAATCTGTATCTTGAGAAGCACGCTCATGGCAAGTCGGCGATCACCGGCAAGCACTATCCCGGCATTGCAACGTATATCCCGGTATCAGACGTGATGGGAAACGAAATCCACGACGAGCGGGACGGCTTTGATCTGCACATGATCACCTTCCGCGATGTGACGCAAACGAAGAGCAGAACCATCGTTGATTATTGGCTCAGCGCCATTCGACCGGAGAACGTCGTGTTGATGAATTCGTCCGATGCGACACGGCTTGGCTTCAGCGATGAGGATCGGGTCAACTTTATCTCCAAGACAAATCCGGAAGGAGTGTACGACCTCAAGAATGGCGTGAAGAAGCCGATGATCGGCAAGATCAAGATCACGGAGGGCATTCGTCCGGGGGTAATTGGATTCTCGCTCGGCCACGGACACTGGGCAAACGGTTCATCCGATGTTGTCATTGATGGCAAGAAGGTCAAAGGCGATCCGCGCCGGGCGACCGGTGTTCACGCCAATGCTGCGATGCGCCTCGATGACTACCTGAAAAACACCTGCTTGCTTGACCCGGTGGGCGGCAGTGTCTCCTTCTATGATACAAAGGTTCGACTGGTGAAGGTGTAGGGAGTTGGTGCCTGCCGACGTTCCGCAGTCCCACACGACTATCCTATTGCATTTGCCTAAACACATACGCATATTCGTTCAGCCACATGTCGTGGTAACCCGATGAAGAATCTCGCAATGATGTTCAAGACCCTCTCCGACGAGTCTCGGCTGAGGATTTACAACATCCTTCTGGCATCCGGCGAGTTGTGTGTGTGTGCGATATCGAGCAGACTCTTCATTTTACACAAACGAAGGTCTCGCGTCATCTCGCCTATTTGAAACGCGCCGGATTGGTCAAGGATCGCAAGCTGCTCCTGCCGCTCCGGCCGCAAGCTGCTGACACACGGCCGTGCACACCTAGCTGATGTTCATGTGATCATGACCAGAGCCGCAACCAAGTTCATTACGCCACTCACACTCGAAACGGTCTCACTTCATCCTGTGACAGTTGAGATGTTTGATGATGCCTACCGCCCCAGCATTGAGCACATCACTCTTGGCCGAATGGCGGACATTGTTGTGATTGCACCGGCCACGGGAAATTTCATCGGGAAGATAGCAGGTGGAATTGCCGACGACATGCTGACGACGACGATCATGGCTGCGAAAGCTCCAACGATCATCTGTCCGGCAATGAACGAGAACATGTGGTTGAATCCGATTGTGCAGGAAAACGTCGCCAAGCTGAAGCGACACGGCTACTTCTTCGTTGACCCGGAGTACGGTGAGATGGCTTGTGGCGGTCAGGGCTGGGGGAGATTGGCCCGACTCGCTCGAATCGCTGCCTTCGTCATGGAAATAGCAGCCCAGCTCGACGCTCAAATCAGCGGTCCGGCAGTCGCCTCCTCACGCATCAGCAGGAGGAACGCAGCCGTGGGTGAGAAAGCGGCGGTTGGGGAGGTATTGTCAGGGATCATCGACCCCGAGCTTGGGCGGAATGTGGTGGAGCTGGCAATCCTCAACACTTCGATCTCAGACAAACCCCAATGAAAACAAGAATCCTCATTCTCTGCACCGGCAACTCCTGCCGCAGTCAAATGGCGGAAGCATTTCTTAAGTCATTCGACGCGTCCTTGGAAGTATACTCCGCAGGAACGAATCCCTCGACGCGGGTTCATCCCAAAGCCGCTCAGGTGATGAACGAAGTCGGCCTCAGTCTCGACGGAGCATTTTCGACCACTTCATCAACGACCCATTCGACTAC
>CAZIKE010000137.1:0-9184 GCA_964539775.1 uncultured Chitinophagales bacterium
TGCGGATTGCGCGAGAAGCAGCAACGCAAGACAGAGGCATTTGAAGGGGGTCATGGTACTCTCTCCAGAAAGTTTGTGGTTGAATGATTACCGAATGAGCAACATTTTTCTCGTGATACTTGCGTTCCCCGATTGCAGCCTGTAAAAATACACTCCGCTCGACTTCCCCCCAGCGTTCCAATCCACGACATATGTTCCGGGCGTTTGAACCTCGTCGACCAGTTTCGCCACCTGCTGTCCCAGTACGTTGAAGATTGTCAAGAGCACATATCCCTGCTTCGGCACCGTATATTCGATTCTCGTCGAGGGGTTAAAGGGATTTGGATAGTTCTGCAACAAGGTGAACTTTTCCGGCAGTTCATTCTGGGCAGAACCAGATGAAGTAATCATCTCTGCTAATGGCCGGCTCCACACGCCGTAGCTCTGTGTTCCCGCCAGAAGTCTCGCAGGAGGAGCGGGATCAATCAGGAGTGAGTAAATGTCAAGGTCGGGCAAACCTGTGTTTACAGGTACCCAATCTGCTCCATAGTTCGATGAATGGAATACGCCGTAGTCCTGAGTACCTGCAAAGATGTTTGATCCGGTTGCAACAAGCGAGTAGACTGTTGCAGGTAGTGGCAGGCCTGAATGCGACGGAGCCCAGGTTCCACCGCTATCGGTTGAAGCATAAATGCGCCCTGCAGATCCTCCAACAAAGAGGGTCATTCCGCCCGAAGCATTTGGAGTGGCCAGCAAGGAGTATCTTGGAGAGAGAGGCAAGCCACTATTGACTCCTGTCCAGGTTGTTCCATTATCCGTGGACCGATACACCGGGCCTTCATCGGTCCCCGCAAAGAGGATCGATCCGATCCGTGCGAAGCAGCGAACGTACAATACCGGATAGGGAGTAACTCGGGCCCAGCTTGCACCCTCATTGGTTGAGACGTAGATAAAATTGAAAGTACCGGCGAACAGTTTGCTTCCGCTGAAGAGAAGTGAGCGCACATAGAGATTTGTCAGGCCCGTATTGGCCGGAGTCCAACTCGTGCCGCGGTTTGTCGACATGTACACGCCGCCGCCAATTGTTGCGGTGTAGTTCTTTTCCGTTGGCCCAGGGATGAACTCAACGTCCCAAGCATCGAGGTGGAGTAATCCTGAAGGGACTGGAGTCCACGTGGCCCCGCTGTTTGTTGAACGATGAACCCCGCCCGAAGCCGAAGTTGCATACAGAAGTGTCGGGCTTGAAGGGCTGATGGAAAGAGCAGTAATGGCCGGAGACGGCAACCCGGCGCCGACGAGGTTCCACGTCGAGCCATTATCAGTAGATATGTAGGTTCCCCCGGGGGTTCCGGCATAGAGTGCAATGCTGTTAATGCCAAGAGCGTGGACTTTCTTAAACGGCATTCCAGTGTTCACTGACGACCATGTCAAGGTGCTGATGTTGGTTCGAAAGATTCCGCTGTTCGGTGTTGCGGCGAAGATGATCGACCCGTTGCTGGTTCGTTCAAGGTCAGAAACGGTTGTGTCTGTCAACCCGCTATTGACGGCACTCCAGGTTGCTCTGGAAGATAAACTGCTGGATCGAAACACTCCACCCCTCCGGGTAGCGACAAAAACGTTCAAGCCGCTGATAATAAGATCATTGATTTCCAGTTCGGTCAGCCCGTTATTCATCTGTTGCCATGTATTACCAAAATTGGTTGTACGATAAACTCCATTGCCCCAAGTTCCTGCGAAGAGGAGTACATCGGAAAGGCTAACGGCAAAGGCGAGACAAGAAATCGTCTCGGAGAGCAACCCTGCCTCGGTCCATGTCGCGCCTGCGTCGGTGGTGTGATACACGCCTGCCTGAGTCCCGGCGAAGAAACGGCTGCCGACAGCGATAAGTGCACCGACGTTCCATGCACTCAGTTGGCCAACCTGTTGCCAGCTTGCACCAGCGTCTGTTGACCGAAAGACCTGACCTTGATTCCCCGTGGCGATAAGCGTGGAGCCAGAAGCTGCCAAACCGTTGATAGCGAACGTCGTTAACCCGTTGTTTGCTGCAGCCCATGTCAGGCCATCATCTGTCGAACGGTAGATTCCCCTTGTTCTCGCAAAAAGGTTTGATCCGCTTGCAACAACCTCAGTAAAGCCTCCGTACGGTCCATTCGTCGGGACCCATTGCGCATGCATCATCTGAGCGTGCAGGACAAGAATGCCTGTAATGAGAAAGCAGTCTCGAGGTTGTAACATTCGTTTGGCAGCCATGATGATTCCTCTTTACGCACTATCGTAACACCATCAGTTTTCGCGTGGCTAGAAAACTTCCTGCCTGTCCGTCCCGACTATCGGTCGGCCCGAGGTCTCGTCGTGCGGACATTCGGTAGAAGTACACACCGCTGGCGACATTGCCTGCATTCCATGCGATGGTGTAAGATCCGGCCTGGTGAATGTCGCTTACCAGCGTGGCGACTTCTCGTCCAATAATGTCGAACACTTTTAGTGTGACAAATGCTGATGCGGGAAGTTGATACGTGATGATCGTGGTAGGGTTAAATGGATTGGGATAATTCTGATAGAGTTCATACGTCGTGGGCACGTCGCCCGGCTCATTGACCGAAACGATCTGTCCTCGCAGCAGCGTGTCGGCCAGAAAGCCGCTGATGACGATCGAACCTGTGCCCTGCGACGTGCCGATGAAAGGTTGTCCGATTGATGATGTTGCCCGGCTTGAGGGTGAGGAGGAAATCTCGAACCCCGAAGAGAAGGAGTACCAGCGGAGAGAGGTGTTCTGTCCGAAGACGAGACTAACGCACAGTAGCAGACAGCATGCGAGGGCTGTGACTCTCATGGCGGTTCTCCTTATGAGGTTCTGAAAGAACGGGTGCTTGCTGATAGCGTCATCAATATACGCTGAAGCACGCAGGCGAATCAATCACACAAAGAGATGGAAGTGAGTGGGAATTTGCCCCGAACCCTGAGGAACCTGCACAGGTGTGCGGGGAGTTACCGCAGTCGGTTCTTGAGGGCTTTTGCAACAGCCTCAGACTTGGAGTGGACGTGGAGTTTTTCGTAGATGCTGCGGATGTGAAAGCGGACCGTGTGAACGCTGATGTTGAGATGGTCGGCGGTGGTCTTGTAGCTGTTTCCTTCGATCAACTCCTGAAGGACCTCTTCCTCGCGCTTCGAGAGTTCGTAGTCGGCCTTCTTCTGAGGGGCAAACTTACGGAATGCATTGAGAACTTTGACCGCGATTTCAGAGGACATGGGGGCGCCCCCTTCGTACACCTCCACGATCGCGTCGAGAATCTTCTGCGGAGGAGCCTTTTTCAGAATGTAGCCGGAGGCACCGGCGCAAATCGAATCGAAAATCTTCTCGTCGTCTCTGTACACGGTCAGCATGACGACGGGGAGAGCGGGGAATCGTTCCTTCAGATGTCGCACACCCTCGATGCCCGACATGCCCGGCAGCCCGATGTCGCATAAGAGGACATCCGGAGGCTCGGCAAGGCTGGCAAGAGCCTCCTCGCACGTCCGGAAGCTGTCGAGGCAGCGAAAGCCATCCGTGTGATTGAAAATGTAAGAGAGTCCCGAACGGACTTCCTTTTCATCTTCGATCAGGGCAACGGTGAGTGTGCGTTTGGTCGGCATGTGTTCTTTTCGGATGAAAGAATATAGGAGAGAAACTGCGAGGGCGCAACCGCACAATCAGACGGTTTTGAAGATCAACTGGACACTGGTCCCTTCACCGGGAAGGGAGTGCTGTCGCAGTTCGGCGCCAAGGCGTTCGGCACGTTCCTGCATGCTGCGCCTGCCGTGGCCTTCGGGGGCAGCGTTCGCCACAAAGCTCCGGCCGTTATCCTTGAGCGTCATGGTAATACTCCCGGGGGCGCTCCGAATGGTGAACACGAGCCGATCCGCCCCGGAGTGGCGCACCGCATTGGTGATGGCTTCTTTGAACACAAGGTATAGATCGCGTCGGCGTTCGAGACTCAGGGTCAGTCTTTCCAGGTCCGGGGCAATGACGGTCTCGAACGACATCCCTCGAGCTTCACAAAGTTCCTCGCCAAAGTGCACAATCCGTCGGATGACATCCTGAAGCGTGTCGTAAGCGGGATTGACCGACCAGACAATGTCGCCCAACGCATCAATCAGCTCGCGCGATGTTTCTCCGATTCTTTCGAGATAGCCGTGCAACTCACCCGTTGTCGTTCCGGATACCCGCTGGGCAACCTCCGTCATCATCGAAATTCTCGTCAGGCTCGCGCCGATGTCATCGTGCAGATCCATGGCAATGCGGCTTCGCGTGCGTTCGAGTTCTAACGCCCTTGCCAGGCGGTAGCGGTAGAGGCCGTAGATGATGAGAGCAAGAAGAGCCGCAGCCCCGCCAATGAACCACCACCGCGCCCATACCGGCGGGAGGATCCTGAACGAGATCATCGCCGGCTCGTCGCTCCAGACGCCGTCGGCACTGCGGGCAATGACCATGAAGGTGTACGAGCCGCTGCTCAGATGTGTGTAGCGTATCTCACGCTGTGTCACAGGAGGCGACCAGTCCCGATCAAACCCGTCGAGTTTGTACCGATACCGAACGTTGGCCTCGTCGGTGAAACTTAATCCGACATACCGGAATGTTATCACCGCCGGGTTCGGTTCAAGCTCGACTCGCTCAGCACGTATGACGTGAGCAGTATCCACCCGCATATCGGCAATGTACACAGGTGGAGGGCGATTGCTCTTGAAGAACTTTACCGGACGCAGCTTACTTATGCCCGGAAAACTGCTGACCCACACGAATCCTTCTCGGTCGGTCAACAAACCGTGCAAACCGATTTCTCCGAACCCTTCAGAGTGAGTAAAGGTACGAAAGCTTTTGCCATCGAACTGACTCAGCCCGGAGGATGTCCCGATCCAGATGAGCCCGAGTGAGTCCTGAGCGAGTGCAAAGACACGATTGCCGGCCAGTCCGTCATCCCGGGTGTAGAACGTCAGGCTTTCGTGTTCTATCAGTGCAAGTCCGGCACCATCCGTTCCACACCACAGGCGGCTTTTACGATCACGGAGAAGGGCGTAAACGAGAACACCCTCGAGACCTGCACGGCGAACGTCCGTAATCCGATCGTTGTCCAAACCGACAAGTCGCAACCCCCTGTTCGTGCCAAGCATGTACTGCTCGTCTGGCCCTGTTGTCTGAACGATATCGAAGACGACGAGGGAGTCAAGCTCCGGGTGCTGAAGAGAGGCAAGGGTGTCGCTTTCGGTTACTCTCTTCAGACCTTGATTCGTTGCAAGCAGGATTTTGCCCGCATTCGTTTTCCTCATGCAGAAAACGCTGAGAGGGATAGAGGTTTGATCTGGCAAAAATAATCGTGTGATGCGGCCGTCCTGCAAGAGAACGGGATGGGATTTCATGCCGAACCAGGTTAGCCCGTGAGATTCGGGGAAGATGGACAGGAATGTGTATGAGCTGAGCGGTTGCATTCGTGATCCGGGGATGAGGTGCGAGCCGCGCAATGCGAACAGACCGACGTTGCGCGAGCCAAACAGGAGCGTGCCGTCAGGCTGCTGAGCAATCGGGCCAAAACCCGCTGTTGCCAGCGAGTGCTCATGAGGAAAGTGAAGAACGAGATCGGCAGCAAGCAATTTTCGTATGCCGGGGTCACTGGCGAACCACAGATTGCCCTCTGCATCGAGGCACATATCGTAGACGATATCGTCGCCATAGGATTGTTCCTTCCGGAAGACAGCTTCCTTGCCGTTTCGGTACATGCGATACAGGCCATCGGCTGTGCCGACCCAGAAATTTCCGTAGTTGTCTTCGGCAAAGCACCACACACCACGCGCAGGCAAGCCATGGGTTGTATCGAAGCGCTGGATGGTCGTCTCGCTCATGCGCGCCGCCCCGAAGATCCCTCCGACCCACAATTCCTTGTTGCGAGTTTGGTAGATCGCATACGGTCGGATAGAAGGACTCAAGTCGGTGAGCTTTTGTGACAACCTCTTTCCATCATACACATACAAAGCGCCGGCGGAGGTTGCTAACCACACATGCCGATCGGCATCAGCGAAGAGTGCCGAGGCAGTGAAATCGGGGAACGATTCGATTCTCCAAGTGCTTCGGCCTGAATCCTCGGCAACCATGCGAATCAAGCCCTTGCTCGATCCGACCCAGAGAGCGTGTTCGTCATCTTCGACCACTGCTCCTGCTTCACCGCCGAGTGCTTCGAGCACCTGAGGAAACTCGGTCACCATGCCGTCAACGTAGCGCAAGAGTCCGCCGCCGGCGAATCCGGTGTACGCAAACCAGATCGCCCCGGTATGATCCTCACAGATGGAGCGACCGAAGATGCCGGGAATATCCTTTGCACCGCCGAATGTCTTGAACTCCCTTCCGTCGTATCGCGTCAGACCTGCTTGGGTTCCGAACCAGAGATATCCTTTGCTATCCTGCATGATGGGTGCGACGCGTGTGTCGGGAAGCCCATCGTGCGTCGTGTAGTTCTTGAAAAGAAGACGCGAAGGCGACATGCTGTTCTGGGATTGAGCTGCGGACAGCGCAACCAGCGTCACCGGCAGATATGCCCACTGAGCGAGCTTCATGCCTGAAGCTACGAAGAAGGGGGACTTCACTCAAGTCTTACGCGGGATTTGCTTTTGACATACACTTTGTCTACACTGCGGCAAGCTGTTTGTCGTTCCCTTGCAGCGTTATGGCTGCTTTTACGTGCGGGAGAATGCATGATGCATTCCGCTCTTTCACATCTTCAACCCCTCTCGCGCTGCACGGATTCCGTTGCGAGCGATACGGAATCTGCGCGCTACCGTTATCCCATATCTTTCCCTTCTTCGACGAATTGTCCTCCCATACTTGATACCCTCCATTATTTACAGGAGCAGCCATGGTACGAGCGCAACGATTGCGCACTGCAGTCTTGTTCTCCTTTTTTCTGGTAAGTGCTCACCCGGAACACGTGCTCGCTCAAGTCCTCCCGTTCCAATCGTATAGTGCGAAGGACGGGTTGGTGACTAATAATGCTGTGACGTTCTTTCAAGATAGCGAGGGATTCCTCTGGGTTGGAACAAGCGAGGGCGTAAGTTCGTTCGACGGACGGACGTTCATCAACTACACGTCGGCGGATGGTTTGCCGCGTTCTACAGTACGGCAAATTGTCGAAGAAAAAGGGACGCGGAAGAAGACTATTCTCGTGTTGACGTATAACGGGATGTTGAGCCGTATCGTGCAGGGCAGCGTCCAGCCGGTGAATGTGCGCTCGCGAACGAGCACACCACAGAAGATTCTCACATTGTTCGTGGACCATGCCGGAACACTGTGGGTTGGCACCGACGACAGCATAGCTCATCTTGTGAACGATGAGCTGCATCCAATCGCCACAGGGATACGAACGCAGTATGTAAGCGAGATCATTGAGGAGGCCGACAGCCTCATCTGGTTTGTCTGTCGCCACAGCCTCAGCTCCTACTTACTTCGCACGAAAGAGTTCAGAGAGATAAGCCTTCGCACATTTGCTCCCTTGGGGATCAACGACGCCGCCACCGATGACGAAGGCAATTTGTGGCTCGCTCTCAATGGCGGCAGGATTCTCCAAATTCGAAATCACCAGGTCATCCAACGCCTTTCGGTTGAAGAGGTAATCTTCGTGCTGCCAGATCGTGAAGGATATCTCTGGTTCGGAGGGTACGAAGGGCTCTATCGGGTACCGACAGATAATGTCACGCAGAGTGCCGTCGAACATTTTACGGTGACGAACGGCCTTCCCGATAATCTGTTGAAGCACGGGCTTCTGGACCAAGAGAACAATCTCTGGCTTGCCGGGCTCAAAAAAGGGATAGCGAAGTTGAGCGAAAAGAATCTGTACCATCTTGCCATAGATGGAATCAATCCACCATATCAGTACTCCATCGGAGCGGCCGATTCGAATAGTCACATCTGGGTTGTCTCACGATCCGGCTTGTGGGAAATCTGGCGGGACAGGGGCCATCGTTGGCGTACGTTGCTGCATCAGATCTTTGAAGGGAGTGGGAGTGCGAAACCGTATCCGGTGTTTGATATCGGTAACGACTTAGCAGGAACACCTCGGCCGTACTCTGTTGTGTGCGATAGAGAAGGAAGACTCTGGATCGGATTCTCGAATGCGCAGATTGCCTGCTATCGCATCCATCCTGAGAACGAAAAAGGCTCGCGCCTGAAGCTTGTTCACGCGTTACGCCCCAATGTCGATTTTCCGTCGGCATTTCCAAAGTGCTTTATCGTTGATGATGATGGAATGATTTGGTACAGTGTCGGGGACAACCGCATCCTTCTTCTTGATTCGAAGAAACGGCCCGCTCTGGTTCGCACATTTGACAGTCTCTTTGGTCTCCCTCCAGGAAATTATGCGAGAGCGCTTTTGCAGGATAGGCATCGCAATATCTGGGCGGGTTCATTCAGCAACGGTGTGGCGCGTCTCGCTGCCGACTCCATTCGAACAGGCAGTTTCCAACAGATCCTTCCAGGAAGGAGCATCACTTCGTTTATGGAGGATCGCAATGGTGCAATATGGATCGGAACAGCATTCAGCGGACTTGTGATTGTCACGAACGACAGTCTTCTGACGCGCTCGGTGGCGGACGGGCTGCCAAGCAACATTGTCTACACGGTGGCCGAAGATGTGCAGCGGGGGGTATGGATTGGCACGCAAGCCGGCGCAGCATATCTCGATAGTGCGCACGCCGCTTCCGTTCACCGGCCTATGGAGCTTGCCGATTTTTCAACCCTATGTTCTGGCACCACCCGAAGCGGCGTTCTCTGGTTTGTCACAAGCGATGGAGTGACGGTGTACGATACGGCTCCTGAGCCGATGTATCAATCCACTCCGCCAGTAACCCTCACGAGGTTCAGCATCAATGGGAGGGATACTGCTTGGAGTGACGTATTGAGACTTTCGCACCGAGAGAATACCATCATGATTCAGTTCGTTGCGATTACATTCAGGAATCAGGAAGAGATTCTGTACCAATATCGTCTTCGCGATGTCAGTGACAGGTGGCTGCCACCTGCAAGGTCGCAGTCGGTGACGTTTGCGGAGCTGTCGCCGGGAGAATACCGGTTCGAAGTAAGAGCCATACGTGCCAATAGCAACAGCCCCTCCAAACCGGCGACTCTATCCTTCATCATTACTCCACCCTTCTGGGCAACGTGGTGGTTCAGAGTGTTTGCGTTCGT
>CAZIKE010000138.1:0-3761 GCA_964539775.1 uncultured Chitinophagales bacterium
CCTCGCCTCATCACCTCTCCCCGGCCCTCTCCTCAAAGGAGAGGGAGAGGTAATGCGTAGGTTTGGTTGAGCTTTGATTTTGGTTGCGCTCTCGTTTGGCTCAGAGAAGGGCCGGCGTGGAGGCAACCTTGCCATTTATCATTTCCTCGCACACGGTGAGAGCGCGTTCGGCTCTGTGTTCCCACGTATGGCCGGAGAGCACGCTGCGAATGGCCGCAACATCACTTTCATGCCCACCGTCGAGCGCGGCAACGCATGCCGCAGCAAACTCCTGCACCGAACTCGCATATCTCACATACCGTTCAAACTCGTCCCGCACCCGGTCCGCTGTGAGCACCACCGGCTTGCCGCACGCGAGGTATTCATAGACCTTCAGGGCATCGCGTCGTGCAGGTCCCTCAACATACGGCACGGCGCAGACATCCGCATGTTGGATGAACGCCGGAAGGTTTGCGTGATGAACCAGCGGAAGGCACACAACGCGCGGATGCTCTGTCAGTGACCGAAGCCCATGGGATTTCATGCGTTCGCTACCGATAAGAATGATATGCCAATCAGGAAGCAGGTGCAGCATGTCCGATAGAAGCGCATGATCAACACGGTGATTGAGACTCCATCCTGTGCCCACGACCAGAAGTCGTGGATGAGGAATCCGCGCAAGTTCTTCCGGCTCGGCATGCGGCATGACAGCCTCCGCAAGAAACTCCCGGCTTATGCCGTTGGGCAGGACTTCCACGCGGCAGGGAAGGTCGCGCACTTCGTCCGCGAGGGTGGAACTGACGGCAAACACGACATCCACCGTTTCAGCCACAATCTTGCGGAGGACGGGAAGCCGCCTGAGCATCACAGGCGAATCCTGAAAGAATTGCTCGGCGGAGTCTGTTAGCTCCATGACGCGGAGATGGGCCGGGATAAACTGCGCCAGCTCTGCTGCGAGCCAGTCGTAGAACCAGACGATCGTCGGCACATCGGGCGAGAGGTAGCGCCGCAGACCGCGAGCCTGCAGCTTTCGATTCACCGTGCGGATCGGCTCGAAGCGCTCGTACGGCAGACCGATGGGTAAGCCGACTTTGCGCGTGCGTTCGTCAACCTGATCGGCGGCAACGTGCAATCCCCACCGTCGGTCGGTTTGCACATACAGTAGTTCGTGCACGGAGGTGACATCATGCAGCGCTTTGAACATGGCACCGGATGTTTTCCGGAACCCTGTGCGGGCAAGTTCTTCCCAGTCTATCGGCGCAAATTGAACGATGCGGAGGAGGGAGTGAGACATGTACACAAGAGCACGGGTGCCGGGAAGAAAATGATGTTAACCTGCAAGTCGATTATCTGAAACTCTTGACATCTTTCGCTTGTGCTGTGGCCGGCTTGGTGACTGGAGAGAGAGCTTCAGCATACGCCGAGGCCAACGCCTTGCTTCCTTCTCGTGTGGTATGGATATGGTCGGTGAAGTATGCATCGGCGTTTGACTGCAAGGACCCGTTTGCATCAATTACCTCAACATTCAACTGCCTGGAAACCTGGAGAATGACTGAATCGCACGCCGCAAAAAGGGCCGCAAGATGTTCGTGTGTAATGTTGGGGCCAATGAAGTCGTAGCGGATTCTCTTTTTCTCCTGCTCGGTATTGTTCGGATGTACCAAGCGTTCTTCGATAGCGAGCATCGGCGTTGCACCGATGGATCGTACGATGTGTACAAACGCTTTCAGGTTAAGTTCGTACTGTCGAAGGCCTCTCAGCTCTTGTTCCTTCGCGAGCGTGGAAGATGTCCGTGCAAGGTTCTCAACAGGCCCCGTGGTTGTACCAAAGTTGTACCGATGGCGATAGTATGCATCGCGAAGTTTGCGGTACACCACGGACCAACCCAGTACGTCATCGAGGACTGTCACCTTTTCGATGAAAGGATTGGGCATCATCGCTCCCGGCGAAAACAAGGAAAGAGAGTGTGAGAAGTTTGCAATCCATTTCAAATCGTTCCATGTGCTGTTGAGGATAACAAAGTGCGGAGAAAGAGAGGGAACGTCATACAGTGAACGGGCAACTATCTCGGGTGTAGATGCCCCCGGCACGCCCATATTGAACACTTGCACTCTGGCCCCTTTCTTTCTCAGCTCCTTTTCGAGCAGTAACGGCCAAGGGTCTGCTTGTGCGCCGTCATAAGCTCCGATATCGAACACGTGAGAGCCGCCAAGAATCACGATGCGGACCGCGGCGGTGTCAATCGCCCACTCGTCGCCTCGGTAGCCGTGACTATTGATGCGATATCGTACGCTATCCGTGCGTGTTCGCCCTTCGCTGTCAATCGCATACATGGTTTGGTTAGCAACCAGATTCTGACGAGACAAGCCTGAGGGAACGTAGTGGAGGGTACACAGCTTCCGCTCGTCGAAAGGCTGATTGCGAGGGAGAAGGCACGTGGTCAATAGCTCACTCAGAGCAATCGATGCCACCACAAGTAGTGAGGCACCGATAATCCGAATGAGTTTCCTATTAGCAGGCATTAGACGTAAACCGGGGGTTGAACATCGAGCCCACGCTTTTACCGAAGCAAGTGGACAAAAGAGCCCCATAGGGGAGTGGCCCGAAAAGCGGGACCAAGCGCTTGCAGATAGGTGCGTGCCTAGGCATATCTTGGCGACCTACCTGTTCTAATCCACAGGGAGAGGCTGGAGCGTATTCTTCGCAAGGAAAGGATAGGAATCAGCAGCATAACGACCAAGGTTCTCTTGACGAATCCTAGAGCCAGCATGGACATGTTGAGCATCAAAACCTGCCTGTGGTCGTTTGCCGAGAAGACCAACACGGTGAAGCCCAGGTTTCTTAGTCGTCGAATAATCCTTCTTACATGAGATGATTCGCTCGGATCCAAAAAGTCGTGAAATTCACCGGTGTTTTGTCCAATGCGTTGTAGATCAGCATCAGAGGTAGAGTCGAACATCTCTATCTCGGCTCCTTCGATATCCATCTTTAGCAAATCAACGTGGTCGATTCTCGCTTTCTCAGAAATGAATCTGTCCAGGGTACACCCTTCTACCGCAACCTGGTGTTGAATCCCATATCGAGCAGCTATTTCTCTGTGGACACTGTTTGCTTCTGGATTCACTGAGACGTTGAGAACAACATGCTGGTTAGTATTATGGATTGCACAGTTGAATGTATGAACCTTAGGGTGGGAAGGAAGCGAAGCCCAGAGGGTTGGACAAGCCTCAACCGCATAGAAGATCGACCGTACATTTGATGATAGAGTGGAGTAGAATGACCCTCGATTTGCCCCTAAGTCCACTATGATAGATTCCTCGCTCAACGCTGGGAGGTAAACATAGTGATCTCCAAAGCGTTTGACGCCGAGCAATTCGACCGCAATGGTCAATACTTTCCAGAGTAAGCTGTCTACAACGCTACCGATTCCAGACATGCCGTTTTCTTGGCCACTAGTTTAGGGACTGAAACGTTGGATACACCATGAACGAGTGTGTGGATGTAACAGTCTCTTATCTTATGGATTACCCAATCCGCTCGTAGTGTTGGTTGCCACCCTGACCGTCGCTTCGACGCGACGAAGTTCGTCATAGGATAGACAGTCTTCTCGATGGCAAAGCGCTCTTATTTTAGCGCGCCCCCCTGTGGTGATACAGCACCGCGGCAAACTCACCCCCATGGCCCTTTCGCGTCAGGCTTCGTCACCACATTCTTTACTTGTAATTTCTGAAACCGATGCATTTTGTTGATATCGCAAATAAGATTGTTGAGAATAGTTTTGA
>CAZIKE010000138.1:3771-9107 GCA_964539775.1 uncultured Chitinophagales bacterium
ATGCATTTTGGTGAAGAAGAGCGAGCCCCACTCGGCTCGAAAGTCCCTCCCGTTATTTTCTCTATCGTAAATGCTTTGAACAAGCTTGATAAACCTTTCCCGGTGCTCAATGATACGGGACAGTGTTCTTGTTCTAATCTCAATGGGATCGAGCTTCAGCTGGACCATTTCAGCCACAGCTTCAGCCACAGCACTAGGATCCGGGGGAACTATTCGGACGAAGTCCTCATGAAAGAACACGTCACGTCCGCCTCGACTTGGCGTGGAAACAATAGGAAGGCCGCTGAGCAAATACTGGATAGAAGCGCACATTGCGCCCTCGCTCGCAGAGAGACAAAGACCTACACGCGATTGATTGAGCGCAAGGTTCACTTCATGGAAGTCCAGACCGCGCCACTGATTTTCCGAATAATTAAGCCAATGGGCATGCCGAAGCATCGTTCGCACTTGGCACACATACTCAGGTGTAGTAAGCCCCTCGTGCACGAAACATATCAAAGCGAGCGATTTCACTTCTCGAGCAAGTTCATGCCGCTTGTAGGGGGCGATCTGGGCGTCATAGACTGCATCGTAGCGCTTATCCATTGATTGAATCGGGAAAAACAACCTCTCATCAACCAAAGCATTGTGATTGACGAACTCCCCTTGTAAACCAGAGTGACGAAGCCCGTTTAGTTGTTCTTCTGTGTTGGCGAGAAAAATGAACTCGTACTCGGGATAACGGCGCCTGTGGGCATTTACATACTTCTTCAACTCATCGAACTGACTGACATCGTGCCAGAACGGGATAAGGAAGTAGCTCCTCCTGTTACCTATCTGCGAAAAGAGAGGACGTAGGTCGCGGTTCATCGCTATGTGAAAAATCAGAGGAGACGTTGACAATTGAAAGTAATGCGCCCATCCCTCTGATGGGGCTGTTAGCCTGTACTTAACATCACGCAGTGTGTTGAGCAGCCGATCGTACATCAGTTGCGATCCGAGAATGAATTCAGGCTCTCACCTGTCAGGTAGCGAGTCGTGATGTAGTCGCTCAGGACAGCCGCAGCCATGCGTGTCCCCTCTGCATTCCAGTGCTCACTAAAGAAATGGTACAGGGGTTTTGTGGAACTATCGAATGCAGGTGTAAAGTCAACCAGGTCAAGCCCGTGCAATTCATTCTGGAAGAAATGAATCGTCTGAAGGTACTCAGCTTTGTCTCCGTAGTAGTACCCGTACCCCGGATACATGAACACGAAAAACTTTACTCCTTCTTGCTCGACTCTTCCTTTCATCTTCAGAATAAGGGCCCTGGTGACTTTCTTCTGCATCACCATCAACGTCGTGTCTCTGTTCGTAGCTACCGACGAGGTAAGGCCAAACAACCCCGCTACGCCGCGGACAAACGAGTTTCTGATTGCGAGATTGTAGATGAAGCTTCGTTCTTCGAGGACTTGCCGTAGAGCGCCAAGGAAGCGGGCTTCTTCCAGTCCACCTTTTCTGTGCGGCCCGCTCTCCTCAGATGACGAGCCAAGTGGCATGAGAACTAATGCCCCATCGTCGCCAAAACGGTAGTAAGGCTTAGCTTTCTGCGAAGACGTGTGCTCATGATTGTTCCAGAAATTGTTTGAATAGAAAAACGAGAGAGCAACAATGTCCGGCTTGTACCGCATGACCTCCTGCTCGAGCAAAAGATATTCCTGGTCAGTTCCATAACCGCCGATACCGAAATTAAGCACCTCTACAACGTATCCTCTTTCTCGAAGGCGCAGTTCGAGGAGTTGTGGCATCAAGTCCGCTTGATCGAGGTTATGACCCCACACAAATGAGTCACCCACTATGGCGATGCGAATTGTCCCCGGCGGTTTTGTGGTGTCCCGTTCGTTGTCTCTGAAGCCACGTGAATTCGTTTTGACGTGGAACTCTCCATCCACCGACCAGTTCGTGCCCTCCACGTTCGGTACGCCTGTCCATCCGCGCACGGAGTCGAATTGAAATCCCGATGTGTTGAGGGCAATCCGGTCGGCATTCATCCATTCAAGAACGTCGCCTACATTCTTCACATAGAGCCGGTGGGCAAGGTACCGGTGTTTCTCCGGGACGATTCCGGTGAATGACTGAAGCACCATTTCAAGCAGAAGCGCAGTCGCAATGAGAACGCCCAACGAGAAGAGGGAGCGGTAGAAGAGGCCGCGGAAATGTCGCAGCTTCCTGGGCCGGGATGTGCTATTGGCGGACTGCACGCGCTGCAATTACCCGTTCGTATACTCTCGCCAAATGGGCGTACTCATCTGTGCGGTTGAACTTTGCCTGCACAAACGCCCTTCCTGCTTCTCCCATTCTCACCATGATCTCGGGATTCCGGGCGCAGATGAGGATCTTTTCCGCAATCTGTTCCGGGTTCCGCGGCTCCACCAGAAAGCCGGTGACGCCATCCTGCACACCTTCCGGAATCCCCCCGACGTTTGCCGCAATCACCGGCGTTCTCGTTGCCTCTGCCTCTTGCAGAACAACGCCTTGTGTTTCCTTCAGACTCGGAAGAATGAAAAGATGGGCATTCCGCATCTCGTTTGCCACATCCGCGCTCGACTTCTGACCCGCGAATGTTACCTGTCGGTCTATCCCGAGCGAGTTGCATTGCCGCACTAATTCTTCTCTGAGCGGCCCGTGGCCCACAACGCGTAACGACCATGCTGTAAAACCCGACCGGTTGAGTACGCTGCATGCCTCAAGCAAATAGCGCAATCCCTTTTCCTCATGTAACCGGGCAACGGTCAACATGCGAAGAGTTTCACCCGACGTATATTGTTTCGCGTCGCCGTCGAACAACTGTGTGTCAATGCCGCACCGGATGACTTCGACCTTCTCATCCCGAAACCCGAAAGCAACCATGTCGCGCTTCATTGCATCGCTGCTGCACACAAACCATGCGCTGCTTTCAACCAGTTTCCTGTAGAAAGGAAACCATGATGGGTCAGAAAGGTGGTAGTTCGTTTCGACACCGTAAAAGTTGATCAGGAGGGGAACGCGGAGCATCATAGCCGACCAGAGCACAGACATCCCCGCCCCTGAGAAGTGGGCATGGATAAGGTCCGGCTTGATCTGCCGAAGCGTCTGGAAGTAAAACGGGCAGAACTCGAACCGGTAGCCAATTGCAAGATCAATCCGACGGCGCAGCGGATTCAACGCGCCAAGCGAGTAGCATCGAACGGTGCCGTTGAGCAAATCATTTCCGGGAGCTTCATGTGTAATAAAAGGAACGGGCCTCCGGCAGATTGGGTTCAGTAGCCGAGCAATGACAAACGTTTCGCTGAACTCCAAGCTCGGCTGTTTTACATGCGCCACAAGGATATCCTCACGCATCTCGGTTCCTCAACTCTACCAGCTTGGTCTGTGGCAGTTTGTTGACTATTGCCTGCATGCGTTTATCCCAAAACTGGCTTGCTTGCCATCGAATTCTTGCATCTCTCCATCGTCTCACAAAAGATACGGCTTCGAACCGCCCTCCTCTATCCGGAACAGGAGAAGGATGAATCGCGTATGGTAGGTCCGAGGGCAATGGAAGCCCGGCGAGTTCCGATCTCCCCATCGGGGCAAGGACATGCACCATCCTCTTCTCGCCGCAGAGCTTTGTCACGTTTTCATTCAGTTCCGGTTCACGCAAGGGATTGCTGTCCGCCAGCACGAGGATGTGTTCCCGAAATGCTCGCATCTCATCGAGCCAGCCGGCTGTAGGGTCAAAACCAAGCTCATACACCATGCGATGAAATGTTTTAGCCCGAACCGATTTGTCTCGTACGACAAGGGCGTGTGCTGCACTTGCGTCATCGGTGAGGGTCAGCCACTGCGCCTCTTTCTTGCAGCACAGAATCTTCACTCCACGATGTTGAAGATGGTACGACATCAAAAGATCATCGTTCGTATTGAAACCGGGGAGCCTGAGATTGATCGCCCCCTTTGCATCACCTGCATACATCACTGTGCAGATGCCTTGCAGAATTGCAACCCGAAAGTCGCTCCGAAGCGGCATATGACCCAGGATGAGGGTTCTGAAAGGTGTATAGTACTCAAACTGGTCAACGAAGGGGTCCCATCGTAACCCTCCATAGCAGACGACCGCACGGGCACCGACACGTCGGAGATCGGCCACGCTTCTCTCGACGTAATCCTTTGGATAGATTGTGTCGTCATCCAGTGTGAGAAGAACATCGTCGTCATTTAGTTCTTGGGCTACGCGATAGCGAACCCACGGACCTTCGCTGGCCCTGCCCAGAGTGTACCTCAGACGAGAATCCTGTGGCAACCATGATTCGATGCGATCATAGCGATGGAGGCACACATATAATCTATCAAGGTGCAACGTTTGTTCGTAAAGCATACGGTGCAAGAGAGAAAGGAAGCTCCGCCCTCGTTCGGGGATGGTACTCATCGTGGCAACAATCATCGTTGGCTGCCCTATGGCTTAAGCACATCAAGCATGGCAACGCCGTTCACAGGCAGCGATTCCGAACCAACGCCTTCCAGATCTGACTCGCTGCATAAGTCGAATGACAGGAGTGAAGTGCGGCGCGCAAATTTTTTCTCCACGACTTCATATCCGTGAAGCAAACTCGTGAGCGTGCCGGCATCATACACCCTGTACCAGGTGCCTTGAAACCGGGCACCGAATGGGAAGGTGATGAGAATGTGGCCGCCAGGCCGTACGTACTTCGCAACCGTATCCAGAAATTCGCGGTCACTCATCCCCCTGGAGTCGCCGTAGGCACCAAGTCCCATATGTTCGAGTGTGCTGATGAGGATCGCATAGTCATGGGACTGCTCGGGCAGATTACAGGAAGCAATATCCTGCTGCAGAAAGGTGAGGTTCGGATGAGCGAAGGGATAGGGACGTACATCAATAGCTGTGACGGAGTACCCAAGGCACGCAAGCTGCAACGCCAATGAACTGCTGCTGCTCCCGACATCGAGCACTTTGGAGCCGACAGGGATTCGTTGAAGCACGAATGGAATCTCAAGAATGCGCTCGTTCACATGCACCTCGCGCGGCTCGAAGTATCGGGCAAGCTTTTCCAGCCCCATTGCATATGTTTCGAGAACTGATGCAGCTTTCGAGAAAAGCCAGCGTTTCGGTTTCGGGCGGCACAGGAACATATCCATAAGCCCAAAACGATCAGATGCGTTTCTGCTCACGTTGTTACGCTTCATGGCCTCATACCCCTCACAGAAGACTTGCGCGTCTCACCCTGCCCACGGCGCGGCCCACTTTTGGGCCCAGCGCACTGCGGACGAGCGTGGGGTAGTGGTCGGGGACGAGCAGCGATGCCTTGCTTTCGCGCAGGGCGCGGCGGGCATACGCCCGC
>CAZIKE010000139.1:0-8961 GCA_964539775.1 uncultured Chitinophagales bacterium
TGCTTTTGCATCACGCGCACCTTCCAGTAACCGTACTGAAAGTACTGGCGCCATAGAGAAGCAACATTATTGCGACAGTAATACACCGATTTGATCGAAGGGATAAGCCGAATCTTTCCTCCGTGGCTGCGCAACCTGTAGTTGAACTCATCATCTTGATTACGAACCATTTCCTCATCAAAGCCTCCTACGCCATCGAAAACTCGTCGAGGCCAGGCTCCCATATACACCGTGTCAACAAACTCTTCTGTATCCGAGTAATGAAACCGCGCACTCCCAACGCCGAAGGGAGAGCTTGTGGCGAGAGCGATCGCTCTTCCAATACTTCCCGAACCGATGGCATTCATTCTTCCCCCCACATTATCAGCCCCCGTCCGTTCGAGAGCCATTACACATTGCTTCACATAATCCGTCTCAACGATAGTATGCCCATCAACCCGAACGATGATGTCTCCTTTGGCATCAGCGATCCCTCGGTTGAGACCGGTGGAAACAATCTGGCCCGGGTTATCAATCAATTTCAGATTCGGATGATGTAATTGATGAGCTTCGATTAACGCTCGCGTCCCATCATCGGACATCCCGTCTGCAACAATCACCTGCATCCTGTCGGCGGGATAATCTTGCGTAAGCACGGCACCGAGACTTCGCTCGATGAACGCCACCTCGTTGCGCACGGGCATGATAACGGTGACGAACGGAAGGGATTGATCGCTCATGAATACACCGCTCGCTTCTGTCGGCCGTTACGAGGGACGTGAGAGATCACGGCTTTGTACTTGCCCGAAGCCGTGCGCGGAATCGCTTCGACACACTCAACTGTTACCGACACGCCGTCACCCACACGGTGTCTGATGCGATGGATGATGTCGTGCTCGTCTTCCGCCCCGAACCCCGGTGTGGCAACCACGCGTGCGACGATCTTGTCAAGTGCTTCCTGCACAATCTGACCCTCACGCACGTGTGGTTGGTCCACAAAAATCCCGTGGAAGCGCACCATCTCGCGTCCGTCGGGACCAACAACAACGTCCTCGATTCTCCCGACAACCTCCTTAATGACCGGCATCGCGCGGCCGCATGCACACGGCTCGTCGTCCCACGCAGCAAGATCGCCCAGCCGATACCGGATGAAGGGCTGGTACGCGCGCATCAGACATGTGGCAACCACCTCGCCCACCTCGCCCGGATCGCATGCTGTACCGTCGGGATGCAGGATTTCAACAACGGCAACGTCCGGTGAGACATGCAATCTCCCCTTCTCACACTCACTCGCAAACAGCGCGTTCTCCACGGTGCTGTATTCTTCGAACACCCGACAACGAAACGCTTCCTCCATCACGGCACGCATTTCGGCGGTCACCTTTTCACTTGTTGTGATGATCGCACGGAGAGACGGCACGACGAGGTTCTGGTCAAGAATGTATTGTGCAAGAAGGTAGGACGAAACGGCGTAGCCCGTCATCCATCGCACGCCGGTACGCCTCAACGCTTCGACGTACTGCGCAGCAGTCATCGGCCCAAGATGGAATGGCGAGAGATACGCTTGCCGCTCCACCGCGTTGTAGCGATAGAACGGTCCCGAACTGTGCGGGTCAGGCTCCACCATTCTACCGGAGAAGGTCGCTCGCGGCATGCGGAACGACACCCCTGCCCATCGCGCCGAGCGCACTTCGCGCACGGCAAGCGAGTCGCGAATCTCAGCAACCTTCCAGTACGTCTTGACAGGTGTGCCTGTTGTGCCGCTGGTGTGGAAAACCCAGCGAGGGTAGAGCGAAAAACGCTCGTTGAGAAATGCTTCCGGCTCGGAGCGTATCGCATCTTTGTCGAGAAGAGGCAATGCGCTCAAATCCCCGCGCCGTGCAGCGTGTTTCTGTTCTCTCGTCCATGTCGTTCGGTAGTACGGCACATGGTCGGCAGCTTCCATCAGCAGTCGCTGCAGTTGCTGTCGCTGCCACGAATCCCACTCCGCTTTGCTAAAGCGTTCGCGCTGTTCGTAGTCACGCACAAATCGCATGAAGCCCGGCCCGAATCGAAGCCGGTACCAGTACGCCCCGTACGCCGTCACGGCAACATGCTGCGCAGCGAGAGGGAGACGAGAGTAGATGGCGGTAACGAATGACATTCTGAGGTTTAGGATTCTGGATTCTGGATTCAGGGTTCAGGGTTCAGGTTCGACCGACTTGCTGCCGAGCGGCGAGATTCTCTTGTGGATGACCAATGAAGCCTCGCTTTCTTGCCGATAAGAATTTTCACCACGACCTGCTGAGAATGTGGAGTGAAACTGAACTCAAGAATTGGTCAAACTGAATCATTATCCTTCCCTGGGCTGGATAGGAGTCTTTCCACCGCCAGATGCTGGTGCTCTGAGTGCATGAGCACGAATGTGGGCAATGAATCTACGAGCGTGGACCAGGGCTACGCGAAGATCTCCTTCCTTCCTCTCACACACACCTCGTACCACACGGCTGTCATGAGAAGTTGACGCACGAGCGGCAACATTTCATCGTCGCCGGCCAGAAATGACTGCACGGCATGGCTTATCTGTTGTCTGCCAAGCGGCGCGGATTGAATCACCTCCATCTCCGGCAGTTTCTGAATGAAAGCGCGTAGGTGTGGCACGTCCCTGAGGTACGAAAGCAGTGGCGTGGCAAATCCCCATTTCGGATGAGAGAGCACCTCCGGCGGCAGTAGATCGGATACGGCTTTTCGCAGGAGGGTCTTTTTCATGCCTCCGGCAACAATCAAAGTCGTCGGAAGACTTGCCGCCCATTCCACGATCCGGTAGTCAAGGTAAGGCTCACGGCACTCGATCGAAGCTCCCATCGTCATACGGTCGTTTCGGTCGAGTATGGACTGAAGATAGGTGTGCTGCTCGTAGTACATCACTTGACGGACGGGATTGTCATACAGGCTCACCGCGGCTGTCATCACACGGTGACGGAAATCGCATCGCTCATTCTCTAATGCAAGCCCGACCTCGGACGGCAAAACCTCCGCCGAGGAGAAGAGCTTCGCATCATCGAGAGCGGCGTGTTGCAGCAGGCGGACGGACTTCCGCAACCGTCCTGTCGGATCGAGCAGTTGAGGGATACGCAGCGGGAAAAGCCTCATCAGCCAGAACATTCGCGCGTAGCGGAACAGCCGGTACCGGACATACCCGCCAAGGATTTCGTCGGACCCTTCACCGGAGAGCAACACAGTCACCAACGGCTTCGCGAACCGGGAGATAGCAAGCAAGTGAAGATCGTTGTTGTGAACGATCGGCGCATCGAGGTAGCGCGTCGCATCTTCGAGAAGCTGCGGGATTGCCTGCTTGTCAACCGTCAGCTCATGGCTCTTCAGATTCCATCGTTGAGCGACCTTGGTGGCAAAGAACCCTTCGTCGTACTTTGGCTCGCTGAAGCGCACCGTGAAGCTGGAAACCTGCCCCGCATCGCCGTTGACCTGTGCGCTTTGCACCTGTTTCGCCATCATGGCCGCCATCGCACTGGAGTCAAGTCCGCCGCTTAGCAACACACCGACAGGCACATCACTGATTCTCCGCAGGCGAATGGAGTCGTCAAACAATTCCTGCAGACGCATGACTGCGGTATCAAAGGAGATGGAGTTCCCATTATCCTTCGGCTCAAGTGTCCACCAGCGACGGATGGTCGTTCTTCCATCTTTCCAGATCAAGTAGTGCCCAGGAAGCAGTCGCTTGATATGTTTGAATGGCGTTCGCTCTCCCGCGACATAGCGGAAGAAGAGCAACTCCTCCCAGGTTGCCGGGTCGAACTCGGCAGGGACCCCTGCGGCGATCAATGCCTTCTCTTCGGAGGCGAAAAACAGCGCATCATCCCACTCGGCATAGACGAGCGGCTTCACTCCCTGGCGGTCACGCGCAACGAAAAGCGTTCGTTCCACCTCGTCCCAGATTGCAAAGGCAAACATGCCGTTGAAGCGCTCTAACATGACTGGCCCGTATCGGCGGTACATGGCAAGTATCACTTCGGTATCCGTGTTTGACCTGAAGCGATCGCCGTGTGCCTCCAACTCCTTCCGCAAGCCTTCGTAGTTGTACACCTCGCCGTTGTGGATGATCCGGTACCGACCGTCCTCTGTTGCCATGGGCATGCGGCCGCGCGGAGAAAGGTCAAGAATAGCAAGACGCTGCGAGGCAAACGCAACGTTCCCGCTGACAAACGTGCCGCCATCATCAGGACCTCGATGAAGCTGCGCGTTGTGCATCCGCATTAACTGCTGCTGATGCACAAGCTGTGCTGCCCGTTTACGCGCTATGCCACAGATGCCACACATAAAATCTCTCGCCAGAAGGTCATCGCCGATCCATCATTGAAGACGGGGACCTTCTCAGTGCTTCGGAAAACACTTCGTCCCACATCGGCACGACTCGTTCGGGACTGCTTTGCTCGGCCATGGCTCGTCCGTTGGTAGAGAGTCTCGACGCAAGCCGCGGCTCGCGGACGAGACGCCGCACGGCGTCCGCCATCGCTTTCACATCGTTGGGCTCGACAAACAGCGCGCTCTCTTCGTGTTTCACCAAATAGGGTACGCCTCCGACATTCGTTGTCACGATCGGCAAGCCAAAAGCTCCCGCCTCAACGAGACACACCGGCATGTTGTCGATGAATGTTGTATTGAGGAAGATATCGTGCCGTGCGAACTCTTCACGCTTCATGGGCATGTCGAGGAATCCGGGGAACCGCACACGTCCATTCAGCGCCAGGCGGTCAACCAAGTTCTTCACCTCGTGCTCCATCCCTTTCTCTTGTCCTGCCAGAGTCAGTTCCGCATCGGAGAAGTCGTGCAGCAGTTCACGCAGCACACGTACGGCCATGTTCGGATTGTAGTAATCGTAGAACGTCCTCATCCAGAGAAGTTTCGGACGAACGCAGCATCGTGCTTTGTAGGGATACTCCTCAAGAGCGATGATGTTGGGGATGACCCTGGCACGGGAACCGAAATCCCGCACCACCTCTGCAAGGTAATTCGAAGGTGTAATGAGAATGTCGGCACGTGCAAGGATTCTCCGTGTCCCGCGGGGAAACTTCTTCATGTACGTGGGCATTGCCCCGCCGTGGAGGACCATGAGAAGGGGCTTGCGCAACGAGCATGCAACGAAGCTTGCCGCATCTTCCACAACAAGACTACGGCCACTGTATACCTGGAGACAGACAAGATCGTACTCGTGATGTTTGTGATAGAGCGTGTGGAGGATATCCGCAAAGCGCGCATACCTGTTGACGATGCGTGAACTGAACATGCACTCATATCCTCTCTTCTCCAGGTATGGCGCGAGAATCTCCATCGGATTGGGCACCCAGCCGGGGTTCGTGCCCAACATCGGGCCGACGAAGAGGAGACGGGGATTCTGGTGTTCGACGCGTCTCATACCCCTCTCTTTCTGAATCGTAGTTTCGCAGCAACGAGCCGCGCAAGCATCTTGAGGTGCTCCATACGAACGCGGGAAAACTGACTGAGTACATAAGCAAGATTTCCCCTTCTTACGTGGAAGAGAAGAACATCAATCGCAGGACCGGCATTTCGTTCCGAGCGTTGCTTTTCGAACAGCGCCGAGTAATCATTTTCCAGGTGCTTGCTAATATGTACAAGTCGTTCGATAATTTCCTTTCCCCGTTCGCCTACGGCCCATTGCACACGACAAGCTTCGTCAATGTATGTTGGAAGGATGGCAGCTCTTGCGATGCCGCTGCGATCAAGATCGAGAAGGAATATCGCCCCCTCCTGCTGTTCCTTGGCCATCGTCCGTACCTCGACGTTCCCCTCGCGCCAGTCGAGGATGAAATTTCCAAGATTGTATGCTATCAGCCTTTCGTTGCCAACAAGTTGAACCCCCTGAAGAACATGGGCATGGTGCATCAAGACAAGGTCCGCTCCTTCCTTAACAAGCTGTTCAGCGAACTCTTTGTGTTCCGGGCGCGGATAATCCAGATACATCAACCCCAGATGGAGAGAGACCAGGAGTAAGTCAACGTTTGGTCGTTCTTTCCGTACTGCGGAAAGGATCTCTTCCTCGTTGAATTCCCAGTAGTGCGGCGTATCCCAGTGTTGTTCGAGGCGCGACCTGCCGGCTGCCAACCAACCGACGCGCAACCCCCGAACGTCCGTTCTGGTGAGACTCCTTGCTTCCGCGAATGAGCATCCAACGCCGAGCGGCAAAAGGCCTGCAGCCCTGACCTCATTTAGCGTTTGTTGCAACCCTTCTTTCCCAAATTCAGCGGCGTGGTTCGTTGCGAGATTCACAACCGTGAAGCCAGCGTTCTTCAGTGCTCTCGCCGTCTCTGGCTGTGCAGAGAACATGGCATTGGGATGGAGCCTGCCGGCAAGCGGAAATTCTAGGTTCCCGAATACAATATCACCAGTCTGCAGAAACGGGGTGACTTCTTTCAAGATTGAGTCGTAGCCCTCAGCCAGAGCGGTCTTACCGACTCGCCCAGAGAACCCGATATCTCCCATTGCAAGCAAGCGACAGGAAGGCTCGGCGGATGGCCGTTCAGCAATTGAAAGAACAGGCAGATCCGGGGGAACAACCGGTGACACATCACCCGCAGCTATGATCTGCACAGAACTTCCTCGTACACTTGCTCCATTTTTGAAACCATCGTCTCGACGCCGAATTCGCGGCTCATCCTTTTGCGTGCAGCTTTTCCCATGGTGGTGCGCAAATCGGCATCGGTTAGAAGCCTCTCGATTGCCGCACTCATTTCATGCACACAATGATTCTGCACAAGGATGCCGGTAATGTTGTGTTGGATGACCTCCGAAGCACCTCCAACATTTGAAGCAACAGCCGGAATACCAAAGGCAGCCGCTTCCATCAGTACGTTTGGCATGCCTTCTTGATCCTCTGACGGAAAGCAAAACACATCGAACACCGGACAGAGGCGCGACGCGTGTGGTCGTGCTCCAAGAAAATGCACACGCCCTGGCGTCAGTACTTTTGATGCTTTCCAGTATAGCTCGTTCCGCAGCGGCCCATCACCCACAAGTAACACGTGCAGTGAGGCCCAGCGCTGAACGAGCATAGAGGCCACATCAATCAATCGAATAAAACCTTTGCGCGGCACGAAGCTTCCGATCCCTCCGATCACAAGCGCCGACTCCGGCAGACCAATTTCCTTGCGCAGCAACTCTTTTTCTTCGTTGCTGGGGGGCATTGGAATCTCCACACCATTGGGCACAACAAACGTCCGTAGTTTTGGCGCGAAGGTTTGTAAATAGCGTGCAGCAGAAAGGCTATTCGTTACAAGCGCATCCAATCCGCGGAGACTTTGTGGATACCAAAAATTGCCAACATCCCGTCGGGAGCTTACATGATTTGCGCGCTCTGAGCCGATCCTGCATCTTGTTCCGCTAAGTCTACCGGCTACAGCGGCATAGATGTTTGCGTAGATTGTCCATGAGTGCACTATAGCAGGACGAATACTTACCAGCATCTTTGTCAAAGCCAGAAGCCGGTGAGCTTTGGAAGTCCCTGCAGGAATCGAGAGTAGTTGAATTCCTGCATCCTGGATGGGTCCTTCCCAAAAGTCTCCTGCTCCTCCATTCAGTGTAATTACAGTCACGCACCAGCCACGCCTTACGAGCGAGCGCGTAAGGAGGTACAACTGCTTCTCTGCCCCGCCTAGACCAAGCTGGCCAGTAAGAAACACGATTTGTTTTGCGTCGCTAGAAAGCGCCATATCTCTGGGAAGAGGCATCCTTCTCCGAACCAGATTTGGCCTGAGCTACTTGAAGGGCGATACGAATACATGCCATGACTCTCTTAGCAGGATCTACCTCGTGCTGATAATATTCCCAGTTTGCTTGGCACATGTTCTCGATGAGCTTTTCGTCTTCTAACAGTTGCTCGCACGCAGAAACACACTCCTCTGCGGTGCTAAATGGAAGATAATGCTTGCCGGGTGTTAATGGACGCGGGAGTTCGTTCCTTGGCGGCTCTGCAACCACACACATACCTGTCGCAAGGTATTCGGGCAGTTTCCATGCTGTCGAGTGGTGAAGCCCCCGTGTGTACACACCTATTGCAGAAGCTTTCAGCATAGAGATGTATTCATGGCGTTTGGTGCTCAGTGTGGCGATGCAGTCTGGGTAATTGACTCGTGCAAACTTACTTGGCAGGAGCCCACCGTGAAACCGATCCCGAAATTTCTTTTTTAATTCTCGGATTACGTCAACCCTGAAACCATTAATTGAGTAAGCGTCATCGCTCGTTTCATCTGGTGCATACACCTGGGTCTGAAATATGACTTTTCGATCTTTCTTCAGCGGTTTAGCAGAAAAGGTTGAGCTAGCGATGGGTCCTCGATAATGTTCACGGGCAAGATACAAAGTGTCCACAACGATGCTTGGTAGGGACCCTATCCTTGGGATTGAGCGTGCAACAAAGTTACCAATGATGCGCCGAAACGTGGCCTTCTCATGGGAAGCCCTGCACGGGAAACAAAGACCAAAGGGGAGTACCTTGCTGCGTAGGCTTACATCTAGCCTATTGATGTCTGGCTGGTAATAGCTTCTCTTGAAGTAGACGTCGCATTGCTCCAGCCGGGGATAAATGAATTTGTCGGAGCGATCGTGCATGTCGAATACGACGGTCTTTTGACTTCTAACCCCAAATTGCGAAACGACAGCCAACAGAGTCACGTCACCATACACCGGGCGCGAATCCATCCTTGACCAAGGAAAAGAGAAATCCAGCGTAATCTCTCCTTGATCTGCAAGATCGCACAATCCCGTGTACACGTAAGAGAGGTGGTTGGGATGTGCATCCGCAAAGATACTCACATGGATTTTCGAGAGCTCACAGCCCTGCATTGGGATAACGCAACGACATCAGTTCCAGCTTCTTAACGCCTGCAACCTCCCAAGGTATGACACGACAGCACCCCCCCCCCCCCCCCCCCCCCGCCCCGCGGCCCCGCCCGCCGGGGAGCCGCACCG
>CAZIKE010000140.1:0-8946 GCA_964539775.1 uncultured Chitinophagales bacterium
TAGTTGAAACAACCATTCTTCGCGTCTTTGCGGTTCAGTTTTTCTTCGGTGAGCTTCTCAACGTCCGGAGAGTCTGCAGCGCCTTCAGCGTTCGCCGACAAGATCGCCGAACAGGAGTTCGGCGCTACAGCAAGTTGCTGAAAAAGAAAACCACGAAGGCACGAAGCTGCAAAGATAAAGCTGGAGGCCTAGTTTTCTGATCTCATCAACTCTTTCTTTGCGTCTTTGCGGTTCAGCTTTTATTCGGTGCGACACGATCGCCGAACGGGAGTTCGGCGCTACAGGGCTACTCCGACCTCTGATGCCCGACGCTTTCAGGCTCCTGGTAATCGCACAAGCCTTCTGCAGTTCTTCTTATTGTCTGTGTGTCCCCTCCGCTGCAAGCATCTTATCAACGCGACGGAGGACATCATCAACACCAATGTGCCTGATGCAATATGAACCGAAACGTTCGCCGGGCGGAATAAGGTCACGGCACATTCCCGGAGGGCACGCGGGGCACGGGTGTTCGCTTTTCATGATCGCAATGCGCGAGCTGTGCTCGTACACATCCCATTCCCTGTCGTGATGGTGACGGAAGAAAGCGAGCGAAGGCGTTCCAACGGCAATGGCAAGATGTCGTGGGCCGGAGTCGTTGGAGATGCAAAGTTGGGCACGGCGGAAAATTGCGGCAAGGTGGCCAATATGACCTCCGGTCGTAACGTTCACAACATGACGGCGAGATGCGGTCATGATTACACGTGTGACGTCTCGATCCAGTTCGCCGCTCACAAGCAGAATCTTGACGCTGCGAACCGAGAGACGATCGATTAGCTCAGCGTAGCGTTCGGGCGGCCATATCTTGTAATCGCCGGTGGCACCGGGATGCATGGCAATGACGCGATCCGAAGGCTGCACGCCTGCCTCGCGCAGAAAGCCCGCTGCCCACTCGTGCGAGGCCTTGGGAATAACGTACTCCGTATGCGAGGAGCGGACGTGCGCGCCCAACAGCCGCACAAGGTCGCAGTAATACTCCAGCACCCCGCGTTCGGCTTTCTCGCTTTCGAGTTTGTGTGTCAGGAGCCAATGGAGCGGCTGCTTGCGCTGTCCAATGCGATTCTGCGCCCCTGCTGCAAAGGCCCACTGCACGAAACGGTCTTCGGGGAACGTACAGACAACAGTATCGAATTTCTTTTCTCGAATGAACTTGATCACCGCCCGCTCGGCTTTGAGTCGTGCGAGGCCGTGCTGTGCGCGCAAGGCCTGACGATCAATGACGAACAATTCATCCACGTTGGGGTTTGTTGCGAGAACGTTGCGCTCTCGCTCTGAGGCTGATGCTGTGAGGTCGTCGAAAGCATGGGGCATTGTCTGGTGTGCACGACGTTCTACCACCAGCACCGCAACGGATGAGGAAGGGAAAGATTCCTTGACAGCACGCAATGCAGGGGTGAGAAGGAGCAGGTCACCCAACTGACCTTCGGCAAGAAAGAGGATGCGTTGTGGTGTCATTCGGATCATGTTTCCCCGTGTAGGCCGGCTCGACACACCGGCAGCACACTGGCTCAGAAATACGGACGTGCTTGAAACTCTGCGCCGATTTCTTGTTCCACCAACTGTCGTGCATGCTCCTTGTCGATGCCGTCCATATCCACAATCGTCATGATGACGCGCGGGAGGAGGCGTCGCGCTTCACGCGCAAAGTCAAGCATTGCCGGGAAGAACGTTCTGCCGTCAATGCGCATCAGCTCGCCGTACTGTATCGGATCGATCGAGTTCAAGCTGATGGATACTGCGTCGATCAGTCCGACCAACTCGGGTACAATATTGCGTTTGTTGATGATGTTGCCGTGCCCGTCCGTGTTGAGTCGTGTCCTCCCGCCATGGGCTTTCACCCAGCGTGCGATTTCTTTCATGTCTTCCAGACGAATCGTCGGCTCGCCGTAGCCGCAGAAGACGACTTCGTCGTACCGCGTAGGGTCGCCGATTTCGTCGATCACTTCCTGCACGGATGGCTCGCGCTCGATGCGCAGGTTGTGTCCCTTGATCATTGCCTCGCCTTTTCTGTCGCAGAAGACACAATCCGCATTGCACCGGATGGTGAGATTGATGTAGAGTGCATTGCGAAGTGTGTAGGTGAAGCGCGGTGGGCCCGGCTCGCCAATGCCGAACAACTTGTACGCGCCGAAGCGCGTTGTGCGGGCAACGTCCTCGACCGACAGATGCTGAAGCAATGCGATCTTCTCCGCGATAGGAAGGATGTTCTTCGGCTCGTTCCGCTTCTCCTTCTTGCGGAGTGGATGTGGAGTGAGATACGGACTGTCCGTTTCCAGGAGGATGTGTTCGAGCGAGATGGCGGAGGCTACCTCCGCTGCGCGCACGGCATTCGGAAACGTCACCACGCCGGGAAATGAAATGAAGAACCCCAGGTGAATCAGTTTCCACGCCATCGCGGTATCGCCGGAAAAGCAGTGGAAGACACCCCTCGCACCGGGGTAACGCCCCCCTGCGCGATGGTTCCGCCAGTCTGGCGCGGTGGCGATGGCTTGCTCCACAAGCGCAAGAGTTTCGTCTTCCGACTCTCGCGTGTGGATGACAACGGGAAGATTGCATCGCCGGGCAATCTCAAGCTGTGCCTGGAAGACGCGGCGCTGCACCTCGCGCGGCGAGAAGTCATAGTGGAAATCCAACCCGATCTCACCGATGGCAACCACCTTGGGATGCTTGCTCATCTCCTCGATCTCTCGCAGCGCTTCATCATCCGCCTTCCACGCATCGTGTGGATGGAAGCCGATGCAGGCATACACGCCGGCGTGCTTTTCGGCCAGTGCGATGGCGCGTCTGCTGTCGTCGAGGTCGGTGGCGGGATTGACAATCACATGCACGCCGGCATCCTGTGCACGGCGTATCACGTCATCACGATCGTCGTTGAATTGCTCGGCGGTAATATGGGCGTGTGTGTCGATAAACATGAGCAAGGTTCGAGAGCATGCAACGTCCTGCCTACAAAGTAGCGAACCGGAGAGTTAGAAACAAAAAAGGAGACAGTGGGAATGATGTGGCTAAGAGTGAGAATCAGAATCTCCACTCCAGCACAAGGACGGTGTTGCGGGGCGGCATCAAGTTTCCAATCAGCTCAACGTAGTTGTACTGGAAGGCGTTGGTGATGTTGAGCGTTGCGCTCATCGGGTACCCGAGCGTCGAGAAGTCGGCACCAAGACGGAAGTCGGTGACGTAGGCTGCCACACGTTGATCGCCATCCCGCACAATGCCGAGACGGACGAACTCATCATCAATGCGCTCCATGCGACTGATGTACCGGAAGTCGGCTCCAGCGGTAAAGATGTCGAAGCTGAGGAGGAAGTTGGCATAGAAAAGATGACGAGGCCGATACTTTAGGATGTCGTTTCGGGAAATATCCTGGGGATAAACATAGGTATAGCCAAAGCCAATGGTGAGCACACGCTCCCAAAAACTTCCTCTGGCGGAAACTTCAACGCCACGGACGCGCGCCTTGGTGACGTTCAAGAACTGCCCGCGGCCGCTCGCCGTAAAGCCGGGTTCAATCAGATTGTCGAACTCGCTTTGGAAGAGAGCCACGTCGGTCAGTACTACGTCGCCGAAGAGATGGGAAGCGCCGACCTCATAAGAGGAACTGCGCTCCGGCTTCAACTTGGGATTTGGATCGACAATCAGTCCACTGATCGAGGTTGCAATGAACGCTTCGGCCACCGCTGGAGAGCGAAAGCCTCGCCCGTACGATGCGCGCAGTGTCGTCCCCTGAACCGGCGTGTACACAAGGCCTGCTTTAGGATTCAACTGACTGTTTGATTCCAGCGAGTCGAGGTCCTGATAATCGAACCGTGCACCAAGGGTGAGGGTCAGTCCGTCGGCAAGACGGATCTCATTCTGCGCATACAGAGCGGCGCCGCCACCCGAACGTTTGCCGAAGAGATCTGCGCGCACGCGGTCGAGCGTTCCATCAATCCCTGCGGTCAGTGTATGGCGAGAGTCGAGCAACATCGTCATCTGCACTTCGGCTCGCAGCACATCGGATTCGGATGTTCGGGAGCCAAGGTCGATCGTATCCTCCCAACGGTTTCTGTACCACAGTGCTCGTACGGAGTAGGAAAGCTTATCCGACGCAACGTGATTGTACTGCGACGCAAGATAGAAACGCGTGGATTGCACCTCATCCCCCAATTGCGTTTCGGGAGGCGTGAGTGCAAAGTTGAGTGCTTTCCAGTACAGAAAGCTCCCACGCTTCTGATGGAGTAAACTGAAGGAGAGATTCAGGGCCTCAACGTCGGACAAGGCGTAGTTCATCTTCAAGAAACCATTGTAGCGGCGGCGATAATCATTCTGTCGGTATCCATCGTCTGCCGTGCGCGACAGAAACAGCGAAAGGCCGAGGTCTCCAAAGCGTTGTGCATGATTGACCGACTCCCCATCGCTGAACCTGTCGCCTCCACCCCAGTCCCATTCCTGATAGGTCGGCCTGCTGTACAAACCGCCGTACACGCGCAGGCGCGTTTCAGGCACAGGAGGAATCGGACGCGTGATGACGTTGACGACACCACCCAGTGCGCTGGAACCATAGAGGGCCGAGCTCGCGCCCTTCACCACCTCAACGCGTTCGATCTGACCAACGGGAATCGTCTCGAAATTCAATTCACCCGTGTCCCCCGTGAGCAGCGGTATACCGTCTACCAGCATCAGGACGCGACTTCCGGCACCGCGACTGTATCCGCTGGAGCCGCGAATGTTCACCTGCCACTCGGTCATGTTCACACCGGGGACGTAGCGCAGCGCGTCGTCGATCGTTATGGAGTTGCGATAGGAGATGTCCTTCGCGTCAACAACCGAAACACTTACAGGAACCTCTTCCAACGACTGGGCGCGTTTGGCTGCCGTCACAATAATCTGCTCCGTCTCGATCTCTGACGGGCGCAACGCAACATCGATCCGAAGGACTTGTCCGGCTTCGAGACGAACGTCCGAGCGCGTTTCCCGTTGATAGCCGACGAGAGAGAACACCACAGAGTAGGTCCCGGGCGGGATCCTGGTCAACGTGAATTCTCCCTTGCTGTCTGTGGTGGTGCCGCGCAGGGTTCCTTTCAGCAAAACGTTCACTCCTACCAAGGGCTGCCCATCGGCTTGGTCTGTCACGCGTCCGGTGAGTGTTGCTTCTTGCGCGTACGCCCACTCAGCCAAGAGCGGGGAGATCAGGAGTACAGAGAGAGTGACGAGAACGCTCATCGGGGAAACGGCGGTGGGTTTCGAAAGTCTACGTTGATGTCAATGAAGCGCGTTATGGTCCCCTCCAGCACAATGACGGGAGAAGGGACTGCATAGTTGGAATCGAGGTCGTACTGTCCGACGGGCCGCCAATCTGCAAGGATGTTGGGTCCATATTGCTGGGCGATGACAACGTACTCGTATCGGCCCGCCGGAAGCGGCGCCGTATAGATCAAGGAGTCGACATAGAACGGCACGAGCGCCGTGTCGCCAATTGCCGGATAGACAATTGCTCTCCCCTGGAGAACGTCAAGAACAATGTTCGTTGGAGGAAAATACTTGAAAGCAACGAGCCTGAGATCACGCAAGCTATCCAGCGGCGGCCAATTCTTGTACCGAATGACGCCCGAGATACCGCTTGTTTCAATGCGCGGAGCAAGGCCCTCATTACAGCTAGAGAGCACAACAATGAGAACTATGACGAGAGGTAAGGCAGACCGTGTGCACTTCATAGGGGAGAAGAGGTCTCAAAGCCATACAAAACATATTGAACGCGCCCGTGAAATGCAAGACGTCCACTCGAAGAACTCACGAGCATTGCTTGCCGCGTGATTTTTTGGTAAGTTAGGAATGAAATATTTCGCACTTCCATTGCATGCTTGTCGAGCTTCTTTTCCTCTTCGCCCTTCTTTACGCTCTTCAGATTTCCTTTTTCGCCATCGGTGCACGTAAGGCACGGTACACGACGGATGTTTCATACAGACCGACGGTCTCCGTCATTGTTGCGGCACGCAACGAAGAGGCAAACCTAAGGCACTGCCTTGATTCCCTCTCGCGTCTGACATATCCGAAGGAGAAACTCGAAGTTCTCGTGGTGAACGATCACTCCACCGATGCAACAAGCTCGATTATTGGCGACTTTGCGCGTCGTTATCCCTTTATCAAATCACTCGATGCCATCGAAGACCCGAGCGGGAGGCTTCGTGGCAAAACCAACGCCATTGCCCAGGCCATCGAACAGACATCCGGAGAGATCCTCTTATTTACCGATGCCGATTGTGTTGTCCAGAGAGAGTGGGTCGAGGAAACAGTGAAGTACTACAACGAGCCGTCGGTGGGACTGGTCGCAGGTTTCACATCGCTGCGCGCACGAACGCCGTTCGAGGCAATTCAAGCGCTCGATTGGTTTGTTCTGTTCTCGATTGCCGCAGGCACAAACCGGTTGCGTTTCCCCGTCACGGCGGTGGGCACCAACCTCTCTGTGCGACGAAAAGCATACAGCTCCGTTGGCGGGTACCGCACTATTCCCTTCAGCGTTACCGAAGACTATGCGCTCTTTCATGCAATCACCCGGGCAGGCCGGTACGTCGCCCGATTTCCCATCGATGCCCGAACGTTGGTGTTCAGCCTGCCGTGTGAATCGTGGAAACAGCTTTTCAATCAGAAAAAGCGCTGGTTCACCGGCGGTGCTGAGATGGAATGGAAAAAACTCTCGCTGTTTGGGGTAGGATACATCTTCAAGGCGCTGCTTGTCCTGACACTCATTCTCGGGAACATCGCTGCCTTTCTCTCGGCATTCACCCTAAAAACCCTCCTCGATGCCGCGCTGGTATGGCCCGCGCTCAAGGCGTTCAACGCGCGGCGGTTGCTATGGTATGTTCTCCCGTTTGAAATCTACTATACCAGCTATGTCCTCCTCTTCCCTCCACTTGTCATCTTTAATCGGAACGTCAGTTGGAAGGAGCGGGAGTTCGAGCAATCATAGGTCGAAGCACCGATAGAACAACACAAAAAAAATGGACGCGAAAACATCGCTTCGCATCCATTTCCTCTTTGGTGCTGCTGAGAACTACGTTCTTGACCGCGCGCTGGCAATGCCGAGACGCTTCAGCTTGTAGCGGAACGTTTGCTCCGTCATGCCGAGGAAAGCCGCCGCTTTGGATTGATTGAACCCAAAGCGATCCAACGAACGCTCGATGATGCCCTTCTCGATAACGTCGAGCGATTTATCCAGCACGAACTCCTGCCCTGCCATAATGTTGTTGATCATCTTCACCACTTCCGTCTTCTCGTCAACAAGCTCGGGCGGCAACGAGAAGCGCCCCTCATTGGAAAAGAGGACCGATTTGTCGACCACAGCCTTCAACTCACGGATGTTCTCCTTCCAGGGCTGGCGGACGAGCACATCAATAGCATTGATATCGATGATGAGTTCACCAAGTCCGAGGTCCCTGCAAATCTCGCTGGTAAAGTGTTTGACCAAGAGCGGGATGTCCTCAGGTCGTTGCCGCAACGGTGGGATTTCGATTTTCTCGAACTCTAGCACCTTGGCATAGAGGTCTTCCAAGAGCTTGCGCTTCTCCACGAGCTGAGCCGGATCTTCCTTCATCGTGATGATGAGGCGAATGTCGACGCTCTCCTTCGTTTCGCCGCCGATGCGGCGCGTCTTACGCTCGTTGATGAAGTTGAGAATCTTCATTTGGTTCCGGAAGCTCGCCTCCTCGATCTCTTCGATGAGGACAGTGCCGCCGTTGGCTTGCTCAAACAGTCCGCGTTTCGAGGTGTAGGGCAAACCTTCCACCCCGCGGTCAAACCCAAAAAGTGTCGCCTCGAGTTCACGGTCGTCAACCACCGAAAGGTTGATTGACATGAACGGCTGTTCCTGATCTCCGTTCTTCGAGTCGCCTTTACTGAGATGGTAGATGTTCTTCGCCACGGCGCCCTTGCCAACGCCGGCCTCTCCCACAATTACCACATCGCGACGGATCTTGGCAAGTTTCTGGATCGAGCGAATCAACTGTTCGGTTGCTTTGCTCTTTCCGACGATCGGATATTCGAAAGCACCCCCGGCTTTCTTTTCTCCATGAACGGCTTTTGCTTCCATAGAACCTTTCCTCACTGATGATGGGTTGCGGGAACTCAGGTGATGCCCTCCAGGGGATAATGGGGGCTGAGTCCCCTGAACTTATTGTTGCTTGTTTCGAAGTCTCGGCATTACCAAAAACCGTCCGACAAACTGATTGCGATTGAAGAAATGCGCAAGCATCAGGTTGTCGACGGCATCACGCCATCGGGTAATGGTGTTCGGTCGCTCCGCGATTTCGTGCTCATAGAACTCGCCGTACGCCGACGTAATGAAGCGCAGACGCAGCCCGAACAACACGGCAACGCAGGCAAGCACGCCTGCGGAAAGGTACTGCCCGATAATAACGTATTGTGAAAACTCCTGCCACTCGATCGTCTTGATGAAACTCCATGCGTGGAATACCTCGAGCGTGCAGAACAGCAGAAAGAAGAACATCATTTTCTCGATGTACGCCCCCTGTGGCGGATCCTTCTTGTACTGGTATCCAAAGAACAGCAGAATCAGTCCTACACTGAGCACGCACATGTAGATCGTGTTGAGATAGATCGGCTTGAGGAGAAGGATCATGTAGTTCGAGCCTGGGAGGTACGGATACAACTCTCGCACGCGTGCATTCAGGACCTCGGCGCTCGCGCTGTTCAAGAGCGGCGTCGCTGCTGTCATCTGGAAGAACTGCACCAACTCTTCCTCACTCGGTCCATGGCCATACAGTTTCTGAAACTCCGCACTGGCTTTGTCAAGCGCCTTCCACTCCAGAATTTCTGGTGTCGTGTACAAGTACCGCGGATTTGCGAAGTACGGATGGTAATAGTAGCCGAAGAATCCTCCAACGATCAGAAATGTGAGGAGATACTTGTGCACAA
>CAZIKE010000141.1:0-8795 GCA_964539775.1 uncultured Chitinophagales bacterium
TGGTGCATTCATTCCTTCCCGGTTCACCATCGGCAAAAGGTGGAGCGTTTGGACTAGTGCTGTTCATTGTGTTGATTCCTTTCCTACCGGATGCCGTGCGTGAGGAAGCGGTTGCGTTGGGCGATCAGATCCCTCTCGCAATCACCCTGTTCGGTTTGCTGCTTATGGGCTTCGGCGTGGTGTTGGAGGCAATGGCGCGGACGTTGGCGGAGATTTCATGCCGGCAAGAATCCGTTGTGAATGAAATTTCGTATGATGTTCAGCCCAATCTAACTACCCAGTCCACCAATCACAACAACACATCAAGGAGGTTCGAATGCAAGCTGTGCAAATCGTTGCCATAGGACTCATGCTTGGCGGTGTGATGCTCGGGCAGGCTGCTGCTCAGAAGAAATCCGCTTCCGCCGGCAAGCTCATCGAACGTGGCAAGTGGCTCGTCAATGTAGGCGGTTGCCATGACTGCCACACACCCAAGAAGTACGGTCCGAAAGGTATGGAACTCGATGAGAGCCGACTGCTTTCGGGTGCACCGGCGCAGGAACCTGTTCCTGCTCTCCCCGAGGGGGCAATCGGTATGGGTCCCGACAAGTGGATGGCATTGACCAATGCACACCTGGCGGTGTGGGCTGGTCCGTGGGGCATCAGCTTTGCGGCAAACCTCACACCCGATGTCGAGACCGGTTTAGGAAGCTGGACGGAAGAGGTGTTCATCAAAGCGCTGCGGACCGGCAAACACATGGGCGAAGGTCGCCCGATTCTGCCGCCTATGCCATGGGAGAACTTTGCGAAACTCGACAACGCAGACTTGAAAGCGATCTTCGCGTACCTCAAGTCGCTGCCGCCGGTCAAGAACGCTGTGCCCGAGCCGGTTCCTCCGAAAGGGCAGTAGTCATTTCCAAACCATTGTTGAAGGAAGAGAGAGGACGTTATGCGAGGAAGCAGGATGATGTTGAGTGCGATCGTTGCGATTGTGTCATCGCAGCTCGTTGCCGGTGTGCCGTACCGCGTTGTTGAAGTGAAAGACGGCGGGGCGATCACAGGTGTGGTGCGCCTTGCCGGTTCTGTCCCGAAGCAAGTCGTCTTCGAGACGGGGAAAGATCCCGACTGGTGCGGAACACGCAAGGTGTCGCCGCGCTTGGTGCTGGGTGCAAACGGGGGTGTGGCCAACACGGTGATATCGCTGGAAGGTGTAATGCAGGGGAAGGGATTTGCCCGGGACAAGACATACATCCTCGATCAGCGGAAGTGTGAGTATGTGCCGCACATCCTGCTTCTGCCCCTGGGTGCAGACCTTGACATCGTGAACAGCGATGCTGTGCTGCACAACGTCCACACGTACTCACCAGGTAAGGAAGCACGTACCGTCTTCAACATTGCGCAACCGATCAAAGGCTTTCGCTTTCCTGTGAAGGGCGGACGATTTTCCGAACCGGGTGCGTACCACGCAACATGCGACGCAGGTCACCCGTGGATGAGCGCGTACGTTGTGGTGGCCGAGCATCCCTACTACACTGTGACTGATGCCAATGGTCGCTTTGAGCTACAGGATATTCCAACCGGTACTTACACGATGAGGATGTGGCACGAAGGTGTGGCGGTGACGAAGACGGAGAAACAGAACGGGAAGGTGACGGCATATCATTACGAACCTCCCTACGAAGAGACACGGCAGGTCACCGTTAGGCCAAATGAAACAACGCAGGTGAAATTTGCGCTTTCGCTGCGCCCAGCCGTGGCTCAAGAGCGCGCAACTCAGTGAGTGGAGAGGTGGGGTGTAGCGAAAAGCAAACCTCGTAAGCTCACCCAACCGCTCACCTTCGCTTTGCCGATCTGACACCAGTATCCGCCACCCTTTCACCTCGCTACTGAAATCATTTCACGAACCTTCTGCCGTTCTGACTTTTTTAGAACGGCTTTCCTTCCTCTGCACATGAGAATTCCTTGAAATTCAAAGCAATTCGTGAGTGGCATGTCGGTTGCGAAAGAACTGGGCAGCAGAAAGGTCAATAACACAATCAAACACAGGCATGAAAGGAGGTTCCGGTATGTTCGTTCAGGTTCGTCGTTTCCCCGCTCTGGACCCGCTGTGGGAAGAGATTGCAACGTTCGAGCAGGAAATCGACCGCATGTTTAGCGATTTCCTCTCCAACGATGGAGTCGCTGGGGAAGGGTATGCTCCAGCGATCAACATTGTTGAGAAAGACGATGAGTTTGTTGTGGTGGCGGAGATGCCCGGTGTGCAGAAGGACGATGTGAAGCTGTCGCTGGAGAATGATGTACTGACCATCAGTGGCACGCGCAAGCAGAATGGTCTCCCGGAAAATGCACATTGGCTGCGCAACGAGATCCGGCGCGGCGAGTTCACTCGTTCGATCACATTGCCTGCTGGCGTGAAGGTTGATGGGATCACGGCAGAGCTGCAGAATGGCCTTCTTCACATTCTGCTCCCCAAGGCAGACGAGGTGAAGCCTCGCACCATCAAGATCAACTAACCCGTGCTGTGAGAAAGGAGCGATGCGATATGGCAAGCAGACATGATGCCGCTGTGATCAAGCGCGACCGCGATACAGCGCTGACCAGCATGTCCCAGACAGGTGCAACGGTGACACCACCGGCCGATATCTACGAAACGGATGACGCGTACGTGCTGATGCTCGACCTTCCCGGTGCCACGAAGGACTCGATTTCCATCAGCATGGACAAAACGACGCTCACGATTCGCGGGACGGTTGACACGACACGCGACGAGCACGCGAACGTGCTGCATCATGAGATTCGCGGGGGCGTCTATCAGCGTGCGTTCCATCTGACCGATAGCATTGACCG
This sequence comes from uncultured Chitinophagales bacterium, assembly GCA_964539775.1. Lineage (GTDB taxonomy): Bacteria > Bacteroidota > Ignavibacteria > UBA10030 > UBA6906 > CAADGV01. The sequence continues at coordinate 2,827 of CAZIKE010000141.1, forward strand.
CGACAGCATCGAAGCAAACTACAACGACGGAGTGTTGACGATTAAGCTGTTGAAGAAAGAGGAAGTGAAACCCAAAACAATCCCAATTCGCTAAACCCATGTTTCATCAAAGGAGGTGTGCACAATGTCGTTAGTACGTTGGAATCCTGTTCGTGAGCTGGCGACGATCCCTTCCAGCATCCTGAACATGCAGCAGGAGATCAATCGCATGTTCGATCGCTTCTTCCGGGGTGGTGTGCTGGATGATCGTGACCTGTTCCCGGCTACCTGGATGCCCGCGGTGGATCTCGTCGAGAAGGAAGATGAGTTTGTCGCGAAGGTTGAGCTTCCCGGCGTTCACAAGGACGACGTGAAGATCACCCTCCAGGACAACATTCTCACCATCCGCGGCGAGAAGAAGGAGGAGAAGGAGTCGAAAGACTCCAACTACCACCGCCTCGAGCGCAGCTACGGTTCGTTCCAACGATCCTTTACGCTGCCGACCTCGGTGCGGCAGGACAAGGTCGAGGCAGAGTATCGCGATGGCGTCCTGACCATCACCTTGCCCAAGGCCGAAGAGGCGAAACGGAAGCAGATCGAAGTCAAGGTAAAGTAGGCGTGAATCCTGTACGGTCAGGGTTCGATGACGAAACGGGAGCTGCCGGGTGGTGGGAGCCGTGCGGCTCCCGTTTTTCGCTTTTCTGGAATCGAACACGAGCACGATTAAACCATCCACTGCAAGTGGACGTGAACGAAATATGAACGGTCGATGTTGGAATGAATGGAAACCATGACATGAAAGGCCGCAAGATGAAGAAGTCAAAAGTCCCCTTGGCAATGCCTGTGCTGCCACTCCGTAACTCCGTCTTTTTCCCTCGTCAGGTGGTGCCGCTGTCCATCGGGCGGGAGAGCAGCATCAGGGTAATTGAAGAAGCGCTGAAAGAAGAAAGCCTGATCGTTATTGTAGCACAAACCGACGGCAACATCGAGCAACCGACAGAGAAGGACATCTATTGGGTGGGGACGCTTGCCAAAGTGCTGAAGCAGTTCACTCTTCCCGATGGCACCCGTAGTGTCCTAACACAGGGCTTGGAGCGCGTACAGTTGCTTTCCATTCTTCATACCGAACCGTACATCAAGGCGGTTGTCCGGTCCGTGGACGAGGTTGTTGAAACCGGCATCGAGATCGAGGCGATGAGCACGAACATCAAGAACCTCTTCAAGAAAATCGTTGAGCTGTCGCCGAATCTCACCGAAGAACATCTGACCATCATCCTGAATACTGAAGAACCTTCGGCAGTAGCAGACCTTGCAACGTCTCTCGTTCCGGTTGCGGTCGACGAGAAACAACAAGTTCTGGAAATATTCGACCTGAAGAAGAAGCTCGAAGCAGTCACCGTTATCCTGACCAAACTCGTCCAGAAATTGGAGCTTGGCAGTAAGATCCAATCGGAAGTGCAGGACGGGATCAACAAGACGCAGCGCGAGTACTATCTGCGCGAGCAGATGAAAGCCATCAAGAAGGAGTTGGGCGAGGATGACGAGAACGTTGAGCTGAACGAGTTGCGCAAGCGCATCGAGGCGGCAAAATTGCCGGAAGAGGCGCAGAAAGTTGCAGAGAAAGAACTGAAGCGGCTCTCGCAAATGAACCAGGCATCGGCCGAATACACCGTCAGCCGGACGTATCTCGACTGGATCCTCGACCTGCCGTGGAGCGTGAGCACGGAGGACAACCTCGATATCAAGAAGGCGCGCGAGGTCCTCGAGCAGGACCACTACGGGCTCGACAAAGTCAAGAAGAGAATCCTGGAATACCTTGCCGTCCGCAAGCTGAAGAACGACATGCGGGGTCCCATCATGGTGTTCGTCGGACCGCCCGGTGTGGGGAAGACGTCCTTGGGGCGTTCCATCGCGAACGCGCTTGGCAGGAAGTTCGTCCGCATCTCGCTCGGCGGCGTGCACGATGAGGCGGAGATTCGCGGGCACCGGCGCACGTACATCGGCGCGTTGCCCGGCCGCATCATTCAGGGAATGCGCAAGGCCGGCTCCAACAACCCCGTGTTTATGTTAGATGAGATTGATAAAGTGGGAGCCGATTTCCGCGGCGACCCGGCGGCCGCGCTGTTGGAGGTTCTCGACCCCGAACAGAACTCAACCTTCAGCGATCACTATCTCGAAATCCCTTTCGATCTCTCGAAGGTGATGTTCATCGCCACGGCGAACATGATCGAGCCGGTGCCGCCAGCCCTGCGCGACCGGATGGAGATCATCGAGATTCCGAGCTACGTCGAGGACGAGAAATTACACATTGCACGCCGTTTCCTGCTACCGAAGCAACTGCGTGAACACGGCCTGAAGTCCGACCAGGTGGAGATTGACGACGAGGCGATCCGTCACATCATTTCCGGTTATACGCGCGAAGCTGGCGTCCGCAACCTGGAGAGGCAAATTGCCACGATTACACGCGGCGTTGCACGCGATGTGGTCGAAGGAGAAATCGAAAAGGCGGCAATCAAGAAGGATAACCTGACCAAGTATCTTGGTCAGCAAAAGTTCTTCCCGGATGTTGCCGAGCGCATCAACCGTCCCGGCATCAGTGTCGGCCTCGCATGGACGCCCGTCGGCGGCGATATTCTCTTCATCGAGGCGACGAAAATGAAGGGGAAGGGGAACCTCACACTCACGGGTCAGCTCGGCGATGTGATGAAGGAATCCGCGCAAGCGGCGCTGAGCTTCATCGCGTCGCATGCGAAGGAGCTTGGTCTTGAAGAAAACTTCCGCTCGGAGTTAGACATTCACGTCCACGTTCCGGCGGGGGCAATTCCCAAGGACGGTCCCTCGGCGGGTGTGGCGATCCTCACGGCGCTCACGTCGCTGCTCACCGGTCGGCTTGTGCGCAACGACCTCGCCATGACGGGCGAGATCACGCTGCGCGGCGCGGTGCTTCCCATCGGCGGCGTGAAGGAAAAGGTCATCGCTGCGCATCGTGCAGGCATCAAGACCGTCATCCTTCCCGAGCGCAACAAGCTCGATCTTGACGAGGTACCGAAGCCTGCGATCGAAGGAATGACCTTCCACTTCGTGAAGGAGATGGGGGATGTGTTGAGACTTGCGCTCCGTTCCGCTGAGGAGTCGGAGAAGTTGAGGATAGCGGAGCTACAGCTCGATGCAGTGGCGGTGAACTAAGCACGCCAGTGAAGGCGTCCTTCTCTTCGGGTGACGAAGGACGCCTTGTGCTATCAGTCTTATCGGTTCTTCTTCTTATGCCGCATCTTGCGCAGGCGCTTCTTGCGCTTGTGCGTTGCCATCTTGTGGCGTTTGCGCTTCTTGCCGCTGGGCATGCTACCTCCTTTCCTTCGAGATGGATGGGTGGATGAGGTCAGAGACCTGCTTGCGCATGTTGGTCGAGAATGTCCTTCGCCCGCTTGCCTAAGTCCGATTCGGGGTTCACGTCAATCGCCTTCTTGAACCACTTGTTGGATTCCTTCACGTTGCCGGCATACAGATAGACAATCCCCAAATTGAACGCACCCGGCTGGTGTGTTGGCGACGTCTTCATGGCGCTTTCCATTTCGTTGATCGCCATCGAGAAGAGTGAACTGGAGCGGGTGGTGTCGAGTTTACCAAGCTCGAAGTAGCAGATGCCGAGGTCGACGCGAGCGTTCGGATCGGTTGGCTTGTTCTTCAGATACTCCCGGTACGCCTCGATGGCGCGGGGCAACATGCGGGGGTCCCGCATGCCGGCATCGTGCAACGCGTTGGCAAGCAGCAGCTTCGCTCCGTCGTTCGTCGGGTTCTCTTTGACTTGTTTCTCCAACCGCTCGATTGCGTCAAGAATCTCTTGGGGAGGAGGCGATGCGGCGCCCTGTGTGGCCGGGACTTGCACGTCGGTATGCACATGACCTCCCGTGTCGCGTTGCAGCTCGAGAGAAACGAAGTAGCCGAGAAGCGCCACAACCAACGTCCCAGCAGCATAGTGCCAGGGTTGAAACCGTTGTGTCTCCGCTTTCTTGTGCGGGATTTTCTTCTTCTGTGAAGATGAGGAGGGTGATTTTTCCATCGAGGTGGGTTCACTGAACTTCCTTCCCGGAAGCTTGGCGCCGCATGCTTCACAGTAGGGTCCTGCATGTGTGTTGAGATGTCCGCAGATCTCACACGAGAGCCCAGACGACGTGCTTTCTCTTTCTGCTGCCACGGCGCCGTCCTCAATGTTGGCTCCGCATGTTGGACAGAACCTATCGCCGGGAGATAGTTCGTTTCCGCAATCGCCGCACACAAGCCTTGCCTTGGCCATCTCTCCCATTCTCCTCTTAAGACTGTGGTTGTTGCTGAGCGGCCTTCTGCAGGTTTTCGTTCACTGCCTGCTTTACTTCCTTGGAGACTTTGAAGATCGGCACCCAGTGTTCATCCACCATTACCTGTTCGCCGGTGCGCGGGTTGCGAGCGACGCGGCCTTTGCGCTTCTTCACCTTGAAGCTGCCAAATCCCCGGATCTCGATATTCTTGCCCTCTTTCAATGCGTCAATGACGGTGAGGATGAACCCGTCCACCACGGCTTCGGTGTCGACTTTCGTCAGTCCCGTTCCTGTGGCGATGCGATCAACAATATCGGCTTTGGTCAACGCAAACCCTCCTGTGGTGTTTGTAGAATACGATGAATACGCTTGTCGGGACACAGTGCAACTGTGTCCGATGCTTGACGTTCACCCACGTGGTGAATAACTGGACAAACCCTGTTCGAGATCAAAATGGACCGTTGTATCGATAGGAGAGCACAGGTCTTTGCAGGAACGCTCGCTTGATTTCCCCAACGCTTGTGGTCACGTCGCCGAACATTCTCTCGATCCATCGCTTCCGCTCCTGTTCGCGCACGAGCGAGGGTTCGCCTTCGATTCCTGCAAGGTCGGCTGCAATGCGGATGGCTTCCTCGAACGTTCCGATCGTGTCGATAAGGCCAAGCCCCAGCGCCTGCTCGCCGGTGAACACACGCCCGTCGGCAATCTCCAGCACCTTTGCATGATCTAACTTCCGCTCTGTCTCAACCACGCCGATGAACTGATGGTGGACATTATCCATTAAACTCTGGAAATACTTCTCCGCGTCTTTCGTCATTGGTTGGGTGAGTGAACCAGCATCCTTCAGTCTGCCGCTCTTGATGGTCTTGACGTCGATCCCTAATTTGTTCAGCGCTTCACGCAACTGCAAGAACTCACCGATGACACCGATGCTGCCGGTGAGTGTTCCGCGGTTTGCTACCAGTATCGATGCGCCGCACGCAACATAGTACCCGCCGCTGGCGGCAAGCGCGCCCATGGAGACGACAACGGGCTTGCCCGCATCACGCGTCTTCCTCACTTCCTCATACATCTCCTGACTGGCCACCACGCCGCCACCCGGAGAATCGATGCGCAGAACAATTCCCCTTACCGATTCATCGTCGCGATATTTCTTCATTTGCCGGACGATGTCGTCGGCAGATTCGATTTCTCCCTTCAGCTCGACCACGGCAAGCTTTTCACCGCGACCGATAACAACTGTTTCGCGTGTTCCCGGCTCAAGCGACTTGATGGCTGAATAGAATACTAGCAGGACTCCAGCCGCAAGGAACATGAGGATGAACAAGATGGCCAAAAACCATTTTGTCGATTTCGACATCGAAGTGAGAGTTGGCGTACCCGTAAGTGATGGATTGACAATACGATTCTACTAAAAGCCGACGACAAAGGCAATACGTCCGGGCGTTACACGGGAGCGTGAAGATTCCTGAAGGGGAGGGCGCTCAACGTCACGTTGTCGTTCTTGTCGAGGAAATAGTTGAGTGCCCACTCACCGGGAAACAGCACTGCGAGGTCTCCGTGCGAATCCTCCGCGAGCGCTGCACCTGTGGGCATGATGAGCGCTTTGATGCGCTCCTCATCGAGGTCGGGCGAAAGCCAGCGCAGGAATTTCCATTCCGTGTGCTCGATGCGCGACGGTGCGCCGTACTCATG
>CAZIKE010000142.1:0-8730 GCA_964539775.1 uncultured Chitinophagales bacterium
TTCCCGGGCGGCGATATCGGCGCGTTGGCGGTGAATGGGACGGTCAACGATTTGGCCATGTGTGGGGCGCGGCCGCTGTACCTCTCTGTCGGACTCATTATCGAGGAAGGGTTTGCGATGGAGGACCTATGGCGCGTTGTGCTTTCCATGCAGCGGGCCGCAGAGCGCGCAGGCGTGCTGCTCGTTACGGGCGACACGAAGGTTGTTGATCGCGGGAAGGGAGACAAAATCTTTATTAACACGTCAGGAGTTGGCGTCGTTGCGGGAAACATCTCGATCACTCCCTCTCGTGTCAGGCCGGGGGACAGGGTGTTGCTGAGCGGCACGATCGCCGTGCATGGCATCGCCATCATGTCCGTACGCGAGGGGCTGGAGTTTGAGACAGCAATCCGCAGCGATACCGCACCACTGAACGATTTGGTGATGAAGATGCTTGCTTCCGGCGGAGATGGCATTCACGTGCTGCGCGACCCAACGCGCGGGGGCGTTGCGAGCGTGCTCAATGAAATCGCGGCTTCTGCTCACGTCGGGATCGAGATCGAAGAAACGAAAATCCCGATTACGGAGGAGGTCCGAGGGGCGTGCGAAATCCTCGGCCTCGATCCGCTCTATGTTGCCAACGAGGGGAAGCTGGTCGCCTTCGTCTCGCCGGAAGTGGTCGGCCCTGTGTTCGAGGCGATGCGTACTCATCCGCTCGGCAAGGATGCTGCCATTGTCGGAGAAGTAGTAGACGCACATGGCGGCACAGTGCTTCTGCGCAGCCGCATCGGTGGCTTGCGGGTTGTCGACATGCTCTCCGGCGAGCAACTCCCGCGTATTTGTTAGCGCTCTCTTTTTTCAACCGACCCCCGGCAGGGGGCCCTCGTTGCAGGATCCCTTCGGTCAGTGCACTATCCAAGCTGGCCAGAACCGGAATCTATGACTGTGGCCAAACGATTGCAAGACGGAACACCCTCCTCTGTACAGCGACAACATCGGCAGTCACCGTTGATCCGCGTCTTCTCTCACGTCCTCATTCCCGATGTGAACCGTTGAGACTGAGGCGTATCTTCACTATCTTAACCACAATTCAAGAATCGCCATGAGACGTTTTTTTGTCATACTTGCGCTCGGCACCCTTTTGCTTGGCGCGTCGACGTGTTCGGCGCAGGCCCGCAGACAGCTTACCGTCGAGCGGCTGTTCGAATCTCCATCGCTTTCCGGGGTTTCGGTCAGTGAGTTCCAGTGGTCGCCTTCGGGTGCAACACTTGCGTACCTCCGAACAGACGGGAGAGGCTCTGACCATGAGTTGTGGTTGTACAATCCCACGACGAGACGCTCATCATTCTTCTTGAGAGCGTCTGACCTGAGAGAAGGGGAGGAGATTGTCTCGCCTGAGGAGCGGATGCTGCGTGAGCGAACACGGGGTGCCCGTGGTGGCATCACCTCCTTCTTCTGGTCACCGGATGGCGGCAGCGTGTTCATTCCGTTGAGCGGAGATCTATTCAAGGTGGAGGTCTCACGCAAGGCGATTACTCATGTCCTCAATACTCCCGAAGCAGAATTCGATCCGAAAGTTTCTCCCGATGGAAAGCATGTGGCGTTCGTGAGAGACGGGGAACTGTACGTCCGGAATCTTGCGACAGGGGTTGAGAAGAAACTGACGACGGGCGCAACACAGAAGATCAAGAACGGCATCAGCGAATTTGTGGCACAAGAAGAAATGGGACGGCACACCGGGTATTGGTGGTCGCCCGATGGTAGACACCTCGCGTATCTTCAGATCGACAACACGAACGTGAAGGAGTTCCTCATTCCAAACTTCCTTGCCGATTACTCTGATGTGGAGACGCAGGAGTATCCCAAAGCAGGAGAAGCCAACACTGTTGTTCGCGTCGGTGTGGTGTCGATTGAAGGAGGCCTCACCACATGGCTGAACATCGGCAACAATCCGGATGTGTACGTCCCGCGTGTCCAGTGGCTGCCCGACGGAAAGCTGGTCGCCGTGCAGGTTCAGGCACGCAATCAAGACACGCTGGATGTTCTGCTGTGTGATGTGACAGACGGTTCTTCGCGCCTCCTGCTGCGGGAAACCGATCCCCGCTGGGTGAGCTTGCATGACGGTTTGCGCTTCTTTCACGATGGCCAACGATTTCTCTGGCTGTCCGAGCGCGACGGATACAATCACCTCTACCTCTACAAACGAAGATCAGTGGGCTTGGGTGCCGAACTGCTGCAGCAGGTCACGCAAGGGCAATGGGACATCGAGAACATCGTCGGCGTTGATGAGCGGAGAGAAACCGTGTACTTTACGGCGTACGAGAAGTCTCCCCTTGAACTTCATTTCTACAGCATTCGCCTTGACGGCACAGGAATGAAACGGCTTTCGACCTCCGAGGGATATCACTCCATCACCATGTCTCCCGATGGTGAGCAGTACGTTGACGAGTACTCGAACCTCACGCGGCCGCCCTTGGTGGCCCACATGACGGTCTCGAGAGCCAGAGCCGCGCTGATCGAAGAGAATCGGGTGAGTGAACTCGACTCGTTTCTGTTGCCGAAGCCACAGTTCATCACGGTTCCCTCGTCCGACGGGGCGTACGCCCTCAACGCGTTCATCATCAAGCCGGAACAGATGGATCCAGCACAGAAGTACCCGGTTGTGATGTATCAGTACAATGGACCAACGTCGCAAGTTGTGGTCAATCGCTGGGGTGGTGTGCGGATGCTGTGGCACCGTTCACTTGCAGCACAGGGCTACATCGTCTTCGCCGTGGATGGCCGCGGTACGCCAAACAGGGGGCGGGAATTCCAGAACATGGTGCACAAGCGACTCGGCGAGGTTGAGTTGCAGGATCAGCTTGCCGGAGTGGCGTATGTGAAATCCCTGCCCTCCGTGGATTCAAGTCGCATCATGATTTGGGGGAAGAGTTACGGCGGGTTCATGACGTGCATGGCGCTGTTTCGCTCGACCGCGTTCAAACTCGGGATTGCTGTGGCTCCTGTTACGAATTGGAAAAACTACGACACGCATTATACTGAACGCTATCTCGAACACCCGAACGAGAATGCGGAAGGGTACAGACTCAGCTCGCCTGTAACGTATGCGGCCGGGCTGCGCGGCAAGCTGCTTCTCATCCATGGTGTGGTTGATGACAACGTGCATTTCCAGGATTCCATGTTGCTCAGCGAAGCATTACAGAAAGCGAACAAACAATTCGACTTCATGGCATATCCGAAAAGCACGCACAGCCTGGCCGGGCGCGCTGTGGGTATCCATTGGTACACCCTTATGACACGGTACATCAAAGACAACCTGTAATCATCACGATTCCTGAAGGAGATTTCTTCATGCCCGATACACTCACAATCATTGACAACCGCACTGGGAAAAAGTACGAGCTGCCCGTCATACACGACACGATTCGTGCGATGGACCTGCGGCAGATCAAGGTCAAGGACGATGACTTTGGGCTGATGACGTACGATCCCGCGTTTATGAACACTGCCTCGTGCAAGAGCACGATCACGTACATCGACGGCGACAAGGGGATCCTTCGCTACCGCGGCTATCCTATCGAGCAGCTGGCAGAGAAGAGTAACTTCCTCGAAACCGCGTTTCTGCTGCTGTACGGCGAGTTGCCGACCAAAGCACAGTATGAAGAGTGGGTGTACAACATCACCCACCACACGATGATTCACGAGAACATCAAGAAGCTGATGGACGGGTTCCATTACGATGCGCACCCGATGGGGATGCTCATCAGCACGATCGGTGCGCTTTCGACGTTCTACCGGGATGGTGCGGACATCCACAACCCCGAAACACGGAAGAAGCAAGTGTACCGCCTGATTGCCAAGATGCCCACGATAGCGGCGTTTGCGTACCGGCACAGTCAGGGCAGACCGTATGTGTATCCCGATAACGCCCTCAGCTACATTGCCAACTTCATGAGTATGTTGTGGAAGATGACGGAACCTCAGTACGAAGCACACCCCACGCTGGTGAAGGCGTTGGATGTGCTGTTCATTCTTCACGCCGACCATGAGCAAAACTGTAGCACGAATGCGATGCGCAGCATCGGCAGCTCGCATGTTGACCCGTATTCGGCAATGGCAGGTGCAGCGGCGGCACTTTACGGCCCGTTGCACGGCGGCGCAAACGAGGCTGTGTTGCACATGCTCGATGAGATCGGCTCGAAGGACAGGGTGCCGGAATTCATCAAGGGGGTCAAGAACGGCAGCGGCCGCTTGATGGGCTTCGGCCATCGCGTCTACAAGAATTATGATCCGCGCGCTAAAGTGATCAAGCGGCTTGCCGACGAGGTCTTCGAGGTGACCGGACGCAACCCCAAACTCGACATTGCCCTGGAGCTTGAGCGTATCGCACTCGAGGACGAATACTTCATCAAGCGCAAGCTGTATCCCAACGTTGACTTCTATTCGGGACTCATCTATCAGGCGATGGGATTCCCCGTCGAAATGTTTCCGGTGCTATTCTCCATTCCACGCACGGTCGGTTGGCTGGCACAATGGGAGGAAATGCTGAACGATCCGGAGCAGAAGATTGCTCGTCCCCGGCAGGTCTATCTCGGCTCCGACGCGCGGGACTATGTCGTGATGAGCAAGCGCGGCTAAGGAGTGCATCCTTTGTATCTTTGGCCAACTTTCTCTACTTTGGAGCTGTCATCCTGCACAATGCCTACGACTGAAAAGTAACCATGGATCTCTCACTTCTGTGGAACGATACGCTTGCCATTGCGCCGATGGCGTTTCTCGCACTCGTCGCGCTTATCGTCCTGACGGTTGAAGCACTCAATGATCGGACGGAAAACCTCAATGCGTGGCTTTCGATGTTCGGTTTTGCCGGAGCCTTGGGCCTATCTCTTGCGGATATCGGACGAACGCCCACCACGGTTTTTGCCGGCATGGTTACGGCAGGAGGGTACGCAGCTTTCTTCTCGGCGCTGTTCTCGTGTGTGGGTCTTCTGACCGTCATGCTTTCCAAAGCATACATCAAGAAGGAAGGCATCGAACACAGCGAGTACTACTCCGTCGTCCTCCTGGCCGTTGTGGGGATGATGTTGATGGCGTCGGCGGCCGATCTGGTCATGCTCTTTCTCGGACTGGAGACGATGTCGGTTTCGTTCTACATCCTCGCGGGGTTCGCCCGGCGTCAGCTCGCGAGCAACGAAGCGGGGATGAAGTACTTCTTGCTCGGTGCGTTTGCCACTGGGTTCTTCCTCTACGGCATAGCGCTGCTGTACGGCTCTACCGGCACGACGAGTATTCCTGTCCTTTTGCGCAAGGGCAGCATGCTTGCCGACTCGCCGATGTTTTTGATCGGCTGCGGGTTGCTGCTCGTCGGCTTTGCGTTCAAGGTTGCAGCGGTTCCGTTCCACATGTGGGTGCCCGATGTGTACGAAGGCTCGCCCACCACCGTGAGCGGATTCATGTCCACGGGCGGTAAAGCCGCGGCGTTTGCAGGCGCGCTGTTAGTGTTCGCTCCCGCAATTGTGCTTACCGTCGCGCCTCTTCGTGAAGTGATGGCCGGCGTCGCTGCACTCTCCATGATCGTCGGAAACGTCATTGCCATCTCCCAGTCCAGCATCAAACGCATGCTGGCGTACTCCAGCATTGCGCACGCAGGGTACATCCTCACCGGCGTGATTGCGGCGAATAGCTACGGGCTGCAGGGGGTCCTGTTCTATCTCGTGGCCTACACGATGATGAATGTCGGCGCATTCGGCGTTCTCGCCTTCTTGGAATCCGCCGAGGGACAGAACCTCACGTTCGACGATTGTGCCGGACTTTCTTCCCGTCACTCGATGCTCGCCTTGCTGATGGCGGTGTTCATGTTCTCTCTCACCGGCATTCCGCCGTTCGCCGGATTCTTCGGCAAGTATTACGTCTTTGCAGGCGCGGTGCAGGCGGGCTACACCTGGCTTGCGATCGTCGGGGTGCTGATGAGCGTTGTCTCTGCGTACTACTATCTCCGCCTCGTGGTGTTGATGTACTTTAGGGAGCAGACCAGCGTGCAGCTCGAGGCGTCGCGCTCGGGCCTCGGAGCGGCTGCGTTAGTAGTTTCTGCCGTCGCGCTGGTTTCGTTCGGCATCTTCCCATCCATGATTCTGGCGCTTATCGCGCACTTCTTTTAGGGATTGCGATGCAACTCCTCACCACGGCCGAGCAGATGCAGCAGTTCGATCGCTTGGCCATCGGCAAGTATTCCATTCCCGGCATTGTATTGATGGAGAATGCGGGGCGTGCCTTCGTTGACTTCCTTGAACAGCACGCCGGCCGGCTTTCAGGAAAGCACGTAGTAGTGTTTTGTGGGAAGGGAAACAACGGCGGTGACGGCTTCGTGATTGCCCGCCATCTTTCGAATCGAGGAGCAAGCGTTATTGTTGTTTTGTTGGGGAGAAGGAGGGACGTGAAAGGCGATGCAAAAGTCAATCTCACGGCTCTTCTCAAAATGATCGCATCACACCATGCGGGCATCGCGCTGCATGAAGTTGGGAGTGTGAAGATGCTTGAGAAGATGACAGCGTCGCTCCCGCATTCGCCAGCAATTGTCGTTGATGCGATTTTCGGGACGGGATTTTCCGGCAGCGTGCGCAGTCCGTACAAGGAAGCAATTGAATGGATCAACAGTCGGCACTCCTTCGTCGCGGCGGTAGATATTCCTTCGGGCGTGAATGCTTCGACGGGAGTTGTGGAAAACGTTGCGGTGCGCGCAAACCTCACGGTGACGATGGGGCTTGCCAAGATTGGCCATTACGTGGGAGAAGGAAAAGATCACAGCGGGATTGTTGAGGTTGCGGACATCAGCATTCCACGGTTTCTCTTTGCTGTAAGGAAGAATCCCACGTATCGCATTCATGCGGAGGATGTTCGGAATGTTCTGCCGCAACGACCGCACACCGCGCACAAGTACAGCGTAGGGAAAGTGCTCGTGATCGCCGGTTCGCGTAACCTTACCGGGGCGCCGTTCATGACGGCGGTCTCCGCAATGAAAGCGGGCGCGGGAGCGGTCGTTCTCGCCGTCCCCAAATGCATCCACGCGGCGCTCATCAAGAAAGTAACAGAGGTGATGATAACGCCGCTTGAAGAAACTGAAGAAGGCACGATCTCCCCCAGTGCGCTTGAGCAGATTGAGGAGAGAGTGCTGTGGGCCGATGTTGTTGCATTAGGCCCCGGGCTTTCGCAGAATCTTGCAACACGCAAGCTCGTTCACGCGCTGGTCGAAAGGATCCACAAGCCTCTCATCCTCGATGCCGACGGCTTAGGCATGATGATGTACAACATCTCGCTCTTAAAGCAACGGCGCTTTGAAACAATCATCACACCACACGTCGGCGAGCTGCGACTGCTGACGAGACTTGATCGGGAGGTGATCGAACGCGAGCGCGTGGACGTTGCCCGAACGCAGGCGAAGAAGCTCAACAGCGTTCTCGTGCTCAAAGGCTCGCCGACGGTTACCGGCACACCCGAAGGCCTTGCCTACATGAACTCGACGGGCAATCCGGGCATGGCAACAGCAGGCTCCGGCGACGTGCTGACGGGCGTTATCTCCTCGTTCCTTGCGCAGGGCATGATGCCGGAAGAGGCGGCATGGGCCGGCGTGTTCGTCCACGGGCTTGCAGGCGACATCGCTGCCAAGAAATTCGGCCAACGCAGCCTGATGGCCTTGGACATCATGGATGCCGTCCCTGCCGCGCTGCAGATGATCGAGACTGCATGATTGGCCGGCTAAAGAGGAACCACTTCTGGCGGTATCAAGGCCCCATGCTGCTCTGGGCAGTCGCGCTCTTTGTCCAGTCATCCATTCCGTCGAGCGATCTCCCCGAGTGGGAGTTTCTCACACATGACAAGCTGTTGCATGTTCTTGCGTATGTGATTTTCGCTTACACTGTCCACAGAGGAATTATTCACCAGCAACACTTTCCCGGCCTCGTACGGCATGCGTATCTCGTAACTCTTCTCATCATTGCTGTGTATGGAGTGTCGGATGAGGTTCATCAGTCCTTTGTTCCGGGCAGGCAAAGCAGCGTGTGGGATTGGGTGGCGGACTGCGTGGGGGCAATGGTGTTTGTTGCGGTGCACTGGATATGGAAGCAGAGGAAGATTGCTTCAGGTGCATCGTTGTAGCAATACTTCGGGGAGGAGGGTGAGTGCGGTAGGGACACGGCAAGCCGTGCCCCTACTTTCTCGTTGCGCTCTTTGCTTGTCCGCCCAACTATTGAACCTCTTCAGGGTTCGCATGTCCAAGATGTCTTTAGGTGTCGGGGCATTGCCCCGACCTCTTCATGTGCGACGCTTTCAGCGTCGGCTGCAATCAGGACACGGCAAACCGCGTCCCTTGGCGAAAACCCAAGCTCAATCCAACCCCTGCATAACCTCTCCCTCTCCTTTCAGGAGAGGGCCGGGGAGAGGTTGGCCTCAGTGTGCGCTGACACCATCGCCGAACAGGAGTTCGGCGCTACGGCATCACTTCGCCAACACCAACTTCATCACCTTCGCAAGTCTCACACTTCCGGTGCCGTCCATCGCGGTGAACCGCGCCAGATACACACCGCTGGCCACACCCGTCGCATCCCACCTTACCGACCTGAACCCTGCTTCCTGAACCCCATTAAGAACCTCCGCCACCTTGCGGCCCAACACGTCGTACACGACGAGCGAGACGTGACTGGCTTCGGGCAGATCATAGCGGATGGTGGTGCTTGGGTTGAAGGGATTGGGAGAGCT
>CAZIKE010000143.1:0-8293 GCA_964539775.1 uncultured Chitinophagales bacterium
AGGGTGTTCTTGTAGAACGGCGAGGTGCGATCTCCCTTCTTGATTGACGATGCGAACTCGATGTCGCTCAACCACAAGTGTTGCGTACTCACCGCTTTGACGAACAGCGGCAGCGTGACGCTATCGCGCCGCTCCGTGTTGTTCACATCCTTTGCAACAACTTTCAGTGTGTAGTGATCTTCAGGCAGCATCATATTGGAGAGACTTACGAGATTCATTGCGCCCGGCGTCGGGTCCTTTGCCTTGTGCGGCATCAGCAAGCGGTCGGCCACGACCAGAGAATCCTTGACAGAGACCGTCATCAGAAGCTCGACCCCGGCTTTGAATCCCCCGCTGTCGGGTACGTACGTCAATGCACGCTGCGGGACGGAGTAGTACACTTCCACGTACACATCCTTGTCATCTCCACGGAAACGTGCATAATCCACTGCGATGCGAAGCGGTTCCGATGGGGAGGAGGGTTGTGCATAGACGGCAATCGTTCCGACGCATAGCAGGACGAGAGCTGCCCAGCGTTGTAGGACATGGGACATCATAGTATCTCCACAGAGTGAAAAGAGGCAGATGACGTTGCTCTGAGAAAATCTACGCAAGGAAATGAGCAATAGCAACCCGCTTTGGACATCCGCGCTGAAATGCCTATATTGTCCCGGCAAATTGATTCTCAAGGTGCGATGGACTTTTAGATTGATGGATCAACTGTGAGAAAATTCTTCTCGTTCGTCAAGATTGAACACACGCTGTTCTCGCTGCCGCTTATCTACAGTGGAGTGTTGCTGGCCTCGCGGGGCCGGGTTCCTTCTTTCAGTCTCCTCATTCTTGTGCTTACGGCGGCAACCGGCGCGCGCACCGTTGCCTTTGCGCTCAACCGCATCATTGACCGCCGCATTGATGCAAAGAACCCCCGTACTGCGTCGCGTGACCTGCCCAGCGGACGAATGACATTGTGGGAGGCAAGCTGGGTGATGTTTGCGGGGCTGGCGCTCTATTTCGGCTCGGCCTATCTCATTTCGGAGTTCTGTTTCCTCCTCTCGCCCATCCCCCTGGCTGTCTTCATCATTTATCCGACGATGAAGCGTTACACGCCCCTTGCTCACTTTGGCGTCGGACTCGGTCTGGCGATGGGTCCTCTTGGCGGATGGTTTGCTGTTTCGCCGTCGTTCGAGAACCTGATGGAACCGGCACTGCTTTCGCTCTTTACGTTGTTCTGGGTAGCGGGGTTCGATATCATCTATGCGACCTTAGACGAGGAGTTTGACCGGAAGGAGTCGTTGTATTCCTTCCCGGCTCGCTTCGGGAGGGAACGGGCGCTGAGGTATTCCGCGTATCTTCATCTCATTGCGTTCGGTTTGCTTGTGGCGCTGTTCTTCTACTCCGTGTTTTCACTTCTCGCACTTCCTCTGTTGCTGCTCACCGGTTCCCTTCTCTATCTCGAACAAAAGAAGGCCGATGATGTGGAATTGGCGTTCTTCAAGATCAATGCTGTTGCCGGCTTCTCGGTCTTCGGTATGGTATTGATCGGGGTGTGGCTGTGAAGCTCGTGGTGGGCATTACAGGCTCCTCGGGGGCCATCTACGCTCTGGACTTTCTCAAGAAGTGTACGGCTGACAAGTATCTCATCGTCAGTTCGTGGGGCAAAGTGCTGCTGCGCGATGAACTGAACATGAGCGACAGGGACCTGAAGCCGTACGTCAAAAAGCAATTTTCCGACGATGACCTGACAGCACCCATGGCTTCAGGTTCCAACCGTTTCGACGCGTTCGTGATCATCCCTGCCTCGACTTCAACCATCGGCAAGATCGCTTCGGGAGTTGGCGACACACTCATCACCCGCACCGCGCAGGTGTGTTTGAAGGAAGGCTACAGGCTCATCATCTGTGTCCGTGAAACTCCCATGTCCACGCTGTCATTGGAGCAGTGCGCCAAACTTTCGAGCTACGGAGCGGTCATCATGCCTATCTCACCACCCCTCTACTTCGTTCCTACGTCTGTTGACGAGTACGTTGGAGCGTTCACCGAGAAGGTGCTTGGCCAACTCGGCCTCGGGACCGCAAAAGGATGGAGGGCGGAGGAGTTTGAGTAAGGGTTTTTTGTTGAGCTTATGAAGTCTTCCAGATCAATTGTCCCGTGTAGGTCATGCTGCACTTCTCCACCCTCGGCGATTTCGCCCGCTACCTCGAATCTGTAGGTGAACTCCACCGGGTCAGGGTCGAGGTTGATCCGTATTTGGAGATCACCGAGATAGCGACGCGAGCGATAAAAGAAAACAAACCTGCTCTCTGGTTCGAGCGCGTCAAAGGTTCGAAGTATCCCCTGGTCATCAATCTGCTCGCGAGCGATAGGCGCTGCGAGCTCGCACTGCAGAAGCATCCACAGCACCTCGGGGAGGAACTCATCGGATTCCTTAGCGATGTTGTTCCCCCAATACCCTCCGCAGTTCTGAAGCACGCGTCGGTCGCACGGCGATTTCTGCACACCCCGCCCAAGAGAGTGACGTCTGCAATCTCTCAAGAAGTCATTGAAGCGCCCAATCTTGATGAGCTTCCCATTCTCACTTGCTGGCCGGAAGATGGTGGACGGTTCGTTACGTTGCCACAGGTGATCACGTATGATCCGAAGACCGGCAAACGCAACATGGGTATCTATCGTATGCATGTGTTCGACAGACAGACCACCGGCATGCACTGGCAGATCCAGAAGGGTGGGGGCTTCCACTACTCTCAGGCCGAGAAGTTGGGCGAAGAGTTCGAGCTTGCAGTTGCACTGGGCACTGACCCGGCGCTCCTGTTGGCGACGATCGCAGCGTTGCCGGAAAACATGGATGAGGCAATGTTCGCCGGATTCTTACGCGGAAAGCGAACGAGGTTCGTTCGTGGCACATCCATCAGTATTGCGGTGCCCGCAGAGGCGGAGTTCATCCTCGAAGGCACTGTGCCGCTGTACCGGCGACGCATGGAGGGGCCGTTCGGCGATCATTTCGGGCACTACTCGCATGCTGCCGAGTTCCCGGTTTTCCATATCAAGACTGTGACCCGAAGAAAGCATCCCGTCTATCCTGCCACCGTCGTGGGCATTCCGCCGATGGAAGACAAATGGATGGGCGATGCAACGCAGATGATTCTCGGGCCGCTCGTCAAACTCATCCATGCCGAGATCACCGACATGTGGGCCTACTACGAAGCGGGCTTTCACAATCTGCTTGTCGTTGCAGTTGATCAGCGTTATGCAAAAGAATCCATGAAGACGGCGTTGGGACTCATGGGCATGTCTCAGCTTTCGCTTACGAAGTGCATCATCCTGGTGTCTGAAGGTGTCAACGTTCGCAGCTTCGATGCTGTGATGCGGGAGGTGAGAGACCACTTCGATCCTCATTACGACTTTGTCTTGATTCCCCGCGTCCCACTCGATACGCTCGATTTCACGAGCTTCACGATGAATCTCGGCAGCAAGATGATTCTTGATGCGACCAGAAAGTTAGTTCAGAATTCCGGATCGGGGCTGAGAGAGGAGGAACTTCGACGCATACGACTTCGCACGGAGAGGCTCAGAGAGATTGACGGGAGAATTTTAGAAGCGGCGCTTGTTCACGATGCGTTGCTCATTGTAAAAGTACAATCCTCCCTCGATTCACATGTCGAACCCCAAACCTCAAACCCCGACCCTCTCGCTGCCTCACACACCAACTCTACTGTTGGCAGACAAGTCCTGCACAAGCTCGTCGCTTTACCTGACCTCGCCGGTGTTCCTATCATTGCCGCAGTCAGCAAGGATGTTGATCTTCATGATCGAGAGAACTACATCTGGGGCATCTTCACGCGGTTCGATTGCGAGCGGGACGTTCTCTTTACCGAGCAGAAACTCGTAGGCATCAGCCCGGTGTATAAGGGCATCATGGGTATTGATGCTACGTGGAAGCCGGGATACCCAAGACCCTTACGGATGACGGATGAGGTGAAGAAACGGGTGGAGGAGAGGTGGGGGGAGTATTGGAGATGAGCGCCCGTATGAGCTTTGGTGTAGCGGTCTCCGTGGATTGCGCTCTCGGTAAGACAGAGATGCACTCGCACAGCCCAACACCTCCGCCCCTGTTTGCTTCAATTACTTTCAACAAGAAACCTTCGCTATGACGACACCTCGAGCATCTGCCGCCGTGCAGGACTTCTATCCCGACGACTTTGCACATTGCTTTGGATGCGGGCGCTTGAACACGCACGGCCATCAGATCAAGACACGATGGGAGGGAGACGAGACGGTAACACGATTTACACCGCAGCCCTTTCACATCGCGGTTCCGGGATTTGTGTACGGAGGGTTGATTGCCTCGCTCATGGACTGTCACGGTATGGCAACCGCGGCAGCGATTGCCGAGCGCAACGCGGGCAGAGAAATTGGCGAAGCGCTTGCACCGCGTTACGTGACAGCATCACTGAAGGTGGACTACCTCAAGCCTACGCCTCTTGGCCCCGAACTGGAAATTCGCGGTCGTTTGAAGGACCTTGGCTCACGCAAGGTCGTCGTCAGCGTGACACTCTCCGTCCAGGGGGTGGTGACGGCACGGGGTGAGATTGTTGCCGTGCAGCTTCCGGAAGCGATGGTGAGAAAGGAATAACAGTCGTGCTACGCGTTCCCGCAAAGAGGTGCTGATCCTGTCTACATCCTCACCTCTACCGAGAGCACGTACGTCCGTGGCGGCATGAGGTTGCCGATCAGTTCGACGTAGTTGCGCTGGAAGGCATTTTTGACATTCAGCGTGGTGATGAGCGAGACGCCTGCGAGCGTGATGTCGGCGCCGATGCGGAAATCCGCAACGAGCGCGTCGGCGCGTTCATCGCCGTCGGGCACAATGCCGGTCTCCACCAACTCATCGTCAATGCGATCAACTCTGCTGACGAATCGGAAATCGCCGCCGAGCGTGAGCCATCCCAGTCGCGCCATCGCATTGGTGTAGAAGAGATGGCGCGGGCGATATTTGAGGATGTCGTTCTTCGTGAGGTCTTCGGGATAGACGTACGTGTAGCCGAACATCCACATCACATCCCCATCGAAGAAGCCGAGTTTCGTAGAGGTCTCGAATCCCTGCACGCGCGCTGAAGTGACGTTGCGCCACTGTACTTCGAGGTTCTGGCCGCTGACCTGCAGTCCCGGCTCGATAAGATTGTCATAGTCGGAACGAAATCCCGCGATGTCCAGCGAACCTGTCTCACCAAATGATTGCGACAGCCCCAATTCGAACGAGAGACTTCGTTCGGGCTTCAGGCTTGTGTTCGGCACGCCGCGTACGAATCCTCCGCCGGCAGCGATGAACGCCTCCGCTACCGACGGAACGCGAAACCCCCGGCCGAATGATGCGCGCAGTGTCGTTCCTTCCCACGGCGTGTAGGTCAGTGCGGATTTCGGATTGAGCTGCACGCTCTTTTCCACCAATCCCACCGACTGAAAGTCGTAGCGCGCGCCAACCGTTAGTGTTACATCGTCCGCAAGTCCGATTTCATCCTGTGCGTAGACTGCCACTCCGCCAATGGTTCGGCCCTCGAACATCTCTCCACCGATTCTATCGGCGCTCCCATCGAATCCGAATGTAAGGGTGTGATTTTCAATGGGGATAATGCGGGCAGAGACTTCAGCACGGACGTCGTCGGTGACCGATTCCGTCCGGTCAACGTCCTGCATCTGTTGAAAGCCCCACCGGTTATGCGACCACATTGCCTTGACAGTAAGTAGAGCGTGGTCGGAGAGAACAGTGCTGAAGAGACTGTTCACAAAGTAACGCGTGGACTTCAGATTGTCCGTTTGGTTCTTGATGGGAGGGATGAGAGCAGAGTCGAGGCTTCGCCAGAAAAGAAACTGACCGCTGTACTGATGAAGCACGCCGGTGTTCACGGTGAGGGCGCTTGAGCCGGAAAACTCCTGCCGCAACTTGACGTACACGTTGTACCTGCGCCGGTAGTCGTTCTGGCGGTACCCGTCATCGAATTGGCGGGAGAGGAACACCGCGAAGCCAAAGGCGTCGATCTTCCGCGAAAAGCCGAGCGACTGTCCGTTCAAGAAGCGTCTCTTCTCCGACCATTTCCATTGGTCGTACGACGGTTTGTTGTAGAATCCTCCGTACGCTCTGATGTACGTCTCAGAAGTGGAGGTAATGGGCTTGGTAATGACGTTGACGACTCCTCCGAGCGCGTTTGATCCGTACAGGGCCGAACTGGCCCCTTTCACCACTTCGATCCGATCGATTTGCCCGACGGGAATTGCCTCGAAGATCAGCTCGCCGGTATCGCCTGCGAGGAACGGGATGCCGTCCAACATCATCAGCACGCGGCTGCCGGCACCGAGACTGTATCCACTGGAGCCGCGGATGTTGATTTGCGGTCCGGTCAAGTTTACACCGGGCACATAGCGCAGCGCTTCATCGAGGGTAAGGGAGTTCCGGCTGTGAATGTCGGTTGCATCCATCACGGAAATGCTCACGGGAACTTCCTGCAGGGATTGCTCCCGTTTGCTCGCTGTGACGACAATCTGGTCGGCTTGCAGCGGTGCTTCCTTCATGCTGACGGTTACGAACGTTTCTTCTCCCTCTTGCACCTTTACATCCGAGAGTCGGGCACGCTGGTAGCCAACGATAGAGAACAAAAGGGTGTACGTTCCAGGCGGCACGCCGATGATGTGAAACTCACCGGACGTGTTCGTCGTTGCTCCGCGTACGGTTCCTTGTAGCAAGACGTTCACGCCTGCGAGTGGCTCGCTTCCGGGCGTTGTCGTTACTCGCCCCGCAATAGAACCGCCTGCCGCGAGTGCAAGCGCACGGAAGATACTGAGGAAAATACCGAGGAGAGTGAAAAGCCGAAGGGTTAGCGCCATGGCCACTGCGGTGGGTTGTGGAAATCAACCTCGATGTTGATGTTCGGGATGATACGGTGAAGCAGAACTCTGACCGACGCAGGCTCGAAGGAGTTGGGTCGTGCGGCAAACACGCCGGCGGGTCGCCAGTCCGTGAGAATGAACGGGCCGTACTGCCACGCAACGATGATGTATTCGTAGTTGGTGATTTTGAGATTGAAGCCCGTTTTTGTCGTGAACTCATATTCGATGCTGTCAATGTAGGTCGGTAATCGTCGCTCGATTTGAGGGTACACCGCTGCCTTGCCGTCTATCAATGCAGCGAAGATGCTTGTACTATCCGTCGGCAGTTTCTCAAACGCAACGATGCGCAGCTCGTGCAAGCTATCCGGTGGGGGCCAGTTCTTGAAGCGCACAACGCCGCGAAAACCGGAAGGCTCGTTCAGCGGCGACAAGCCTGTATCGCAACCTGGAACGAGAGCCACAAGGAAGATTAAAGACGCCCAGACACGCCTCACCACACATCCGCTCGAGTAGGGTTCAACCATGAGGGACCTTCAAGGGTGGATACGACAGAAGCCTCCGCCGGCTGTAGCAGCGAAGGCTCCCCCAAGAATCCTACCGCAATATACAGAAGGGCTGCAGGGAATACAAGCAGCGCCCAGCCACGCAACTATCGGGAGATGTTGCGCTTGCTTTTGAGATGGCAGAAGGATAGCTTTAGCCCAGAGAAGATTTCCCATTGCCTTTCAGTTCCAAACCTATTGCTCTTCCGAAGCGTTGGGGGACGTTATGTGAGCATGGAGCTTTAATCCCAAATAGATCCGTGTACTCAAATAACCAGGAGGATGTATGAAAGCACTTCTCACGCTCTTTCTTTGTTGTGCCGTTGTGAGCCTCTCGCTCGCACAAATTACGATCACCGCAGCAGATGTCTCTTCTCGCCTGGCGGTCGGCAATTCGCTTCAGAACCGTGCCGATACGCTGACGACCACGGCAAACATCGGGACCCCGGGCGGGACTGCCAACACGTGGAACTTTAGTGCCCTTGCAACACATCGCATCGACACGCTCACCAGCGTAACACCGTCGGGGACTCCTTACTTCAGCTGGTTCCCCTCTGCGACGCATGCGTTGCGCACGCGGCAGACGTTGCAGGGCATCACAGGCATCGTGTATCAGTACCTCATTCTGGGTGCTAACCTGCAA
The DNA here is from genome assembly GCA_964539775.1 of uncultured Chitinophagales bacterium. Lineage (GTDB taxonomy): Bacteria > Bacteroidota > Ignavibacteria > UBA10030 > UBA6906 > CAADGV01. The sequence goes on from CAZIKE010000143.1 coordinate 8,044, forward strand.
AATCCCGGAGCAGGAGGCGATGCGCAAACGCCATTCGGCACGGCGGTCCTGAGACAAGTCAACATTCCTCCCGAGGTGTTCTACCAGTTGCCGATGACACTGAATACAACCTGGACAACGACGTATGTCGAAAGTCTTGTGGTGACCCTCGGCGGTTTTCCGCTTGTGCAGCAAGCCACAGCACACACGGTCACGAATACCGTCGATGCCTACGGGACGCTGACGCTTCCCGCGCCCTTCGGGTCCCATC
>CAZIKE010000144.1:0-8279 GCA_964539775.1 uncultured Chitinophagales bacterium
ATTTCGTGAAGCTGGTACGTTCGGGAAGGCGTAAAGCCATTGTCGTAGCGATGGGGGAGTTCGGCGAGGCGTCGCGGGTGCTGTACGCAAAGCTTGGGAGCTGGGCAACGTACGCAGCGCCCCAGGATGGAGAAGCTGCCGCTCCGGGACAGATTCCAGCGAAGATACTCGATCGCCTGTATCGCGTGCGTTGCCTGAACCACTCGACACAAGTTTTTGGCGTGGTGGGGAATCCGCTCAAGCAAAGCAGAGGAATCTTCCTTCATAATCCGCTTTTCAAGACCTATGGTGTCAACGCGGTATACTGCCGCTTTCCGGTGCATGCTGTGGGGGCGTTCATGGAACGCTGTGCGCCGTTGCTGAACGGGTTCAGCGTTACCATTCCCCACAAACAATCGATCATGAGATTCCTTGATGAGGTTGACGCGACGGCACAAGCGATCGGCGCGGTCAACACGGTGCTGCGCAAGCGGGGGAAGTGGTACGGAACAAACACCGATGCGCGTGGCGCGCTTGATGCAATTGAGAAGAGAGGACGCGTGAAGGGGAAACGCCTGCTTGTTCTCGGCGCCGGTGGTGCCGCGCGCGCCATCGCCTACGAAGCAGCTTGTCGGGGTGCTGAAGTCCTCATCACCAATCGCACAGAACTGAAAGCAAAGCGGCTCGCGCGGGAACTCGGTCTCACCTTCGTGCCACGACAGCATCTGCATGAGATACCGTTCGACATTCTTGCCAATGCGACATCCGTGGGGATGATGCCGCACGTCAACGAATCACCCGTTCCAAAATCACTCTTGAAGAATAAGACGGTGTTCGACGCTGTATACAATCCGCCGGTCACGAAACTCCTGCGCGACGCGCGCAACGCCGGGGCACGGATCATTCCGGGAACGGAGATGTATCTTCATCAAGCCGCACTGCAGTTTCACTTGTACACGGGTGTGCAGCCTTCGATAGCAACAATGCGCCGGATACTCGCTCGTGCATGGTAACAAACCGGTGGTTGGCCACGAGAGATGAAACGAGTGATTGAACCTTGTCATCATGCCGTGCAAGCAGTGGTGCATGTGCCCGGCTCAAAGAGCATCACGAATCGTGCGCTCGTCTGTGCAGCGCTGGCACAGGGCGAGTCCGTGCTGCGCAGCGCATCGGACAGCGACGATACAGCGCTGTTGTGCAACGGCCTCAACCAACTGGGCATCCTCGTTCGGCGAGCCGGTGATGCTCTGATTGTGAGCGGTACAGGAGGAACGCTGTACGCGCCGAAGTTTCCCATCCCGGTGGGCAACGCGGGCACAACGTTCCGCTTTCTGCTCTCGGTGGCCGCACTTGCTCAGGGCACGACTCTGTTTCAAGCAGACGCCCGGATGAGCGAACGTCCCGTGCACGATTTGCTTGAAGCTCTCGCAGCAATGGGAGTGAGCGTGGAGGAGAAGGAGCACGGTCGATACGCAGTCCATGGGGGCGCCTTATCTGGCGGCGTGGTACGGTTGCGAGGATCAAGAAGCTCCCAGTTTCTCTCTTCGCTTCTGATGGTTGCGCCGTACGCAGCGAGCGGCCTTTGCGTTGAAGTAGAAGGACAGCTTGCTTCCGCTCCGTATGTTGACCTTACGCTCCAGGTCATGCAACACTTCGGTGTGACGGTGGAGAGGCGCGGACATGCTCGGTTCGTTGTGCATGCTGAAGAGAGATACTCTCCGGCCAGGTTCGATGTCGAAGCGGATATTTCGAGCGCAGGGTATTTCTTTGCTGCAGCGGCGCTCTGCGGCGGTGATGTGTTGGTGAAGGGTGTGACGTTACGTTCCGCTCAGGCGGATACACAACTTCTTTTCTTGTTGGAGCGAATGGGCTGTTCGGTGCGTGAGCAAGAGGGAGGGGTTCGAGTACAAGGAAATCGTCGCCTCCCCGGCATCGACGCGGACATGAATGCCATGCCCGACGCTGTGCCGACGCTTGCGGTCCTTGCTCCGTTCGCCTCCGGCCCTACACGGATCAGGAATGTCGCGCATCTTCGGCACAAGGAGTCGGATAGGCTTGTCGCGCTGGAAACGGAATTGAGGAAGCTCGGCGCACACATCACAGCTTCCGACGATGGCCTGGAGATTCAGCCGTCGCACCTTCGAGGGGGGCTTGTTGACACATACAATGATCACCGGCTTGCAATGAGCTTCGCACTTGTTGGATTGAAAGTCCCCGGCATCGAGATTGAGAATCCTGAGTGTGTCAGGAAGTCATTCCCCGGATTCTGGAAGGAGTTCGAGAAGCTGTACGCAGCGTCAAGAGCGTAAGAACGTTGAATCTTGCATCGATCATGGCAGGCAACACATTCGGCAGCAGGTTTCGGATTACGACCTTCGGCGAGAGTCACGGGCGTGCCGTTGGCGTGGTGATCGACGGCGTGCGACCGGGTTTGCCGATCGATACTCAGTTCATCCAAAAGGAACTCGATCGGCGCCGGCCGGGTCAAAGCAACATCACAACATCACGCACGGAGACGGATCAGGTAGAGATTCTCAGCGGTGTCTTTGAGGGCAAGACCACCGGCACACCTCTTTGCATGATCATTTGGAACAAAGACCAGCAGCCGAGAGCGTACGAACGGATCAAAGACCTGTTCCGTCCCGGTCATGCCGGCTACACGTATCTCGCGAAGTACGGGGTCAGCGACTATCGCGGCGGCGGTCGTTCTTCGGGGCGAGAGACTGCGGCGCGTGTCGCTGCAGGCGCTGTTGCGAAATCCTTTCTCGCCAAGCGTGGCATTGCAATCTTCGCATACACCAAAGAAGTTGCCGGCATTCGTGCCAGGCACATCGACTTCTCCGCAATCGAAAGGAATCCGCTCCGTTGCCCCGACCCGGAAGCGGCGAAGAAAATGGAGCGAAAGATCTTGCGTGTCAAGAAGGAGGGAGATTCCGTCGGCGGCATTGTTGAAGTGATTGTAAAGAACCCGCCGGTGGGCCTCGGCGAACCGGTGTTCGATAAGCTGGAAGCCGATCTTGCCAAGGCCCTCATGTCCATCGGTGCCATCAAGGGATTCGAGGTGGGCAACGGTTTTGCAGCGGCCCGCCTGAAGGGAAGCGAGAACAACGATCCTCTGTACTTCGACAAGCATGCCAACCGTGTTCGCACACGGACGAACAATGCGGGAGGAATCGCTGGCGGCATTTCGAACGGCGAGGATATCATCCTGCGCATTGCGGTCAAGCCTCCCTCATCGATCGCAAAGGAGCAGGAGACCGTCACGATCGACGGCAAGCCGGCAACGATCACCGTCGAAGGACGACACGATCCGTGTATCTGTCCGCGCGTTGTCCCGGTTGCCGAAGCAATGGTCGCGTTGACCCTGCTCGACCATCTCACGCGACAACAACTCTTGAGGAAGAAGACAAAGCTCCAGGCGCTCCGTGATGACATTGATGTCATCGATCGAAACATCCTCCTTCTCGTGGCCGAGCGGCAGGCCCTGGTGGAACAGATTGGATTACTAAAAAAGAAAAGGGGGGAGAAGATTTACGACCCGCAGCGGGAAAAGGACATTCTTTCACGGCAACTTGCCATAGCAGGAGAACTCGGCATCGATCCGCGCTTTGTCCGACAAATATGCCGGGCGATCTTTGACCTTGCCCGGACGACACAGCGCAGGTTGAACGAAGGAACACTCCCGTGACCATCGGTCTCGTAGGGTACGGCAGGTTCGGCAAGTTTGCTGCTGTGCATCTTGCCCGCAGGGCGAAGGTTCTCGTCTTTGACATCAAGAAGTGGAGGGAAGGTTTTCCATCCTCGCGCATCAAAGCGGCACCGCTGAACGTCGTTGCTTCCTGCGACGTCCTTGTCCTTGCCGTGCCCATCTCCGCCATGCAGCGTGTCTTGCGCGCAATCGTTCCGTTCGTTCGGCCTTCAGCGCTTGTCGTTGATGTATGTTCGGTGAAGATGTTCCCCGTCCGATGGATGCGCGAGATTCTTCCTGCTTCTGTGAACATCCTCGGTAGCCATCCGCTATTCGGGCCTGACAGCGCATCCGCTACCTTGCGCGGCCATCATGTTGTGCTCTGTCCTGTGCGGCTACCCCCGGCGCAGCTCCGGAAGATTGTGACCCTGCTGCAGTCCACGGGACTTCTCTGCCATACGATGAGGCCTCAGGCGCACGACAGGTTCATGGCCGAGACGCTTTTGCTGGCACAATTTGTCGGCCGGGTCGCCGCCCGGACGCCGGTGAAGAAGCATCCCTTCAGCACACGATCGTATGCCTCCCTAATGAACCTTGCCCAGATTGCCGATAACGATACAAGAGCATTGTTCCATGATATGGTCAAGTTTAACCCGTATGCAGTTCCGGTGTTACGGAAACTCCTGCGGGCACAAAGGCTGATTCTGAACGAGCTGGGCATCTCACTTCCTTCATGATCGAAATCCAACATTTGACGAAACGATTCGGCTCCCTCACGGCTGTTGATGACATCAGTCTGAAGATCGAGGCGGGCACCTTTTTCGGCTTCCTCGGGCCCAACGGTGCCGGCAAGACGACAACCATCAGAACGCTGACCGGACTGTACGAACCAACCTCGGGGCATTGCATCGTGAATGGGTATGACGTGCACTGGACGCCTCTGGAAGCGAAGCGCAGTTTCGGGTATGTGCCGGACCAGCCGTTTCTGTACGACAAACTCACCGGCCGTGAGTTCCTGCATTTTGTCGGCGGGCTGTTCGGCATGCGTGTCCATGACGTCAGGGATAAGATCAGACAGATCCAGGACTTGTTCGAGATTACGTCATTCATGGACAAGCGTGCAGAGGAATACTCGCAAGGCATGCGCCAGCGGATTGTCCTCACGGCCGCACTACTGCACAACCCGAAGGTGCTGATCATCGACGAGCCGATCGTGGGACTTGATCCGCGCAGCGCTCGCCTCGTGAAAGATACGCTCAAGAAAAAAACCCAGGAAGGTTTGACCGTGTTCATGTCAACCCACCTTCTGGAGATTGTTGAAGAGCTATGCGATCGTATTGCGATCATCAAAAGCGGCAGGATCATTTACGATAGTCCGGTGGCGGGCCACAACGGCCGGCTGGAACGTATGTTCCTTGAACTCACGAAATAGGCATGCGCGAACTGCTGATCGTCCTCAATACGCGAGCGCAGAGTTTCCTCAAGCGGGCTTTTGAGCCGCGGTGGTACGTGCTGCTGCAGAATTTCGCATCGGTGCTCATCTTCGGCGGTTTCGCCGTGGCAATGTTCTTCCTCGCGCGCTTCGTCACCGACTACCTCCTCAACCAGGCACACATCGGCCTCTTCCTCTTCCATCGCATGCTCTCGATGCTGCTGTACGTGTTCTTCGTGACGGTTCATATCGGCAACATGATTGTCTCCTTCGGGACCTTGTATCGATCGCAGGAGGTGGCATTCCTGATGAGTCTGCCCATCTCGCACGCGAAGATCTTTCTCATCAAGTTTGTCGACAACTTCTTCTACAGCTCAACCACCCTGACGATTCTTGGCCTGGCGATGTTGCTCGGCTACGGGTCGTTCTTTCACTTGCCGTGGTACTTCTATGTTGTGGTGATGTTTCTGGTGATGCTTCCCTTCATGCTCATTGCCGGCATCCTTGCAACGACGGCATTGATGGTTCTGATCAAGATCGGAGGCAGGATCGGATTCCGGTGGTTGTTGGGTATTCTGCTCGGCGTGTACGGAGCGCTCGTGTACGGTTACTTCAGCCTTACCAATCCCATGATGTTGGTCGATGAAGTAACAAAGCTGTGGCCGGATGTGAATGAGTACCTGGGGTATCTCGACCCTCCGCTCGTCAAGGTGCTGCCGAATCATTGGGTTGCAAACTTCCTGTACTGGGCGATACAGGGCGAGTACGCGCGCGCTATGCCGTATCTGTCGCTCCTCGTGCTCACGATGCTCGGGCTGACCGCGCTTGCGGGCCTCATCGCCCGCAAATTCTACTATCAAAGCTGGCTGGCGGTTGTTGACCTTCAGGCAGGGCGCACGCACAAAACCGAGCGAGAGAGAGTGTTACAATTAGGAAGCGGCCAGTGCACGGCTTCGCCACTCGAGGTGTTGTTCCGCCGCGACCTTTCGCTTTTCCTCCGCGAGCCCAGCCAATGGCTTCACCTTCTGCTCATGCTTCTTCTTCTCGCCGTCTTTCTCATCGCGGTGGGTTCGATGAACCTGCGCTTTGTGCATCCCACGATGCAGACAAACGCGTTTCTTGTCGTTTTTCTGTTCAACGGATTTCTTATTGCTTCGATTGCCCTGCGCTTTGTCTTTCCTCTGGTCAGTCTTGAAGGCGAAGCGTTCTGGAGTGTGAGAGCCTCGCCGGTGTCGCCGCGGAAGGTGTATTGGTACAAGGTTATCGTCTCGCTGATCACCGTGTCGGTGATTGCCGAACTGCTTGCCGTCGGTTCGGTGTATTTGTTCTCGCGGGATTGGGGGCTTGTGGGTATTGCCGCCATCGTGACGTTCTTCGTTGTCGCGACGCTGACAGGAACGAGTATGGGGGCGGGAGGCTACTTCGCACTCTACAAGGAAAAGAACCCCATCCGCGTGGCGTCGTCCCAGGGTGCATCGCTGACGTTCCTCGGCAGCATGTTGTATCTGACGCTTGTCGCGATCATCCTCTCCGGACCGCTCTACCGCTACTTCGATGCGTCGCCGGTTGCGGGCGATGGGTTCGTTCTACCGCTGATCGTTATCGCTGCCGTTTCTGTGCTCCTCTTCGCCGCGTCCACCCTTGTCGGTGTGCGTGCCATTGCGCGCGATTACGTGTAGCGTTTTCCATAGCCATGCGCGTCAGCGCGACGGGCAATTGAAACACACAGTTTTTTGTGTTACTTTTCTCCCGTGAACGAACTGCGCATACATACGCTGTTGGAACAGGCGGCGCAATTCCGTGACGACGACAAGCCGCTGCACGCGATCCAGTTGCTGCAACAAGTGATTGCAGCCAATCCAAAGTGCGAGCGGGCCTTCATGCTTCTGGCACAGATCTACAGCGACTCGAGCCGGCTGGATGCAGCAGAAAAAGTACTGCAGCAAGGGCTGAAGGCCAATCCGCGCAGCGCGGAATTCTACATTCAGTTGGGCAGCTTTCATCTTCGCCAGTGCAACTATGAACGCGCGCTCGAGTACTTCCTAAGCGTCCGGCATTTGCATTATCCGCTCGTCCACATGAGCCTGGGTCTGGCGTATCTTGGATTGGGGAAATTGATCGAAGCCGAACGCGAGGTGAAACTGGCCGCACAGGTTGATCCCAAACTGCCGCGAGTCTTCGAGGTTTGGGGCGAGGTGCTCCTGCGCCTGGGGAAGTCGGGTGAAGCCATTAGTGTCTTGAAACACGCAGCGCGCCTTGATCGCTACAGCGGGTCGGCCCATCGCCTGTTGGGCGACGCGCTGGCCTCGATCGAACACTGGCAGGCTGCCTACGACGAGTACCTCCTTGCCGTCGACATGAACCCGGATGACGAGGAAGCCTGGTTGAGCATCGCAACGACGCTCATCCATCTCAACCGATTGGCGGAAGCGAAGCGGTACTTTGAGCGATACCTCCGCCTGAAGCCCAGCGATGTACAAGCCGAAACAGCGTACCGCTCCGTGTGCGAGGTTCTTGGCGACATGAATACGCCGACAGTCTCGGTGCGCAAGCCAAGACATCCCCGGGCACATCGCGACAAGAACTGATTCAGGTCCATCACCATTTTGACGTTCTTCATGTCCGCCCTTCCGATCGTGAGCATCTTTCGGGTTCTCGCAGTGGTGTTGTGTGTACTCAGCGTCGGCGCGGCGCAGACCGGCATTCGCTATCAGGCCGGTGCCGAGAAGATGTTCACGGATGCGCTCGCTCTGTACCGCCGTGCGGAATACAAGGACGCAGCGCGTGTGTTGAACGAAGTGCTGGTGATGTTCCCGCGCAGCCATCGGGAGACTGCAGCGAGGGTGATGAAGGGTAAGGCGCTGCTGTACGCGGGCGAGTATGCCGACGCCGAACGAACACTCACGCAGTTCCTGCAGCAGTTTGCGATGAGCGCATATCGTGCGGATGCCGAGTACACGCTCGGACTGGTCTTTCTGTACCGACACCTCCCGGAGCGCGCGGTAGAAGCGTTCCTTCGCGGGCTTCACGAAGGAGAACCCCAAAACGCTGCACTGCGAGACCGCATCATCGCAGCACTCGATTCCACCGTCGAGTCATACATTTCCATTCCGCCGCTGAACAGGCTCATCGCGGAAAGCCCCGATGGCCAGGGGAAGGAATTGCTCCTGTTGAAGTTGG
>CAZIKE010000145.1:0-8260 GCA_964539775.1 uncultured Chitinophagales bacterium
CCGCACGTACACACGCGCCATTGCCGTCATCATCGCGGTGAGTTTTTTCGTGTTAACGGCGACGCATGTATGGAGTTCGAGCATGCCCTCGAGTGTCGTTGCCACCGCGCATTTTATCACCTTCGCTGTTCTCTGTCTGCTCATTGTCGCTCGACCTGTTTTGGGTATCGTTATCATTGGAGCGTCGTTTCCGGTGGCAGGGATTTTTCCCCCTGTGAGCTTTACCACTTCAGTCTATCCACTGCTCGGGGCAGCAACGCTTCTCGGATATGTTCGAGAAATTATGGTCGAGAGATGGCAGAGGCCCGTTGTCACGCTATCGCATCTTCTCGCTGTTGTTCTGGTCGCGTGGATAGCCCTGAGCAACCCTACTGCCGCACTGGGCATCGGCGATCGCGTGTGGCTGTGGACGTACGTCCAGCTTCTCGCCCTTATGTTCCTGACAACGCAGTTGATGAAGCACGAACATCAGCATCGTGCACTGATGGCTTCGTTCGTGATCGGAGCCGTGATCTCGGCGTATGTTGCAGTCCATCAGGTTCAGTTCGGATTGAGTTCCGCCGCGTCCGTCCGGGCACGCGGACTTGCGGAAGGAGCAAATGATGCGGGGCGCTACTACGTACTTGCGGTGATGTTTCTTGCCCATCTCCGTCACGCGTACACGAAGCGATGGATGAGGCTTGTAGCGATTGCCGCCATTGTGATTTTGCTCGCGGGGCTGGCCTCAACGGTCTCGCGCACAAGCGTGTTGCTGCTTCTGCTCGGCATTGGACTGATGCTCATTGAAAGAACCAAGTTGCTCAAGGAGCGACTGTTCGAGTTTGGGCTGGCGATCGCGGCCGCTGCGCTTCTGATCGTCCCGGCAGAGTACTGGCGCATTATCTCAGGCATTCTTGTTTCCATTGTGCAAGGCCGAGATTCCGTCGGGTTCCGCTACATGCAATGGGATGCAGGACTTGCCATGTGGGCCGACCATCCGGTTGCCGGCGTCGGCATCGGCCAGTTTGAGAACCATTCCGTCTTTTACGGCACCAACTTCATCCCCTTCTACGGTCTGCGATGGTCCGCACACAACACGTTTGTGACGATGCTGGCGGAAACAGGCCTGGTTGGCTTCCTGCTTTTTCTCGTCCTCATTATCGTGGCCATTGTTGGACTGAAGAACGGATGGCTCCAGGAGCAACATGCGTCGATTTCTGCTACACATTACACATGGCTCACGGCTCTCACCATTATGCTTGTTGGCGGGATGACGGGAGACGATCACGTCCACAAATTCATCTGGTTGATCTTCGGCATCGGCGCAGTGCATCTGACTCCGCTTTTCCAATCACGCTCCATCTGACCTGACAGCAAAATAAAAAGCCCGTGCATCACGATGGAAGCACGGGCAGGGGGCTGTTTCCCGGACTGTCGGTATTTACCTGCGCGAGGCGTCCTCCACGAGAGAAACCGGAGGCCCTGATTCCCTTCGGAAGGGAAGAATGTCGATCTCTGGAACGACGATCTTCTCCTGATATTCGGGCACGAGTTGCTTAAGGAGAATACGAACGTTTTTGGTTGCCCCGCTCTGTGCCGCTGCAATCAACCGCTCGACATTGGTGCGCGCCGAGCGCGCGCCCAGGAGTTCCGCGCCGGACGTTCTTTGCGGTGACGCCATATCCGCAACAGGCTGGAATCCGTTGCGACAGACGAAGATCTTCTCGTGGGCAGAACGCTCCACCGCTTCCGATGCAAAGAACAAGTCTTCCGTAAGCTTCTCGCCGCGCTGAAGCCCGGTGAACTGAATGTCAATATCTCTCCCCTCCTCCAGTCCGCTAAGGCGGATGAGGTCGCGGGCGAGATCGACGATCTTGATCGGCTCTCCCATATCGAGAACGAAAATCTCTCCGCCTTCACCCATCGTTGCAGCCTGCAGCACTAACTGGACTGCCTCTGGAATCGTCATGAAGTAGCGCTTCACATCGGGATGCGTTACCAGCACAGGGCCACCTGCAGCAATCTGTTGCTTAAAGATAGGCACGACGCTGCCGCGGCTTCCCAACACATTCCCAAACCGTACGCTCACGAATGGTCTGCCGGTACGCTCGGCGGCTTCATGCACCACCAGCTCCGCCACACGTTTGGTTACACCCATCATGCAGGCCGGGTTCACGGCCTTGTCCGACGAAATCATGGCGAAACGCTCGACGCTGAATTGCTCGGAAAGATCAACAAGAATCTGCGTCCCGAGAACGTTGTTCGTTACTGCATCGGGGATGTTCTCCTCCATCAGGCCTACATGTTTGTGGGCCGCGGCATGGAAAACCACGGTCGGGCGGTAATGCTGAAACACCTGGCGCATGCGTTCCCGGTCTCGCACATCGGCAATTACGGTATGCACGCGGGGGGCATGCTGACTAGCTTTGAGCCGCAGCGCAACCAGCGACTTCAGTTCGCAGGCAATATTGAAAATGGAATTTTCGCCGTGGCCCAGCAGGATCACATCCTCCGGTTCAAAACTGCTGACCTGTCTGCACAGTTCTGAGCCGATCGAGCCGCCTGCCCCCGTGATCATCACACGCGCGCCGCGCAGCAGGTTCGCCACTCCGTTCGTATCCGTTTTCACCACGCCGCGTCGCAGCAGGTCTTCGATATCCACGTCGCGGATCTGAGTCACGGTGGCCGAGCCGCTGATGATCTCGAACATGCCCGGAATCGTTTTGCTCGGAACGCCCACCACGTTGCACATCTGCACCACGTTGCGAATCGTTTTGCCCGGAGCCCTCGGCATGGCGATAATCACTTCCTCCACCTGATACTTCACCACCACCTCGGGCAGGTCCCGCAGCTTACCGACCACGGGAACGCCATGGATGCGAACCTCTTGCTTGGCCGGATCGTCGTCCAGTAGTCCAATCGGATCAATGGAGAGCTGGGGATTCAACTTCACTTCTTTCAAGATCATCGAGCCGGCGACTCCAGCACCCACGATGAGCACACGCTTCTTGCTTGCATGTGTGCCGGGTTTGCCTTCGTGGAAATCCGACCCGAAGCGCAAACCGAACCTGAACCCTCCGACGATAAGCGTTGTGAGAAGTCCATCAATGATGGGAATGGATCGAGGAAAGTTCATCGGAAGAACCTCCAGCGGCCTGAAGACGCTGAAAAAGAGAACAATCCCGATTGCCATAGAAACTACGTTGGAAACTACCACCGTCCCTAATTCATCCACACTTGCGTAGAGCCAATAGCGATTGTACAAGCCCAGGGGATAGAACACCGCAAGCTTCCAGATGAACGAGAGCAAGGTGTACACCACGAGCGGAACGAGAAACTGGCTCGCTGCCGCGAAGCCATCCAGACGCAACACCAATGCCGCCGCCGGGATGAAACAAAAGGCGAGGATGTCAAATCCAAAAACATGTCGGTTTCTCACTCCTCTGATGAGATGGTACAGGTGTTTCTTCATGTGAGAATCCCCCCAAATGTGCGGATGATGATCTTGATGTCGCTGAAGAATGTGCGGCGTTGGAGATAGGACAAATCCATCGCCACCTTGCGCGGCAGGATGATGTTCAGGTACTGCTGCTGCCAGTCGTCACCCTGCAACTGTGATGCCTCGTCCCGGTACTCCAGCGACGCAGGACTTGTAATGCCGGGACGAAACGCAAGGATTTGTTTTTGGACCTCGTTGTACAGAGCAACATAGCGTGGGTCTTCGGGGCGCGCGCCGACAAGACTCATCTCTCCTTTGACCACATTGACCAATTGTGGTAGCTCGTCGAGCTTATATCTCCGAAGAAATCCTCCGAGGGGAGTAATGCGCGAATCCCCCCGAGTGGTAATCGCGGCGCCAATCTTGTCTGCGCCCGCCACCATTGTGCGAAACTTCAACAGCATGAAAAGCTTGCCGTTCCTCCCCACGCGTACGGCACGATAGAGTACTTCGCCCCCATCGTACATCTTGATCAGCAAAGCGATGACAAAGAGAAGGGGAGACAACACCAGAAGTCCTGCCGCCGCAAGAAATGCTTCTACCGGTCTCGGCATGACAGGCTTACCTAACAAACGAACATAAAGAAGTATGTTGATACAGCGCAAGCCTTAGTTGGTAGACGCCATCATCAGATTTTGTCCTAATCCAGATTGGAATGGCGTCTCCACATGTCGTCCTGAGTTTGCGACGTTTCTTGCATGAGGAGGAGGATCAGAATATCGAAGAACACCTGAAGGCTTTGTTCGAACTGCGTAGCCATGGGTTGGATGGAGGAAACCTCCCCACGTGGGCCAAATTTCGTTTGCGCCCGGAACGTGATCAGCAGGTCGGCAACGCCGGCCATCCGGGAATGAGCGTTCGCGGTAATGACCGCAACCGGTACGCCATGTGCACGCCCCAGCACGCCCACATCATAGACCGTCTGCGTCTCTCCAGAGCTTGACGCCAGCAGGAGCAAATCCTTCTTGCCAATGGCAGGAGCTGTCGAGTCCGCAACCGTGAAAGCCTGCTTCCCCAAGTGCCCGAGCCGCATTGCGAAGCCCTTGCATGCGAGTCCCACGCGCCCTGCACCATGCACTACAACACGATCTGCCGCAAGAATCGCCCGGACGAGTTCCGCCACCTTTTCTTCGGCAACACTTTCCAGGGCGTTGCTGATTTCCCCCAGCACGTTGGGCACAAACTCACTGAAGGTCATTACTCCATTACCCTATGATTCAAGTCCCCCCATTCGTTCGGCAATCTCACTGACAGCAGCAATCACGTCGTCAATGTCATCATCCGTCATTTTCGAGTAGATGGGCAGCGAGATCTCCCTCGAGTACTCGCGATAGGCAATCGGAAAATCATCCGGCTTATAGCCGTACGTCTCACGATAATACGGATGAAGATGAAGCGGGATGAAATGCACACTTGCCCCAATGTTCCGCGCTTTCAACTCAGCCACAAACCTCGCCCGCAGCTCAGCGGCCTCCGATCTCTCGCCTCCCGCTTTCGCGCATCCGAGTCTCAGCATGTACAGATGCCATGCATGATACTCGGACGTAGCAGGCGGTTCGAGCTTCGGGATTTGAGAAAAAGCCGCCGTGTACATCTGCGCAATTTCTCTGCGTCGTCGCCACATCCTCTCCGCCTTTTGCAACTGCGCGAGTCCCATCGCCGCGGCAATGTCCGTCATGTTGTACTTATATCCCGGTGCGATGATCTCGTAATACCACGACCCTTCCGCCGTGTAACGCTTCCACGCATCCTTGCTGATGCCGTGCAGTGCCATGATGCGGCAACGCTCGGCAATCCTCTCGTCATTCGTCGCAATCATGCCGCCTTCGCCGGTGGTGATGGTTTTCGTGGCGTAGAAACTGAAGCAAGCCGCTGTAGAAAGACCAGAGGATTGAGGATTCCGGATTCCGGATTCTGGCTTCGAGGTTCGGGATTTGACCCACCGACCATACGCAATCGGGTCTGCGTGTGCCGCATCTTCGATCACGGCAATTCCCCGCAGTTCACACATCTCCAACAAACGTTCGATCCTCGCCGGCAATCCTGCTACGTGAACGGGGATGATGGCTTTCGTTCGCGGCGTTATCGTTTCCTCGATCCGGTCAACATCTATGTTGCATGTGATCGGGTCAATATCCACAAACACCGGCTTTGCATCGAAGTAGCGAATCACTTCCGCCGTCGCTGCAAATGTGTAGGGCGAGGTAATCACCTCGTCGCCGCGTTGCAAGCCGATGGCTTCCAGCGCAAGATGCATTGCCGCGGTGCAGGAGTTGACAGCGATGGCGTGCTTTGCGCCCACAGCTCTGGCAAAGTCAGCTTCAAACTTGCTTACCTTCGGTCCCGTCGTCACCCAGCCAGAGTCCAGGGCTTCGCGGATTTCCTCAAGCTCGGACTCGTCCAGATCGGGGAGGGCGAAGGGGAGAAACTTTTGCCGACGGGATAGGCCGGTTGGAATGTTTGCTTTGGAATGAAAGCTCAAAGGAGATTCCAGATTCTGGATTTGGGGTTCCGCGAGTGAGGACTGGATGGTGGAAATCAGGTCTCCAGCTCTTTGCGCATTGCCTCGAGTTGCTTCATAGCCTCGGGCGCCCCTTTCAGTTCAAGCAAGTGCGGCAGCCACTTCCGGATGTAGCGCCAGTCGAGTTTCCTTCCCTACCGTATGATGATGCCTCGGACGTCATGCCAGTCAATTGCTCGGCCCGCAAACATTTTGAACACGATCAGATCCTCTGCAGAGCATGTGCGAAGAAGAATCTCACCGGGGTATTCAAAAAACGAGGAACGCTTTACGGCAGATTTTTAAAAATCAAGTCCCCCCAACGCAATGTCGAAGGGAATCGTCCCGTCGGAGAGAAGCACGACGCGCTGTCGCAGGGCGAATTTATGCATGCCTGCTGCGCGGGGTTTGAAACGGGAAACCAGCTCATCAACGAAATTCTTTTCATTGCCGAAGCCCGTGTTGCTCCATCGCCATGCCGGCACGTTGCCATGCCTCCACCCAGCGACGAGCATTCTCTCTTTGTTTTCGGGTCATCGGCCTTGTTTTCCTTAACCAATAAAAGGTATGGAACGAATGCCTTACTCTCAATAATCGAAGTGTTCTTGCCACACGCGTGCATCGCCGCTTAGGTGCACAAGCTCGCGCAGGGCACTTCGGACGAAGCCTCGTTCCTGCTCCAAGATAACGAATTGCCGACAATAATCAGCACGCTTCATTCAACGTGCGAATGCGAGACTCCTTTGACTGAGGAAATATCGTTTTGCTATGGTTGCCCAAGAACTTCCTCCACGTACGGAACCAAGAACTCCGCCAAAGCGCGATGCCCGTTCTCGTTGAAGTGATTGTCAACCTTCCCGTACAGACTCTGCCCTTCTTCGGCCTTTCGCCGAAAGAACCGAAGAGGATCAAGGAGCACGATACCTCGTTTCTTCAGTTCTTCGGTGAGAAGCTTGTTCGGTTGTTCCAGGTCGACCAACTCTTCGTCGATGTCAAAACCTCGAACGTAGTCTCGGAAAACCTGTTCGTGCACCTGATACGGGGTAGGCAAAAGCACAAAAAGTACGGGAACATCTCTCTCATCGAACAGCTTCTTGATGTGAAAGCAGATTTCTGCAGTTGTAGCCCACGCTTGTGCACGGACATACGACTTCGAAAAGATGGGAGGAAAGTACTCTGCCGTCAACCCTACCTTTGAGAGCATCGTCTGACCCCGATTCTTCATAAACAGAAAGAGATGAGACCGAGTCTCAAGAAAGTCATTGACCG
Source organism: uncultured Chitinophagales bacterium (assembly GCA_964539775.1). GTDB lineage: Bacteria > Bacteroidota > Ignavibacteria > UBA10030 > UBA6906 > CAADGV01. The sequence continues at coordinate 7,248 of CAZIKE010000145.1, forward strand.
GATAGAAAACGGATTGTTTCCATTCGGAAAAGGAGAATGATCGAGGGAGTTCGAATAAGTGACGTTCCACAGGAGCCCGCGGTGCAAGAACAGTATCGAATCGCGATACAATATCATTGCCTGCATACAGACACACGACGCCTAAAGCAAAGCTCTGCCGCTGTAATTCAGCTCTTGCGCAAATAAAGTACTGATTGGGTCCCCATCCCCCAACTCCTGAGTTTACGACACAAAGCTTTTCGCCGTGGTTCTGCAAGAAGCTCCTTCTGATGATCTCCACAAACGTGCTTTCGTTTTCCACCTGTAATGCCTCGAGGAAGGAATCACCAAGAAACAAAATCGAGCGAGCACAGCCTCCAGAAGCTTTCCGTCTGTTGATACGATGACCGTTTTCATCCGAGACAAACCAGACCGTCTGCTCGCCCAGATTGACCTGCTCTTCTGCACTCGAAACGTGCTTCCATGCAAGGGCCGAATCGGGCATCCAGATTCTTTCGTTGAGCACAATGAGTTGTTGAGGTGCGAGAAGGCGAACCACACCTTCGCTGATGACCAACGCCAGAAGGCTTCCTGCAATAAACATCGCGCAGCGGCCAGCTATGCTTTTGAGCAATCTCATGAAGATTTTGACGACGAGAGTGCAACTGTCTGTTGTGGCATCTTCAATTGCGGAACATCTCCGGTTGCGTTCCACTGTTTCCAGAATCTGATAAGTCCTGCGAGGAACCCCACTCCATATGAGACATGCAGAACACCATATGCAATCGGAAGCAGCGGAAGAAGGCTGAAACCTCTCTTCAGGCAAACCGCAACGGAGAATGCCGCGTTTGCGGCAAGGTAACTACCGCCCAGGAAAACGAAGGGCACCCAGTACCCAACGAAGAGCAGGCCGACAGAAACAGCTCCCATCAAGACAAACCAGGCAGGCACAAATTGCCGCAGCCTCATCTGTCGTGGATGCTTTTGCATCACGCGCACCTTCCAGTAACCGTACTGAAAGTACTGGCGCCATA
>CAZIKE010000146.1:0-8259 GCA_964539775.1 uncultured Chitinophagales bacterium
TTGCCCACCCTTCGCAATCTGAACGACCTCAGTGGGTTGGCGTTGGCAACGTTTGTGCTCCCAAGAAGCTGGAACGTTAAGCCGCCAACACTGTACACTCGCAACGTTGTCTTGTCCAGAACGTAGAGCTTCCCTTCGAAGAAAAGGATCGAGGATTGATTCTCCGTGGGCTGGACGTTATCCTGAATGCTGACCTGATCAAGAACGATCGGATTGGTCAGATCAGCAATGTTCAGCAGATACAGCACGTTTTCGTACTGTCCGGGGTTGACTGTGCTGACCGTTACACCGCGCGCAACGGCTAAGCTCTCGGCTGTTGTCACCGCAATGATGTTATGGGGCAGGTCCAGTGTAGAGACGACAGAAGGCGCCGAGGGATTGGTCACGTTGAGAATGCGCACGAATCCTGCACGCGTTACCTGTCCGCTTCTGTGCTGGATAGTGTTCTTCTGTCCAACAATGGCGTAATAATTTCCCGCGCGCTGGAAGATCTGGTGTGCCTCATTGTATCCTTCGCTTGGCGAAGCAACGGAGCCTACCACGTTTGCATTCAGAGGATCGGAGATATCAATGATGCGAATGCGCCAGCCGATATCATTGGGGTTCTTGCCGAAGTTGGCCAGGTACAGGTAATTGCCGTGGACTTTGGTTATCCCGTTCCCTTCCCCGAACACAGCAATGCTATCGTACGACCTCAGAAGTTGCGGCGCGCTGGAACTGGCCACCGAAACCACCGACCAGCGCGTTTGCCAGTGAGCGACAAAGAGCAACGTATCTTTGAGCACAGCCGAGTACATCGAACCCCAGGAGGGCGGCTGTGAATACAGCATTGCCGGCTGCGTCGGTGTGGTGATGTCAAAAGCATCCACGCTGATCGTTTCGATCACGTACAGTCTGTTGCCCGACACTATGGGGGGACTCCATACCGTTCCGCCGCCCGGCAACGAACGAGTTGACACGATCTGCATGTTCTGAGGATTTGTCACATCCACGGTGAACAGCTGCCGCGATCCCGTGTTGGCTCCGCAGTACAGCAGCGGCTGCGTCGGATGCAACTCGATTGTTATACCGAATGAAGCACTTCCTAATGTGAGAGACGATAGCAATGTCGGACTTGCCGGATTCGTGACATTGTAGGCAAGGATACCGGAGGAGGTGGAAAGAAAGACGACACTATCCCGTCGAACGATGTCAGTGACCTCCACGCCAACGTCCACGAAACTGACGACCGTCGGTGCTGTGGGGTTGATAAAATCCACGATCACCAATCCCTGATGTTCGGCCACGTAGATATAGCGCCCGGAAACGGTGAGTCGCTTCGCCAGTCGTGGAACGCCTGTCCGGCCGATGAGTACCGGCGATGCGGGGTTGGAAATATCAACAATGTTGACGCCGTACCGATCAGCCACGATCATGTGCGAGCCCTGGATGTCCACCGCACGCACTGCAGGATTGAGCGCGATGACGCCCGTGCTCAATGCCTCGCCGTACTTCGGCAACATCTGGTTGCCCCAGTACTGCGCAGATGCGGCAACCGGCATGAGCAACAGGCCAATGCCAACGATACCCACACCGAGTATCGGGGCGAAGAAGCGATGAGCAAATCTTTTCATCGTATCGTACCTTCTACATTGTGTAACATGTCCTTGAGTCTGAAGATTTCTTCTTTTGAAACAAGTGCATGCGCACCCGCCTTGAGTGCCGCTTTCCGGAAGGCCGGAGTATCAAACTCGGTGACAATAATAATGCGAGCATCCGGAAACCGCTGCTTGAGTTCCCTTGCCGTTTGGATGCCGTCCTTTCCGGGCATCTGGATATCCAACAGTACATAGTCGGGTCTGACCTCCTCGTATACGGCCAGTGCATCATCGCCGGTCGGACATTCGGCCACCGTGTCGCTCTCTCCGCTGAGGGCCTGACGAATGACGCCCCGGATGACGTCGTTATCGTCTACAACGAGATACTTCATGGTGAGAATCTCTCGTCATCAACATAGACAAGCCGGCGCATGGGTTCAATCGTTGGAGTTCGGTATTTTTCTATGTACCAGTACGTAGCCGCGCAGACGCATGCTGCACGGTGCCCATCCCGTACGCTTGACTTGCGCTCTTCATCTTTCTACTTTACACACCGACGAGCGATCCGATTCTTGAACACCATGCTAGACAGTGCGAGAGTTACATATCGGGGCATCTTCGCAGCGCTTCTCCTGCAGGGTGCTTCCATCGCTGCACCGGGGCGCAACCACGCCTTCGAGCAGAGTACGATCCGACTTGATCGCATTGGACTCGACCGGGGGCTTTCCCAGTCAACCGTGCGCGCTATTACCCAGGATCGTCAAGGTTTTATGTGGTTCGGGACGCAGGACGGGCTTAACCGGTTCGACGGATACAGGATTACGGTATTCAAGCACGACCCGAAGGATTCGAACTCCATCTCGCATAACGCGATCTGGGCATTGATGCCCGATCGTAAGGGGAATCTCTGGATCGGCACGGAGAACGGCGTGAATTGTTACCAACCGGCTTTGAATCGCTTCCAGCACTATGCTTTCCCCACCGAGACAACTCAGTCCGGCTCGGGTCCCGTTTCCTCGTTATGTGAAGATTCCCGTGGTACCATCTGGATCGGAACAAGTACAGGCTTGAGCAAATACGATCCGACAACGGGAACGATCAGCAATGTGCAACTGGCAGCCGATACGATTTCCTCCGTCAGGCTTGCAATTCAGAGCATGTGCGAGGATGACCTCCAGCATCTGTGGGTCGCTACCACTGCCGGCCTCTTCAGGATTGCTCTCAACAACGACTCGGTCGAACGTATCCGACTTCTGCCGAAGAGGAGCTATGCATCGAACAACGTCCGATCGCTCTCCCTGGATTCTACGGGTACGCTATGGATTGGAATGTGGGAAGGAGAGGTCTACAGCATGAATACACGAACGCTTGCCATCCATCGGTATCCGTCGCCGATGGAGCCGGGGACCGGCAACATTTATTCTCTGCTGGCAACGAGTTCCACAGAGGTTTGGATTGCAACGTTCGACGGCGTGAAGAAATACATGCCCGTGCATCGTCGGTATGTTCGCGCCTCGGAGGAACCGGCGCTCACATTCTATCGAAGCTCCGATGCATTCATCTGGATAGGAACATTCACGAACGGTCTGCTGGTGTATAATCCCCACAGGCAGCGCTTCCGCAACTACACGCTGGGAGAACTCGGCAAAGGAAGCAGAATGGACAATGTTGTTTTCTCGATACTGGAAGATTCCGAGGGTAGCCTCTGGGTCGGGACATTCGGAAACGGATTGACACGCTTTGACCGCACGCGGAACCACGTCGTTACCTACAAACATCGTTCCGGGGATCCCACCAGTCTGAGCAGCAACCGAGTTATCACGCTGTGCGAAACGCGCCCCGGCGAACTCTGGATCGGCACCGACGGCGGCGGAGTGAACCGCCTCGATACACGAACGGGCCGATGCCAGCGCTTCACCGCTGAGACCGCTCATCCGCTGCGCATGAGTCACAATCGGGTCTCTGCGATGCACTACAACCCGCAGTACCGGCAGCTTTGGATCGGGTACCTGAACGGTACTGTGGATAAGGTTGAGCTTGCAACGTTTAGAGTTCACCACTACTATCTTGCCGGAGAGAATCTCCCCATTGTTTCCGCCAGTGGGGTGACGACCTTTGCACTCGGACCGCACAGCGGCATCCTCCTGGGCACATTGAAGCAGGGAGTGCTGTCGCTGGATTCCGCATCGCAACGATTTGTGCCGTACCCCTTCCCCGATACGCTCGCGAGCCTCGTTCGCAGCATGGCGGTGTATTCCATCATTGAGCAGGACAACGGAACCTTCTGGATGGGAACGAGCGGGGGCCTGCTGCATTATGCGCCCGGTTCACCTTCCATCTTCACGCTGTACACTACGGCAGACGGTCTCCCCAGCAATGTCGTGTACGGCATTCTGAGCGATCGCAACGGCCGACTGTGGCTGAGTACGAACAAAGGGATTGCGCGTTTCACTCCCGCGACACGACACTTTAAGAACTATGACGTCAGCGACGGGCTGCAAAGTGATGAGTTCAACCAGGGTGCATATGTTGCCGGACGGTCCGGCGAGCTGTTCTTCGGCGGCGTGAACGGTTTCAACTCATTCTTTCCCGACGAGATTGACGACAATCCCTTAGCACCTCCGGTCTATGTAACAGAATTCAAAGTATTTAACAAGCCGTTGCCTCTGCCGAATCCTGTTCCCGACAACCAAACGATCGAACTCTCCCACACACAGAACTTTTTCACCTTCGAGTTCGTCGCACTCAACTACACGGCGCCGGAGAACAACCAGTACGCGTACATGCTGGAAGGGTTCGATCACGCCTGGAACTACGTCCCGGCGCGGCAGCGCTATGCAGGATACACGAACCTGGATCCCGGTCGCTACGTCCTGCGTGTCAAAGGCTCCAACAATGACGGATATTGGAATGAACACGGGACGACAATCACCATCGTCGTGACGCCACCGTTCTGGATGAGGTGGTGGTTCCGCGCGGGCAGCGTTGTGCTGGTGTTGGGCGTTGCCGCGCTCATCTACCGCCGCAAGGTCGCGGCCCTCGAAAAGGAAAAACTCCGACAGCAGGAACTCTCACGAACATTGATTGAACGCCAGGAGGAAGAACGACGCCGCATCGCTCGAGAAATGCATGACAGTTTGGGTCAGGATCTCTTGTTCATCAAGAATCTAGCGCTGCTGACACTCAATGATTCACAGGGGAAGGAGACCGCACGTGAACATGCCGCGCGCATCTCTGAGACAGCATCGAAGGCTCTGAAGAGTGTACGCACCATTTCGCATGACTTGAGACCTCCGGAGCTTGACCGGCTTGGTCTCTCGGAAACGCTACGCTCCATCTTGCTGAACGTGCGTGAATCAACACCCATGACGGTTCTGGGTGAGATCGATGACATTGACGGGACGATTCCACCCGAGGTGGAAATCAACATCGTTCGCATTCTGCAGGAGGGGCTCGCAAATGTAATCAAGCATGCCGGTGCGAGCGAGTGCCGCGTGGTGGTGGAGAAGAACCCACGGGCCATCACCATCGTCATCCGTGACAACGGCAAAGGATTTCAGGCGAACGCCGTCATCGAAAGCGAGGCACCGCGCGTCACAAGCCCACCTGTTAACGCTCCGGTGGTACCCTATCGAAGCATCGGCATAGGTCTTACCGGAATGATGGAACGTGTGCGTATGCTCGGTGGAACGATGAACGTGAACTCGACGCCTGGAAACGGGACAACGATTACGATCGAGATCCCGACGCCCGAAGCGGCAGCATCAAAGAACACTTACTGACGCAGTGGCACACCCCATGACCGACGAGGTGAACATCGTTGTTGCCGATGACCATCCCCTGATGCGTAAGGGGATCATCGGTGTCATCCAGGAACACGGCCGGTGGAACGTAGTCGGCGAGGCTTCCGATGGAGAAGAGGCTCTGCGTCTGGTCGAAGAACTTCATCCTCACGTGCTGATCATTGACATTGACATGCCGCGGTTGAACGGACTGGAAGTCGCAAACATCCTTCAGAAAAAGCAACTTCCCGTCAAGGTCATTGTGCTCACCATGTATGATAACGAGACGATGTTCCATCGAGCCGTCGATCTCGGCGTCATGGGCTACGTGCTCAAGGACTCCGTTGTTACCGAGACCCTCGATGCGCTGCGCAATGTCCTTGCCGGCAAGTACTACCTCAGCCCGTCGGTATCGGGATTCCTTGCCCGACGAGGACGCATGGATACTGGCGCAGCGGCGCTCGCAGTGGGTGTGTCGAAGTTGACACCCACGGAACGTAAGGTCCTCCGGTTGATTGCCGAGAACCGCACCACGAAGGAGATCGCCAACGAGTTATTCATCAGCGTGCGCACGGTGGAGACACACCGATCGAACATCTGCCAGAAGCTCGACCTGCACGGGACGAATGCCCTGCTGCGGTTTGCTCTGGCTCATCGTGAGATTCTTTAGAGATTCCCTCGAGACGTGAACGAGAAGGAAGCTGAGCATACCGACCACCTACCTCTCTCCCACTTCTCCCGCAATTCGGTCAGGCACACGAGCAATCGGGCGGTGCTGCTACGTCGTCGCCTCCTGTTCCTCGTAATCCGGACAATCGAGCCGCAGTTCTGCGTCGCCGAAGGCTTTATCAACGTACGCGCAGTGATGGGGCTTGGCCTTGCTGGGATGCGCGTTGGGGCGGAAATACTTGCACGTCATGCACATGTGCACGACGGAAATGAGGCCCTTCTGCTGCAGTGCGGCGATAATACCGATGAGTGATTTGAGCACAACTGCTTTATCGCCATCATCCAGATCGTGCACCGTCTCAACAACAGCATCCATCCAGCCGGCAAGCTTGAGGGCCTGACGACGTCCGGCGGCAGTGAGCGCAAGGTGACCCACGCGTCTGTCGTCCTTGCTCTGCCGCCGGACGATCAGCCCTTTGTCTTCCAACGCCGTCAAGGCGTCACTCACGGTGGCGGACGTGAGATGAAAATAGCTCGCCAGGCTGGACAGCGTCCACTCCTTGTTCGCGTGGAACGCGAGTGTAATCAGAAACTGTATCTGGATCGGGCTGAGGCCGGATTGCTTGCTCTCGTTCCAGACGAGCGTCTTAAGCACCTGCGCAAGACGTTCGAAGCCGAACGCGATCTTGCGGTCGATGTTTTCCTGGTCCGATGGATCAAAGGCTGATGCAGGCATGATTGCGCTCCGTATAGGTCGGGATGGAATCCCGACCTTCCTTAGGGTTGATATTTCGAGAAGACGTAATCGCTTGCCTTCTGTGAGGCATGACAGTTGAAGCACTCGGTCTTTGCATCCTTCACATTGCCGCCGGACTTCCCGTTCCCTTTGAAGACGTCCCATCCCCAGCCGCCGGTGTCCTTGTACTTCTTCGAGTCCTTTACCATCAGTCCGATGAACTTCCGATCAGCGACGACATAGGCGCCTTCCTGCTCCTGGACATCGTACAGATCAAAAACCAGCACCGACCCGTCGGGGTACGCTTTCCCTTCCTTCAATGCCTTCAGGCCTTTATCGTTCACGTACACGTGGTGAAGTCCACCGAAGGGATCGTACAGCGGATGATCTTTGCTATGAATGAGCATGGACTTCACGTGCGTCCAACTCCGGTAGCCTTCCGGATAGTTCAGACCGCCCGATTGGGCTGCGGTGTTTTCCACGAGTGCGGCCACAAGCAGCACACAAACGAGCGCCAACAGCGATGTCAGAAAAGGTTTCATGGTGTACTCCTTTGTGAATGTGATTGGATAGGTGAATTGCGGCGAGCGTGATACTCTCGCACGTAGTGAGCCAGAACAGGCACTTCCTCGGTTTTGATCCATCGGGTGTCATAGCGGCGCATCGCATACACGAGCGAGTCGGCGGCTTCGGGCCGCACGGGTCGCGTGGCCGTGCGCAGGTCGTGGCAGCGCACGCACTTCCTCCGAAAGAGCTTCTCTGCCGAAGCGTCACGGGCTGACGACTCGCCTGCGTGAACTGCTGCCAGCACCGCAGCGCCGATCACGAAGAGATCTAGCAGAACGAAAAGCCGAGATGACGGGGTCATCACGTGTAATTAGTTAGGATTCCTAACTAATATAGGGACTGCATTGTGCAATGTCAAGGGGTCGGGGAAAAAATCTGTTGTGGGGAAGTGCGAGGGTTTGTTGCAGTGCCGGCATCCGACGGTTGAGGAGTGCCACCGCTCGGCGGGCACTCGTGTTAGGGTCGGAGGGCTTCCCGTCGGCAAAGCGGCGTTGATGTGCAATGGCACCGAGGAATGGAAGTCCGCCGGAGGTGGACGGACGCTGGTCAGGTGTGCATAGATGTCCGCGAAGACAGCCGCTTGCCGTTGGAGTACCGTCTGTACCAGAACTACCCCAACCCATTCAATCCTACCACAGAGATCAGATATCAGACATCAGATGTTGGACGTGTCGTGCTCAACGTGTATGACATTCTTGGTAGGAAGGTTACGACGTTAGTGGACGAGATTCAAAGTCCAGGGCTGAGGTCGGCCACATTCAACGCGACCACGCTTCCCAGCGGCGTGTATTTCTATCGTCTCACCGCCAGGAGTTTTGTCGAGACGAAGCGGATGATGCTTTTGAAGTAACGCTGCGAATGGACTCGGGATGCAGGATGCAAGGAGATGAGGAATACTTGCGAGAACCATCAAGTTGTTGATTACGAA
>CAZIKE010000147.1:0-6051 GCA_964539775.1 uncultured Chitinophagales bacterium
GTTCACTCACTCATCAAACTCAAAATCTTCCAACTCCGGGATATTCGTGAACGCAATCCGCGTCGGCGCAGTGTGCCCAGCCAGCCCGCCGAAATGCACGGCTGTCTTGCCATATTTTGCATTGAGCCGATCCATTGCCTTTGCAAGTTCACTCCGCTTCTCGACGTCGAACAGCGCGAAGTTGTGAAGATTGTCCGGAACAAGATTGTAGAGTGTGACGCCCACGGCCAGAGGTGTTCCACCGGCCGGGAGGTTGTGCCACAACTTCTGCAACGCTTCGAGGATCGTGAGTGTATCGTTGCACTCCACAAAATTGATGTGCGACTCCCATTTGGGACGGTTCAAGAACTTCACGAACAGGCCGAGGCTTGAGCACCAGTAATTCAATCTTCGCAGACGTGTCGCTGCTTTGTGAACGAGCTTCTGGGCGACGCCGAAAGCACCATCCTTTGTTCGCTCTTTCGGCGGCAGCACATGCGAGTGCCCAACCGTCCGCCTGCGCGTCTCGAGACCCTCCAGGTCTTCTCCGCGCAGCAGATGATAGAACCGCTCGCCGACTACGCCACCCCAAATCGTTCGCATGGTTGATTCCGAGCATGACAGCAGCTGTTTCGCCGTAACGATCCCGTATTGCTGAAGTCGCTTCTCCATACGCGGGCCGATGCCGGGGAAGTCACGTGTCTGCAGTGTGTAGAGTATGTCCGGCAAATCCTCTTGCTCGATCACCACAAGTCCGTCCGGCTTCTGCATATCGCTGGCGACCTTGGCGAGGAAGCGGTTGGGAGCCAGACCGATGGAACAGCGCAGCGTTGAGCCGACTTGTTCTTTAATGGTCTGTTTGATGTGCAGTGCAAGCTTGGTTGCATTCTCGACATGTCGCTGGGTTCCCGTAAGTTTGCATGCCATCTCATCAATCGAAACAACGGCGTGAATGGGAATACATGACTCCACCGCTTCGACCATCTGGTGGTGATATCGAACATACTGCTCGTGTCGTGCTTGGACGAGGATCAAGCCGGGACACATTTTTTTAGCCTGGTCCACGCGCGTTCCTGTCTTCACCCCGTAGGCTTTTGCCTCGTAGCTGGCGGCGATGCAAAACGTCGTATCGGCCATCAGTGGAACAACGGCAACCGGCTTGCCACGCAGCTCCGGCCGAAGCTCCTGCTCCACCGACGCGAAATATGAATTCAGATCAAGAAACAACCAGTTGACCAACGTGCTTCCCCTGCTTAGGTTTTTCGTCTTCAGTCTTTAGTTTGTAAAGCAAACAGAATGAAACGTCGGCAACTCTATGAACTCTACAAACCCCGCCCGCTCAATCCCAACCATTCCCGCGCCGTGCCGCTCAGCAGCCGCTGCTTTGTTTCGTCGCTCAGTTCGCTCATGCTTTCAATGAGGTTTCCCGGAGTTTTCTCTCCCAATGGAAAAGGATAATCGGAGCCCAGCGCTATGCGTTCTTCCCCCACCAACTCGATGAGGTACCGGAGCATCTTTGCATCATGCACAAGCGAGTCGAGATAAAACTTTCCGAGGTAGTTTCGTGGGTTCACAGTGTTGTCCACCGCAACCAAATCCGGACGGACCTTGAAGCCATGCTCGATGCGCCCGAAGGTGCCAGGAAAGGCTCCGCCGCCGTGTGCAAATGCTACACGCAGCTTCGGCAGACGTTCGAAGATTCCTCCAAAAATCATCGAGCAGATTGCCAGGGAAACTTCCGCCGGCATGCCCACCAGCCATGGCAGCCAGTACTTCGGCATGCGCTCCTTGCCCATCATATCCCACGGATGCACGAACACCGCCGCGCCGAGTTCCTCCGCCGCCTGAAAGATGGGAAAGAGATGCTCGTCGTTCAAGTTCCAATCGTTCACGTGCGAGCCGATTTCGACGCCGGCAAGGTTCAGGTCTTTAACACAGCGCTCGAGTTCCTTAAGAGCAAGGTCGGGCGCTTGCATCGGAAGCGTCCCGAGTCCGACAAAACGCTTCGGGTATTCGTCAACAACGGCCGCAATATGATCGTTCAGGAACTTTGCAAGATCGAGTGTATCCTGCGGCTTTGCCCAGTAGCTGAACATGACCGGTACAGTGGAAAGGACCTGCAGAGCAACCCCATCGCGGTCGCAATCTCGCAGACGGACCGACGGCTCCCACAGGTTTTCCTCCACTTCGCGAAAAAGCTTGCCATCGATCATCATGCGTCCGCATGCGGGTGCATGATGCTCAAGACTCACCCAACCGCCGTAGCCGTACCGCGACTTCAGGTCAGGCCAATTCTTCGGAAGGATGTGGGTGTGGATGTCAATCTTCATAGACGGTTGCAGCACGCTTCCGTGCAAGAGTGATTCGGCCAGAATAGGCATGCACTGTTCTCACTGCGATCAGCAAGCCTCGGCGGGATGGCAAAAGGCACGCAGCACTTACGCTGGCTTCGGGGGACGTGTCATCCTCGTCCCACATTTCTTGCACGTGCTGTTTTCCACGCTGTTGTAGAATCGATCGAAGATGGGCGGAAGCTGCGTCACGATGTTGGTGAGCTGTACGTACTCTTCGTACAGCTTGTTGCCGCACTTCTCGCAGAACCAGAGAAAGCCATCCAGTTCGCCGGGCTGACGCTTCCGTTCGATAACGAGTCCCACCGTGTTTGCCGGACGCTGCGGCGAGTGTGGTACCTTCGGCGGCAGCAAGAAAATCTCTCCCTGCCGAATGGGAATGTCTCTCGGCTTACCCTCGTCTATTACCTTCAACGTTATGTCACCCTCGAGCTGGTAGAAAAACTCCTCTCCTTCATCATAGTGATAGTCCTTCCGAGAGTTGGGTCCGCCGACTACCATGATGATGAAATCGGCATCCTCATAGACCAACTTGTTGCCGACCGGCGGCTTGAGGAGATGACGATGCTCGTCAATCCATGCCTTGAAGTTGATGGGTGCGCTCAATGGCATACAGGCCTCCTGTGTTTGGTTTGATTGGAGAGTTCATGGAGTTGGTAGAATTCACAAAGTCTGCAGGGTTGTAGAATTAGCCTCGCTTTTTGCCTTCGAGATAGGAGATCAAGCCAGAGATCATTCTCGAATTCTCATCACACACACCGTACAAGGTCTTAAAGACGATATTGCTGACGTAGTTCAGATCAAGGGCTACACACAGCAGGGACTGTACTTCTGCAACGGAACCATGAGCGACGTAGAGAAACCAGGCGAACTCCCTGTTTCTCTTTCGGGCAAACCCCTCGGCAATGTTTGACATGACGGAAACGGCCGCCCGTCGAATCTGGTCCTTCAATCCGTAGTCTTTCCCAAACTTCCCATCGTTACTTATCTTGTAGATTTCTGAAACAAGCCCACGCGCCTTCTGCCAGGCAACGATATCTTCAAATCGTTCGAACTTTGCCATGGGAACCTCTCGCATTGCTGAATGATGGATTTGGCTCCCCCGAAGAAACTCGACAAACTCCCAACGCTACAAACTCGCAACTCCACAAACTACACCAGCGCTATCACCTTGATTTCGATCGCAATCGGCGTCGGCAGGGCACCGACTTCGACCGTGGTGCGACACGGTTGATTCTCTTTGAAATACTCGGCATAGATGCGGTTAAACGTGGCGAAGTCTCTTTTCATATTGGTAAGGAACACTGTCACGTCCACGATCTTGTTCCAGCCTGAGCCGGCGTCTTCGAGAATTGCCCTCAGATTCTTGAAGACGGAATGACATTGTGCCTCGATGTCGTACGAGAGTATGTTGCCCTCTGCATCGAATTCAACGCCTGGGATATTTGCTGAGCCTCGCTCTCGTGGACCGATGCCGGAGAGAAACAAGAGGTTTCCAACCCGCCGCGCATGCGGATAAGGGCCAACAGGCTCAGGGGCACGCGATGAAACGACCGGCGAATGTTCCATTGATCCCGTTATTTGTTGGATTTCCGTTTTCCCACCCCAACTCTACAAACTCCCAACTCTACAAACTCTCACCTACCCAAGCTTTACGCACACATTCTTCGCCTCGGTAAAGAACCTCAGCGCTTCGAACCCGCCTTCGCGACCGATACCGGAGTTTTTCATGCCTCCGAATGGTGTCCGCAGGTCGCGCAGCATCCAGCAGTTGATCCACACAATCCCGGCCTGGAGTTTTGCCGCAACCCGATGGGCACGAGTCAGATTGTTCGTCCACACGATCGCTGCCAGCCCGTACTCGACGCTGTTGGCTGCCGAGAGAACCTCTTCCTCCGTCTCGAAGGGCATGAGTGTTACGATAGGCCCGAAGATCTCCTCCTGGTTCGTCCGGCACGACGGCGCAAGCCCCTCGATCACCGTCGGTTCGAAGAACCAGCCGTACTTGCAGCGTCCCTCCAAGTGGACACGGTTGCCGCCGCAGAGAATCTTCCCTCCTTCGGACTCTGCCAGCGGAACGTAGGACATGATTTTTTGCAAATGGTGTAGCGAGTTGATCGCACCGATATCAGTCGTTCTTTCCAATGGATCACCAACGCGAAGGCTCCTGGTGCGTGCAATAAACTCGTCACGAAATCTTTCATACAGCGGTCGTTCGACCAAGATTCTCGATCCGCAGAGGCAAATCTCCCCCTGATTCTGAAACGACGAACGAATGGTCGTTTCCATCATCTTCTGAAAATCGCAGTCAGCGAAGATGATGGTAGGGTTTTTGCCGCCAAGTTCAAGCGACAATTTCTTGAACATGGGAGCCGCGATCCCGGCAATCTCACGCCCCGTCTTCGTTCCTCCAGTAAAGGTGATGGCCTGGATCTGAGGGTGTGCAACGATTGCCTTGCCTGCTTTCGTGCCGTAGCCGTACACGATGTTCAACACCCCAGGGGGCAACCCCGCTTCGATGCAAAGGCGGGCAAGCATGGACGCAGTCATCGGCGTCAGTTCCGACGGCTTGCCGACCACGCAATTGCCTGCCGCAAGCGCGGGAGCAATTTTCCACGTAAAGAGATACAGCGGCAGATTCCACGGCGAGATGGCGCCCACAACACCCAGCGGTTGACGTAACGTATAGTTGATTGCAACATCCTCTGTTGGATGCGCTTCGCTGGAAAATCCCACAACCGCCGATGCAAAGAATCGGAAATTGCGAGCGGCTCGAGGGATGTCAATCTCCTTCGCCAACCATGCAGGCTTACCCTGATCAATCGACTCCGCAAGTGCAAGTTCGTCAAGGTCTCGTTCGATGAGATCGGCCAGACGAAGGAGAATGCGCGAGCGCTCCTCTACAGGAGTTGATGACCACGCAGGAAACGCCCTCGCCGCCGCTTCGACGGCTTGCTGAACGTCGCGTTCGTCGGAGTCGGGTACCATGGAGTACACTTCGCCGGTGGCGGGATTGTAGTTTTGCATGTACTGACCCGACACAGGCGCGAAGAACTTGCCATCTATGAAGTTCCGAAGATGTTCCATGGGTTACGCACAGTCGTCGAGCATTACAAGCACAAAGTTCTTCCTCCATCCACGGGAAGGTTGATGCCGGTGATGTAGCTTGCTGCAGGACTGGCAAGAAAGGCCACTGCCGCTGCAAATTCATGCGGCATCCCGATACGTCCTGCAGGAATCTCTCTGATCATCTCCTGCGTTATCTGTTCGATTGTCTTGCCGGTCTTCTCCGCCTTTGAAGCGATGAGCGAATCGAGGCGTTGTGTTCTGGTCATGCCGGGTAACACGTTGTTGACCGTAATGCCGAACGGTGCCAGCTCGCTTGCAAGTGTTTTCGCCCATGAAGCGACGGCGCCGCGAATGGTGTTGGACACCCCAAGTCCGGCAATAGGTTGCTTCACGGAGGTAGAGATAATGTTGATGATGCGTCCATAGCCGGCGGCTTGCATCCCGGGAACCACTGCTTGAACCAGGATCTGGTTACAGATGAGATGCTGTGCGAATGCCGTCGTAAACTCTTCCGGTCGAGCCTCGATTACCGTTCCGGGAGGTGGTCCGCCTGTATTGTTGACCAGAATATGCACGGGGTCGTTGTCCGACAAATACTCCGTGACACGCTCCTTCAGTACGGTAGGATAACTGAAGTCGGCAACAATGTAGT
>CAZIKE010000147.1:6095-8237 GCA_964539775.1 uncultured Chitinophagales bacterium
TCACCAATGCCTCACCGTTGCGCGCAAGAAGGGTAACGGAACAACCCAGAAGTGCAAGTTCGATCGCACAGGCTTTCCCCAGTCCTTGCGTGCTGCCGCAGACGAACGCGCGCTTACCGGTAAGATCGAGGTTCATTGCGCTGCCACCTCGGCGGCGGAGTTGATAGTGTACCAGAAGGCTAAGTTCTTCTTCAGCTCTTCGGGCAACGCGGGCAACTCGGACCGAGGGATCAGGTACGTGGAAATTGCCAGCAGATCGGAGAAGACCTTATGCGGCTCAAGCGTACCCTTCAGATACTCGTAACCGGAGGACCCGCCGGTGCCCGTCTTCGTCCCGATCATGCGCTGAACCATCAGCGCGTGGTTGTAACGCCAGGCCGTGAACAGTTCATCCATCTCGATGAGCGCGGTCAGAAGCTGGAACGGCGGATGAATGATCGGCTCATCGCGATACAGTGAGATGAACAGGGCGGCAACCATGGCACGTCGCGAGAGACGTCGCTTGTTCTTACGGCGTAACGCTTCATGCTCCTCATCATCCAGCAGTGCCTTCAATTCCGTCTCGGCCACTCGCAGTTCCTGGCCTGATCGTCGAACGGCCTTCTCATACTCACCCAGGAAATCGAATCCCTGAAAGCTGAGAAAAGGCGTTCGCTCGAGCCATGCCTCGATCACATCGAACAGCGACGGCTCGCTCTCCGACTGCTGCACAAGGCGTTGATGTTCGGGAGAAAGGTTGGCGTAGTAAGGCTCGCCGGGCTTGTAGAGGTGACGGTGTGATGGTCGCACACCCATACGGTTCTCTACCAAGCGAAACTGATAACTCTGAAATCCTGAAGCAGGATAGAGAAGGTCACGAAACTCTAAAAAATCCAACGGCGTCATGGTTTCGAGGATCTTGATCTGCGCAAGCAGCAGTTTCTGGATTTCGGCAATTCGATGGAGCCTGTGCACAGCAATGTGCACCTGACGCTCATCCACCGAATCACTACGGAAAGCCTCGATGACAGCTTCAAGCTCATAGAGAATCTGCTTGAACCACAACTCATACGCCTGATGGACGATGATGAAGAGCATCTCATCATGCGCAAGCCGCCCATGCCTGGCGCTTTCCGGGTGCTGAGCGGTGAGGAGCTTCTCGAGTTGTAGATACGTACTGTAGTATATTGGCGTTGTGGATTTCATGATTGCACCTTTGACGGACAACCGGGCTGGCGGGGTGTGCGCTTAGATAACCAAAAGTCTTTGACAAAATCAAGCACACGCCTGAGATATCGAGAAGGCTTGCGCCGATACCTCCTCTCGGAGCAACCGTCCTTTGATCGGCCGGGAATCTTTGGAATAGGTTCGAATGGATAAATTCAAATACAAAGGGACTCTCGCGAGTCCCTTTGCTTGAGTTCGATGTCGGTTGCGATTACTTGACCACGATGAGCTTCTTCGCATCCGAGAAGGTCCCTGCCTGGAGCCTGTACAGATACATGCCGCTGGCAAGACTACCTGCATCAAAGCGCGTCTTGTACACACCTGCCTGAAGATTCTCCGAGACCAAGGTTTGCACTTCTCGTCCAAGCATGTCATACACCCTTAGCGTCACAAACCCGCTCTGGGGAATTGCAAATTCAATCGTGGTCGTTGGGTTGAAGGGATTGGGATAGTTTTGCTTGAGCGTGTACGCGTCGGGGACGGTATTCGGAGTCTGTTGTACACTCGTCGGTAAGGCGAAGTAGCTGTCGTAGTAGACCCGACGCTGACCGGCATCAAGTCCCACCCAGAGGACACCCAGATCGCCATTCGTATCATAGTATTCAAAGATACTTGGGATATAGTTGCGCGGTGACCATGTGAGCGGATGGTCGCTGATACGTCGCCGCCCCCCAACGACAGATGGACTATTCTTGGATAAGAATCCGTACATCACCTTATCGGTGTTGTTGTCCACAGCGGCTCCAAGACTGTCGGCATAGTAGATAAAATCGACGCCACCACCATCCACGATGAAATTGGTAACATCGAACCAGTACTCATCAATGGCTGCATTGCCGGCAGCAAGGAAAGGAGTACCGAACGAAGCACCCGAGTTCGTACTTACACGACACTGAATATCAATCGCGCCGGTCGAGCCGCGCGTGTTGAAGAACC
>CAZIKE010000148.1:0-8233 GCA_964539775.1 uncultured Chitinophagales bacterium
ACGAGACAATCGGCAGTTGCAGCCGCTGGGCGAACGCCATAAAGGTCGTCATCGTGCAAACATCCACCGCTGCCACGAACAGGTCCTCAGGCGTCCAGACGCCCGCCTCGCCCTTGAACTCGGGCGGACTGGCAACGCGGAACGACGGTTTCCCCTCCGATTGCACTGTTCCGCTCTTGTTCTCTTCCCACCGAAGGTGCGTTCGGTAGGTGAACGACCGGTATTTAACCTTGGGTTGTACGGTTGCAGTTGTCTGTTCCATGATGTTCCTTTCTTCGTGCGTGGTGGTCTCATCTTATTTGATGCACCAAGGTGTCGAAAGGATTCTGGCTGTGGTGTCCGCGAGCGGGGCAGGAATGGAAAACAGATGAGACGCAAAACCCCACGGCATTTATCGTGCACCCCATTTCTTTCAGACTTACGTAATATTGTAGGTGAACCTGATTTTTCTTACCATACGTTCGGTGCGAGCAACCGCACCTGCGCGAGCTGTTCACCTCAGGAAACGAGCAGGAGGTTCTCAAGATCGCAAACAGAATGTACGTCTTGCCCGGATGGCGAAATTGGCAGACGCGCTAGATTCAGGGTCTAGTGGCCGCAAGGCCGTGCAGGTTCAAGTCCTGTTCCGGGCACAGAGAGAGGACGCCGCAGTTTTCCGCGCGGCGTTTTTCATTGTCGGGGCGTTACGCACGCAGAATCCGCTTTTTGTTTTCCATCTCGCTTCTTCATCACGGCGAGCCACATGAGTGCACAGTGCATTCGTGCGGCTTGCTTCGCGTCGTGCATCGTCGTTCGTCACCGGAGCGATCATTCCTGTAGACGGCGGCTTCACTGCAATGACGATGTGAGGATGGCTACAAAGACACCAGGCTGTCACAAATGGAAGGGACAACTTTGTGAACCTTTTGTGGCTTCCTCGGATGAACACTTTCTCTTCTTTGCTTGTGAAGCGTTAGGTATTCGCTGGAAGCATGAACGACAACAACCGGAGAACTCAGCATGGATAAAGCAGACATTGGACTCATTGGTCTTGCCGTGATGGGCGAAAACCTTGTCCTGAACATGGAGGGCAACGGCTTCACCGTTGCGGTGTATAACCGCACGGTGGAGAAGGTGGACAATTTCGTCGAGGGACGTGGAAAGGGAAAGAACATCATCGGCACGCACGCGATAAAAGAACTGGTCGGTGCACTCAAGACGCCGCGCCGCGTGATGCTGATGGTGAAAGCCGGCAAGCCGGTGGATGACTTCATCGAGCTGCTCCTGCCTCATCTGCAGCCCGGCGACATCATCATTGACGGAGGGAACAGCCACTTCACCGATACCATCCGCCGAACGAAGTACGTCGAGAGCAAGGGCCTGCTCTACATCGGCACGGGCGTTTCGGGCGGAGAGGAAGGAGCACTGAAGGGACCGTCCATCATGCCCGGCGGTTCGCCCGCTGCGTGGCCTCACGTCAAACCGATCTTCCAGTCTATCGCCGCGAAAGTTGCCGATGGCACGCCGTGCTGCGATTGGGTTGGTTCCGATGGAGCGGGACATTTTGTGAAGATGGTTCACAACGGCATCGAGTACGGCGACATGCAACTGATTACCGAAACCTACCAGACGATGAAGGATTTATTGGGGATGAGTGCCGACGAGATGCACGAGGTGTTCAGGAAGTGGAACGAAGGCGATCTCGAAAGTTACCTTATCGAGATCACCAGCGACATTCTTGCTTTCAAGGATGGCGACGGGAAACCGTTAGTGGACAAAATTCTCGATACGGCGGGGCAAAAGGGGACAGGGAAGTGGACTGCCGTCGAGGCACTCGATCTCGGCATCCCGCTGACGTTGATTGCGGAGGCGGTGTTCGGGCGCTGTCTCTCCGCCATGAAGGACGAACGGGTGAAGGCATCGGGCATTCTCATCGGACCGAAGCCGAAGTTCACGGGAGACAAGAATGCCTTCATTGCCGATCTTGAGCAGGCGCTCTATGCCTCGAAGCTCATCTCGTATGCGCAAGGATACATGTTGATGCAGGAAGCGGCGAAAGAGTACAAGTGGAATTTGAACTACGGCGGCATTGCGCTGCTCTGGCGCGGCGGGTGCATCATCCGCTCCGCGTTCCTCGACAAGATCAAAGCGGCGTTCGACCGCGAGCCGGGTCTCACCAACGTACTGTTCGATCCGTTCTTCAAACAGAAGATGGCAGAATCTCACGAGGCGTGGCGGCGCGTCGTTTCTACGGCAATGTTGAATGGCGTGTGGGTTCCCGCGCATGCAACGGCACTCGCATTTTACGATGGCTTGCGCAGCAGCAGGCTCCCGGCCAATCTCTTGCAGGCGCAGCGCGATTACTTTGGCGCGCATCAGTACGAGCGCATTGACCGCAGACGCGGCGAGTTCTTCCACACCAACTGGACAGGTCGCGGCGGAAAAACGGCATCAACGACGTATACCGAGTGACAATCTCGCGAAGGTCGAACTTCCTGGGGCAGACCGTACGCCTAAGTCGCTTACTGAGGCCGAGGTGCACGACATCTGCACGCAGGGGTTGGGTCGGGTACCGATGGCCGGTAAGCGCGTCCCCGTGCTCATTCCCGACCACACGCGCCACGCGCCTATACCGTTGTTCTTCCGTTACGCCAACGTCAACGTGTTCAAGCACGAGCACGAGAATCCAACTGCTTTACGTACGATCGGGACCATTGGGGCCGACGAGCTCTATCGTCTTTCGGGCGGCTGGGTGGGATTCTCCGAAGGCAACAAGTACTTCTTTTCATCTTCGTGTACTTCGCGCCTTCGCGGTTTGCTTTCTCAATAACAAAAGAGAAAGAAGAACCACGAAGGCTCGAAGGCACTAAGGGACCACCACATGCATCAGCGCAGGAGCAGGAGTTTCTTCGTCTCCACAAACTTGTCTGCCCTCAATTGGTAGAAATACACGCCGCTCGCAAGGCCGGTTGCATCCCACGTGACCTCGTATCGGCCGGGTGTCTTCACTTCATTCACCAACGTCGCTACTTCCTGACCAAGGATGTTGTACACCTTCAGCGACGTGAACCCTGAAACTTGCCTGCCCGCCGATGAGGCGGGAACAGAGAAGGGAATGTGCGTTGCAGGGTTAAACGGGTTGGGATAGTTCTGCGACAGAGAATAACCCTCAGGGATCTCTGAACCGACAACTCCAACTGCTGTAGGATTACCAGTCGGGTTGCGTTTGTAGTACACTTCGTAGTTTCCATCTCGGAGATCGTGCCAGACCACATGGACATTCTGCCCGGCTACAGCACAAGAAGGTTCTCGCGATATAGCGGTGTTATTCGTCAGCCGCACATCCGCTTCCCAGGTGAGGCCGTTATCTGTTGAGCGCTTATAGTAAATCTCATTATTACCATCACGCAGTTCGCGCCATACCAGATGCACTGCTGAAGCAACTGCCGATACAGAGGGATATTGTGAATAGGCCATGAGGTCAGTCAACGCCAAGTCCGTTGCCCAACTGGCTCCTCCGTCCGTTGAGCGTTTGTAGTATGCACGCCAGTTCCCGTCACGGAAGTCTTGCCAGAGCACATGCACGAAGAGACCGGATGCTGATACACAGGGAAACCGCGAAAAGAGCGTGTTGTTGGTAAGCCGCACATCTGGTTGCCACGTTGCGCCGCCGTCGGTTGAGCGCTTGTAATAAATCTCATCGTTTCCATCGCGATTGTCTTGCCACGCAACATGCACAGTCGAACCCGACACAGAGACAGAAGGATACTGTGAAGTAGCAGCATTGTTGGTAAGCCGCGTATCCGCTTGCCAGCTTAGTCCTCCGTCGGTGGATCGCTTGTAGTAGATTTCGTTGTTCCCGTCCCGGGTGTCATGCCAAACAACATGCACTGACGAACCGGACAGCGCCATGGAAGGGAACATGGATGAACCGGTACTGTTTGTCAGCCGTATCGAATCCATCGGCCAGGTTACGCCCGCGTCTGTTGAGCGTTTATAGTATATTTCGTCGTTGCCATCAGGATTGTCGCGCCAGACTAAGTGTACTACTGAACCGGAAACTGAAACAGACGGTTGCTGTGAAAACGCAGCATTGTTCGTAAGCCGTGTATCTGCCTGCCAACTAACGCCTCCATTGCTTGAGCGCTTGTAGAAGATTTCGGAATTTCCGGTTCGATCATCAAACCATACAACATGCACAACATTACCGCTTGCCGCTATGCACCACGCGTTGTTCTGCGAGGTCGTCGAGGTACCAGGATCGTTGGTGAGGCGGACATCTGCCTGCCACTGCGCATAACAAACTGCGCTCATCAAGAACATCCCTACACTGGAAAAGGTCTTCATGTTTTTCCTTTCATGAAAGAGAGCATACCGTTATTTCAGGAGGACCATCCGCTTAACTGCAGTATGGGTGCCCTGCTCAAGCCGATAGAGGTACACACCGCTGGGCAGTGCTGTGGGGTTCCACGTTGCAGTATATGTTCCGGGCTGAAGGTACTCCTCCACCAGCGTTGCGACGCAGCGACCGAGCATATCGTAGACCTTCAGCGACGTGAATCCTGAAACCGGAATCCTGTCCGAAGGATTCCCTACGGAGAATCTGATGGTTGTGCCCGAGTTTCCGCCAGAGGTGCCCGCCAGCCATCGGTTGGGCTGGGATCCGCCTGTGGCGGAGAACGGGTTCGGGTAGTTTTGTTCAAGTCTGAAGAACAACGGCGCCACCTCATTGACCGTCGTGACTGCAATGTGGATGGTAATTTCGGGAAGGTAATGTATCGTGCCATCAAGATCGATCTGGCGAAGACGGTAGTGATACGTACCGGCTTCCATCACCGTCGAATCAAGAAATGAATAGTGGTGCGGCTGGACCGTTGTTCCATGGCCGGGGATGAAACTGTTGGGAATTTCTCTAAAGCGTTGTTCAGTCAGCTTGCGTCGTTCAACAAAGAATCCGTAATTGTTGATTTCGCTGAGTGTCATCCACTCCAACAGCACGTGCAACGTTGTCGGTATATGCCGTGCTGTGAATGACGCAAGTTGCACAGGAAGGCCACCGTCGGAGAAGAGGCGAGAAGCATAAATATCATTGTTACTAGTCCCGCTACGGCCATCCTGCCAGGAAATAATAACACCTGTGGATCCATCACTAATGAGGCGGGGATACGATTGATGTCCGGTGGCTGTGGAAACCGGCACACCGTTGGCAGTCCATTGAGTGGTCCCCGCGAGGTCCACCTTTTGCGCGTAAATGTCACTCGTCGTGCCACGACCATCTGTCCATGTGATGGTGGCACCACTGAAGCCCTGCGAGTGCACCTGCGGGCCGGTTTGGTTGTCCGTTGCAGCCGAGATCGCAACACCGTCCGCTGCCCATTGGACAACGCCTGAAGCATTGACACGTTGAGCGTAGAGGTCATAATGCGATCCGTTGCGGAAGTCTTTCCACGCGATGATTGCACCGCCGGAACCATCGGCTGCAATGGAGAGCTCGGACTGATCTCCAGTGGCAGTGCAAATGGCGACACCGTTGGTGGTCCACTGAACGACGCCTGCGGTATTGATACGTTGGGCATAAATATCATTCACCCCGCTGCGCGGGTCATTCCATGCAATAAGAGCGCCGCCCGAACCGTCGTCAGTGATTTGAGCAGAACGAGAAAATGTAAACCCAAAGTACGGTACGGTGCATATAGGGACACCATTGGTCGTCCATTGCACGACGCCGGAAGCGCTGATCCGCTGAGCATAAATATCAAACCAGGGTCCGTTTCGGTTATCCAACCATGCGATGATTGCTCCACCTGCCCCATCGCTGACCAAGCAAGCACCAAACTGATCGCCGATAGTATCGGCAATCACTACCCCATCGGCAGTCCATTGAAGCCCCCCTGATGCATTCACCCGCTGAGCGTACACACCTTGATCTACGCCGCTGCGAAAATCTGACCACACAATGATTGCTCCGCCTGCACCATCGCTTACGATGGTGGGATCAGACTGGTCGCCCGACGCTGCAGAAATTACAACCCCATTGGCAGTCCATTGCGCAACTCCCGAAGCATTAATCCTCTGGCTGTAGAGGTCGGAGTTCGCCGTTCCGTTGCGATAGTCGTACCACGCGATGATCGCCCCGTTGGCGCCATCACTTGTTATGACCGGAGAGAATTGATCGCTCGAAGCCGTACAAATGGCAACACCGTTGGCAGTCCATTGCACGGTGCCCGCTTCACTGATCCGTTGGCAGTAGATGTCGGAGTCCGTCGTTCCGCTGCGGGAATCACGCCAGGTGATAATCGCTCCTCCTGCACCGTCACTCACGAGTTGAGGAGAGAATTGCTGGCCTGGTTCAGTGCAGACAGGGTTGTTGACCGTTGGATCGCCCGACCATTGTGCCAGGCCGAACTGGACGACTATGAAAGGAAGCAAGGAATGCACAAGGACTCTGTACATTGGTATCCTCACGAGTATGCAAAGAACAAGTGTGCAAGTGTGGTCCTGCGCCACGGGAGGCATCCGTCCGTTGTTGCGCTCTTGTGGAGCTACAACAAAGGCAAGGTTCCGGGCTTGTGTGGGAACACTTTATTGACGGCTTCCATACGGTTGCTCACATGCAGCTTTTCATAAATCTTGTGGATGTGCGCATGGACCGTCCCTTGGGAAATGCCCAGCCTGTCAGCAATTTCCTTGTAGAGGAACCCGCGCGCCAACAGGTCAATCACTTCCCATTCTCTTTTCGAAAGGACCCCAACCTCTGGCTGCGGAGCACTGAAATAGGACACAACTTTGCGCGCTACTTGCATGCTCATCGGCGCTCCACCGTTATGCACCTCCCGGATTGCCTCGATGAGTTCTTGGGGTGACAGATTCTTGAGCAGATATCCTGTTGCACCGGCGACCAGGGAGTCAAAAATCTTGTCGGCGTCTTCAAACACCGTACACATGACGAAATGGGTTAACGGCGAGTCGCCTCGCAGTTTAGCTGTCCGCACGAACTCAATGCCGCTCATGCGCGGAAGTCCGATATCTACAAGCATTACGTCGGGAGTACTGGAGGGAAGTTCTCGCAACGCGTCCTCGGCATCTTCGAAGACGTGCTCACAGCTAAAGCCCTCAGCGCTACCGATTGTCTTTCGGAAAAACTCACGCACTGGCTCCATGTCTTCCACAATCGCCACACGAATTACCGACATATGGTTCCTTTCTCGTAAGGAAATATAGGTGGACAAGTTGCCGTGTTCAATAGACCGAGAGGTATATTTTCGGGAAGCGGGGTTGCCCCCTAGAGACGTAGCCGAAAACCACGGACTACTTAGACTGACACAGCTACGAAAAGAAAACCCAGCGAATAGATGTGTGAGAATCCCTGCCTGCCTTCGTAGCGCATTGAGGCGGGCAGGCGTGTAATCTGTGGTTACATGTTTCTTCGCTGGGCAGAAGACCTCTGTTCGTCCACCTGTCTAGGAAAGGGGGAAGGTGAAGTGAACCATCGTTCCCTTTCCACTTTCGATATGCAACGTTCCACCGAGTGCTATTATTCGCTGTCGCATGTTGTCAAGGCCTGTTCCTTTCTTTTCTGACGTGCTCGTGCTCAAGCCGATTCCATTATCCTGGATCGCAATCAGTGCTTGGTCGGCCTGCACCATGAAGCGCACTTTCACCTCGTTTGCACGAGCGTGCTTGACGATGTTGTTCAGTGCCTCTTTGACGACGAGGAACACTGCACGACGGGTGGGGCCTGATGCCGTCAAGGGTGGGAGGTCACCCGGGATCTCGAACCGACACACAATGTTTGCGTCGCTCAGAAAGCGGGCTGCATAGGCACGAATGTATGCAACGAGGTTCTCAACCGAATCATTCTGGCTTTTCATTGCCCAAATGATCTCACTCAACCTGCCCACAAGCTCACTGGCGTAGGCGGTAATTTTCTCAAACTCGGCAACCTCTGAGCCCGTCGCAGCCGTTTGGCGTGCAGCGCTAGCCAGAGCCTTAATGGCCGTAAGACCCGCGCCAAGTTCGTCATGCATATCGCTCGCGATCCGAAGACGTTCCTCTTCCCGCGCACGCTGCACCGAAAGTTCTTTCTCGGCGACCATTGCTCGTAGCTTTTGTTTGTTGAGATGATGGCGCTGTGCGAGAATGAACAACAATGCTATGATTGGTGCAAACAAGCCCTTCCGGAAAATGCCGAAATATGCGATAATTATAATTATGACTGCCTATTCAACAGCGTTTACAATATTAATACCTGCCA
>CAZIKE010000149.1:0-8206 GCA_964539775.1 uncultured Chitinophagales bacterium
GACTACAACCATGATTTCTTCTTGATTCCGACGGGTGATGTCAGGAAGTTCGATCGCAACTACAACCTGACTGCGCTGTGGACGCAGACGGTGACACCGACGTCGTTCTTCACGCTGAACATGTATTATCTCTACAAACAGTTCAGAGAATTTCTCTACGAAAATCCTCTGGATTCGCGCTACATTGTTGATCCCGACGTGTTACAGGCGAATGCAGGGGCGTACAAGTTCCGCGTGGTCGGTACCAACAACCACCACTTCAAGCGCAACACGGAAACGCGCGGCGCCAAGCTCGATTACACCGATCAGGTCAGCCAGCTCCACCAGCTCAAGGCCGGCGCGGAAGTGCGGCTCCACCGCCTGTACTACGAGGAGTTCGACGTCACCAACGGCCAGGACGCACGCGGACGGCCTATCCCGGCTATCCCCGAGCGGACAAGCTCACTCTATCAGGAGTACACACGGCAGCCGGTCGAGTTCTCGGCGTATGTGCAGGACAAGTTAGAGTACGAGGAGATGATCGTGAACATCGGCGTGCGATTCGATTATTTCAACTCACGCGGCGACGTGCTTGCCGACCCGCAGGATCCCAACATCTACAATCCCTTCAAGCAGGAACACCGAGTTGACCTTAACAATGATGGAGTAAAAACCGACGACGAGCAACGCGACCCGGCTGTTGTTGCTGCGCGGCGCGCATGGTGGTACAAGAAAGCCAGACCCAAGACAAGCATCAGTCCCCGCTTCGGCATCTCTTATCCCATCACCGATCGCGGCATTCTGCATTTCTCCTACGGGCATTTCCTCCAGTTCCCGTCGTTCAGCGATCTGTATCAGCGGCCGGAGTTCAAGGTCACAACCGCGAGCGGAACCCAGGGGGTGTTCGGGAACGCCGACCTGAATGCGCAAAAGACGATTATGTACGAGTTCGGCTTGCAGCAACAACTTGGAGATGACATCAGCTTCGACATCACCGGGTTCTATCGTGATACGCGTGACTGGACTTCGACCAGCGCTCCCATTCCGGTGATTGATCCGACCGGCGAGACGGCGACGGTTTTCTACACACAGTTCATCAATAAAGATTATGCGAACTCGCGTGGCGTTACCATCTCGGTGGTGAAGCGACCAACATCGTTACTCTCGTTCAATCTTTCGTACACGTTCCAGACTGCCGAGGGGGTGAATTCCGATAAACAGGCTGACCAGGCACGATATGCGACCAATGACAGAGGCACCGTCGTGTCGGGTGTTGTGCTTGCTCCGTTAGATTGGGATCAGCGCCATACGGCCAATCTTTCCTTGGGTCTGAGCAGGGAAGATTGGGGTGTGTTTGTGATTGCGCAGTACGGGTCGGGATTGCCGTACACGCCGGTGTTGAATCAGGTGGAATCGCGTGGAAACGACGCCTATCGTCCGACCAACACGCGCAGGCTTCCGCCGAACTACAATGTTGATCTGCGCGCGTTCAAGAGCTTTCATCTCGACCCCATCAATCTAAGTTTGTTCGTCAAAGTGTTCAACCTGTTGGACCGCCGCAATGAGATCAGGGTATACGGTGAGACGGGCCGGGCGCGTGCAACCCCCGCAGCCCTGGGCATCGGAGCGCTCAGGGGCGCGTATCGTTTGAACACGCTCGAGGAATACCTGTTGCGGCCCGACTTCTTCTCCGAGCCGCGTCAGATCCAATTCGGTGTCGAGATGAACTTCTAATCCCGGAGATGTTATGATTGCACTGCATAAGAACCACACTGTTATTGCGGCAAGGCCGTTGACCGTCGCTCGCATCGGAAGCTTGCTTCTGGTGACGCTTCTGCTCGGTGTCGGCGCAACAGAGGCATGGTCGCAACATGTGCCCAGTCGTGAGCGTGTCGACCCGACGCTTCGGCGCCGCACCGAAATAGACGGCAACAATCTCCGCACGAGTGTGTTTAACTTCTGCTTCTCGGGACGTACCGGCGCCGGTCAGGGTGTGCCGTACGAGTGGCCGAAGAACACCAACCGGGTGTATGTAGCGCTGCTCGCGCTGTTCGTCGGCGGAGAGGTGGTTGACGATACAGGACGGACAGTCCGCATTGTTGATGTGCCCGCGTTCAGAACCAATCAGGCCACCGGCGGTGACTGGAACATGAATCCCGTGCCCGGCTACTTCAATATTGCCACGGGCAAGATTGCCAAAAGCGATGAGCCGGCAACGTGGCCGGAGTTCTGGCCGGATAAGCTCTCCGACCCAAACGATCCCGGCTGGCGCGGCAAATGGAATGGGTTCTTCGGTAAGAATCAATTCAATGCCGATCAGGAACTTTTTGCCCGCGTTGGCGACGATAACTACAACCGCTTCCTGTACACGCCCGACACCACCGACCGCACACGGCGCGGGCTGGGCTTACTCATCGACTATCGAGCACTCGAATGGTCGCAGGCCTCCGTTGCCGATGCCGTGTTCTTCATTCACGAGATCAAAAACGACGGAACAAAGGACATCAGGAAAACGGCCGTGACGTTGTGGCTGGCGGACTTTGTGGGCGGCGACGGTGACTCGCAGGATGACGCTCCCAGTTTCGATCTGATTCTCGACGTTGCCTTCTCACTCGACTCCGACGGTATCAGCTCCAACCCGGCGTTTGCCGGAGTCTGCGTCGGCGCTGCCGCGACGCTGTATCTCGAAACTCCGGGCAACGCCGTTGACAGAATAGACAACGACGGCGAAAGTCCGGAGTATGCTTCGGGCCCGAAAGTTCTTCCCTCTCTCTTTGAAGCGCGCCTCCCGGGTACAGGCGTTGAAGTCTCCGGCGACCAGATCGATAACAATCATAACGGGTTGATTGACGAGGACTCTACCTACATTCCTTTTGGTCAGCAGCGCGGTGTGGGCTTTGGTGACGGAATTGACAACAACGCCAACGGCGAGCTAAACAGTCCGGTCGTTACGCAGGCTCTGATCAACGCAGCAGCAACGGATGTGTGGGGGCGCTGGCCGCCGAATCCGGAAACCGATACCACGTTCTGGCCCAATAACAATCGCACGTTCATACAGCAGTCCATACATCTGATTCAAGTCGGGCCGGAGGACCTGAACCGGCGGTACAAGGACAATATCGATAACGACGGCAACTGTGAGGCGAACCTGCCGACCGTCACGCAAGCGATGGTCACAGCCGCTGCCTCCGATCCATATCGTCGCTACCGGGTGCCCAACACGAACGTGGTCCTGTACGACGTTGGTCCGGAGGACATCGGCAAGAGGTACATCAATCGTGATGGACTTGTGGTGTTCGGCATCGATGAAAACATTGATGAGTTGGTGGATGAAAGCCGCAACAACGGCATTGACGATGACGGCGATTGGAACGTCTTCACCGACGATGTGGGACTGGACGGTGCGCCCGATACGCACGATCCGGGAGAGGGAGACGGTAAACCCACATCGGGTGTTGGAACACCGTTCCCCGGAGAACCGAACATCGACAAGACCGACGTCTCCGAAGCCGATCAGATCGGATTGACGAACGTGCAGTATCTGCCTGCCGGAGCGATCAACTTCAGTCAGACGGCAGATGTCTTCTTTTGGGCGACGTTCATGATTCCGGGTTCATTCGTGAATCCCGCGCTTATTCCGACCGGCGAGTTCGATTTGTTTGTTTCGTCGGGGATCTTCCCGCTCAATGCCGGACAGATCGAGCGCATTTCGTGTGCAGTGGTGATGGGCAATGCGGTCCGCTGCCCCGGCAACGCCGACTTCACAGGTGCGAAGGCCGATGCTCTGCGTAAGCGTACATACGCTCTTCTTGCCTACGAAGAGGACTACCAGTTTGCGCAAGCGCCGTTGGAACCGACGGTCACGGCAGTTGCCACCGCTAACGAGCGGGGCCGACCGCAAGTGACACTCTATTGGGATGACCTTGCCGAGCAATCGGTGGACCGCTTCCTTGCGGGAATCCCCGGCGCGGATGGGCGTGACTTCGAAGGCTACCGCATCTATCGCTCCACCGACCCGGCATTTCAGGACGCGCAGAAGATCACTGATGCCTACGGCAATCCCGCACCGTGGTTGCGTCCGGTTGCGCAGTTCGATCTGGCCAACGGTGTTCGCGGCGTGGACTCAGCCGTTGCTTTCAACGGCGTGCAGTTCCATCTCGGCGATGACACGGGCCTGTATCATACGTGGACGGACACGTCTGTGCAGGCGGGACAGAAGTACTACTACGCCGTGCGTGCTTACGATCGCGGCTACCGTCCGTTGAACATTGCACCGGCGGAGAGCAATCTCAAGATTAGCATTGACCCGATCAGCGGAAAGGTGAAGGAACATGGCCGCTCGATCGCCGTCATCGTTCCTGAAGCGCCGGTGGCTGGCTATCTGCCGCCATCGGTGAGCGAAGTGGCGTTGGTTGCCGGCAGCGCAACGGGGAAAGTAGGCTTCCGCATCGTTGACCCCAGCAGGATTCTGGACAATCATCGCTACCGGGTGACCTTCGAGGATACAACCTATCGCGGACGCTCGGCTGACCCCGACACCGTTCGCACCAAGACCTTTACGCTTGCCGATATCACCAACTCGGCAACCAACCCTGACACGCTGATCGGCCAACGACGCAACCCGGCCGCGCTGGATCATCCGGTGGTGCAGGGCCTCCAAATCATCCTGCAGAATGATACGCGCTTTGGGGTGGACACAGCACGCTCTCGCGTCAGTCGGCCGAATGCATGGAAGTTCACGCTTCCGCCCTGGCGTGAAGGAAACGTGACCGACCGAAAGCCGCCGAAGGACTACAAGATCATTTTCTCCGGAAGTGCCGGAGTAGACACATCAAAGGAGTTTACCATCGACGACATCAACGCGATTGTGGTTCCGGCTATTCCGGTTAACTTTACGGTCGTTGATCCTGCCACCAACACGCGAGTCCCCTTTGCATTTCTGGAACTCGAACCGACCGTCGGCCCCGGGATTTTCAGCGCGGTGTACGATCCCAACTTCCCCGGCGGCATCAGCGATTACATTTTCTTGCTCGATCGCCAGAACGATACCTTGCGGCTCGGCTGGGCGTTCCGCGCACAGTTCGACTCGGCGCGAAGTCCCTACCAGGCCGGCGACACCGTTACCATCACTACCCACAAGGCATTCAGCCGGAATGATGTGTACGAGTTCACCACAACAGCACAACGCGTTGATCGGCAGAAAGCCAAATCCGAACTCGACAAAATCAAAGTCGTGCCCAACCCGTACGTTGCCGCAGCCACCTGGGAGGAACGCAACCCGTTCCCGACTGGGCGCGGACAGCGTTCGATTCACTTCACGCATCTGCCGCAACGATGTACGATCCGCATCTACACGATCAGCGGCGAGTTGGTCGCACGCATTGACCACGAGAGCGAGCTGTTAGACGGGACGGCCGAGTGGAACGTGCTGACACGCGATCAGCTTCAGGTTGCCTACGGCATCTACATCTACCATGTGGATGCGCCGGGCATCGGCGAAAAAGTCGGCAAGTTTGCTATCATCAAGTGAGGAGCATGAACTCATGACGACGCTCGCACGTGTTCTCCCAGTCATCATCCTGCTCGGCAGTCATCTGTTTGACGACGTGCACGCTCAGCCCGTGAGCAAAGTGGGCACGACGGCAGGCAAATTCTTGAGCATCCCCGTGGGTGCCCGTGCTCTCGGTATGGGCGGCGCGTTCGCGGCCATTGCCAGCGATGCATCGGCCATGTACTGGAATCCGGCCGGTATTGCCCGGCTCTATCGCACCGAAGCCGTCTTTGCGCACGCCGACTGGATTGCAGATATCAACTTCAATTACGGGGGGGTGATCGTTCCCGTCGGCGATCTCGGAACGTTCGGTGTGAACTTCACCTCGCTGACGATGGATGAGATGGAGCGGACGACCGAACTTCAACCCGAAGGCACGAATCAGTTCTTCAGTGCAGGGAGCTTTGCCGTGGGACTTTCGTATGCGAAGAATCTCACCGAGTGGTTTTCCATTGGCGGCAATGTCAAGTACATCAACGAATATATCTGGAATTCCAGCGCTGTCGGTCTTGCGGTGGATGTCGGGACGCTCTTCACCACGCCGTTCAAGGGGCTTACCTTCGGCGCAGGCATCTCCAACTTCGGGACGAAGATGAACATGACCGGCGACGATCTGCTGATTCCGGTCGGCGTCTCGCCCAATGCCGGCTCGAACCAGAACATCAATGCGCGTCTGGCGACCGATTACTTCGATCTGCCGTTAACACTGCGCATCGGCTTCGCGTACCAGCCGCTGAATGATGAGAACCAGATGTTGACATTCGCCCTCGATGCCTATCATCCCAACGACAATACCGAAAGCATCAATATCGGTGCCGAGTATCTCACGATCGAGAGGATTCTTGCTCTGCGCGCCGGGTACAAGGGAATTGGGGTGAGGGACTCCGAGGAGCAGTTTACCTTCGGGGCGGGAGTGAACTATGCGATCACGGCCGGTCTGACAGTCCGCTTCGATTATGCCTATGAAAAGTTCGGGCGACTGAACAACGTTCACAAGTTTGCCGTAGGCATGCTGTTTTGAATCTCTATCAACTCACAACAAGCAAGAAGAAAGGAGGGCAGAGAAATTTCGGAACACCCCGTACTCGTTTATGGTACCAATTCACCCACAGTTACCATTCACAAACACAAAGGAGGTTAGCATGAAACCAACGTGGCTGAAAAGCTCCGTTCTGGTGACGCTTCTGCTGATGCTCACGGGCATCACGATGGCGCAAAACACCAGGGTCACCTTCCGCGTCAATATGAAGGTCAAGATGTGCGAGCGGATCTTCCTGCCGGACAGCGGCGACATTGTTCGCGTGGCAGGCAGTTTCAACGACTGGGGCAACTCGCGCGATACGCTTCGCGATCTTGCACCCGTAGACAGCATCTTTGAGAAGCAAATCGTCTTTGGCGATACGATGGTGAGTCGCCAGATTGAGTACAAGTTCCTCAAGACACCGAACCGCGGCGGCCTCGATTGGGAAGGCGGAACCAACCGCACCTACACCATCCAGGCGGGAACCCAGACGCTGCCGGTGGCGTGGTTCAATTACGATAGCCTTTGCAGCGTGCCGGTGAGCGGCAACATCACCTGGCGTGTGGATATGCGTGCGCTCACGCAGATTGGCTGGTTCGTGCCGGCAACGGACTCCGTGCAGGTGCGGGGCGGCTTCAACAACTGGGGCGGGACTGCAATGACGCTCTCGCCGTTGACCGGCCTGTATCAGGTGACCATGCCGTATAACTGGCTGTCGTTCGACGAGATTGATTACAAGTACTTTATGAAGTTAGACTCGGCTGCGGCTGAGACGCGGTTCCCTGGCTTCGGCACGAACAAAGACGGTGTGCAGTACGACCATCCGTACACACGTGGCGACGGCAACCGGAAATACGTTGTGCCGGTATCGGGTGGCAACGTCTCAGCCGACCCGAACTACTTCAGCAACATCCACCGCTTCGGTCTGTTCCTGAACACAGCCGATACCTGCCGTGTAACGCTGCGCGTGAACATGGGTCCGGCAACACGCTACGTGGATCCGTTCCTGCCCAACAGCGACACGCTCTATGTGCTCTTCCAAGATTATGCGTGGGCGTTCAACCAGCGGGCAAATCAAGGAAGCTTCGCCACTGCCCAACGCATGACACGACAAGGCCCGACCGACAGCATCTGGACGGTGACCTTCCGAGTCAAAGGGCGGACGCACTACGGCTTGATGTACAACTACGAGTACCGCCATCAGGGAGGCGGCGCCGTTGCTGAAGGCGGAGGACTCGGCGTGCAGAATCCGTATCGCAGCCGTTACATCCAGCCGACTGCACCGAACACATGGCCTGCCACCTATGTGGCGCCGATTGACATCTGGCAGAAGACCGTGCCCATGCCCGCTGAGGCTCCGCCGTACGGCATTACCGACGTGAGAGAAGATGTTGGCGTGCGCGGCATCCCCACGGCGTATGTCCTCCGTCAGAACTACCCGAACCCCTTCAATCCCTCGACACGCATCAGTTATTCGATCCCCGAGGATGCGAAGGTGACGTTGAAGGTGTTCAACCTTCTCGGTCAGGAAGTTGCTGAGTTGGTGCATCAGGAGCAGACCCGCGGCAACTATGTTGCGCTGTTCGAAGCCAACACGCTTGCCTCCGGCGTGTACTTCTATCGCCTCGAAGCTGGAAAGTTCTCCGAGACGAAGA
>CAZIKE010000150.1:0-8200 GCA_964539775.1 uncultured Chitinophagales bacterium
GTTATCACCATGTAGCGTTCAACGCCGAGCATCTTCCCAGTGGCACCTACTTCTACCGCATGAATGCCGTTGCGGAGAACGGAGACACCTTCTCGCAGACCCGCAAGTTGATAGTGCTGAAGTGACCGATGGATGCCGCATTCAATGCTGAAGCCCCAACTTCTGTCGTTGGGGCTTCACACTGTGAGGGCCGACCTGCATGATCATCCTGAAATCGTGAACCACACTAATTTGGTCGCGCAGCGCAAGCGGCCGGAACCCCTGATGAAGCCGAAGGCCTCAATGCGGCGATCGTCGCGTGCGAGCTCGACGGTGAAACGCGGACCTCGGATGTCCATGCACAAGTTGTCCAACGGAAGCCATGCCTGCACAACGCTAATGCCCGCCTTGTGCACTTCCAGCAGCAGAGATTCGGGTTTTGCCTCAGCATACTTGTACTCGAACAGCCACCCTTCGTCGAACCGCAGCGGAAGATGGTCCTTCGCTATCACCGTTTTCCGGATTCCGGGCTGCTGTGCCGACGGCAGCATCTCGTCGGTACAGGCAATGGCCGCCAGGGCCACAAGCACACAACCGATTTGCCTCCACATAACACAACCTCCCTTCTTGTTTGCCTTTCGGCAGGATCCGTAAGCAGTCTACCAAAACGCAGCCTGAGTGTCAAGGGCAGTGGCGCGCCGTAAGCAGATTTCACCCTTCCTCATCTCCAGGGTTATCTTTTGACTTGTTCGGGGATTGACTATATTGGACACGTTCGATGTCCAATTCTTTGAACTCGTGGATGCAGCAGGCAATCGAAGCAGTCGCCCAGGTACTCAAGCACCATACCCGGTTTGTTCTCACCACCCACGTCAATCCCGACGGTGACGGGCTTGGCTCCGAAGTCGCACTGGCAGAATGGCTCATCGCCAACGGGAAGCAGGCCACCATCCTCAACCACAGTGCAACGCCGGACTTCTATCTCTTCCTCGATCCGAACAAGCGCATCAAGCAGTTCGATGAAGCACATGATGCGGCGACGATTGCCCAAGCCGAGGTGATCGTCGTGATGGATACGAACCACACTAACAGATTGCGCTCGATGGAGCGGCATGTCTTGTCCAGTCCTGCACTCAAGGTGTGCATCGATCATCATCTCGATCCCAACGAGTTTGCACAGTACTACGTCTTGGACGACGATGCAACCTCAACCGGAGAGATCGTGTATCACGTGCTGAAGAAGCTCGACCCCAGGCCGTTTCCTCCCCTCATCGCACAAGCACTCTATTGTGCAATTATGACGGACACCGGATCGTTCCGCTACCCGCGCGTGGACGCCGAGACCCATCAGATGGTTGCCGAGTTGATAACCTGCGGCGCCGACCCTGTCGCGATCTACCACAACGTGTACGAGCAGTGGTCGGCGGGGAGAGTACAGTTGCTGGGTGACGCACTCGCCAGTCTGCAAACGGCATACAACGGCAAAGTCGCCTACATCACTATCACACAACAGAACTTGAGGCAGACCAACACCACCGAGATGGACACCGACAACTTCACCGTGTATCCCATGAATGTGGCAGGAGTCGTGGTGGGGATTCTGTTTTTGGAACTGAAGGATGGCGTGAAGATCAGTTTTCGTTCCAAGGGCGACATTCCCATCAACGAACTTGCGAAAGAGTTCGGCGGTAACGGACACAAGAACGCCGCCGGTGCACGACTGTACCACTGCACACTCGACGACATACGTCAACAGGTCGTGCAGGCAGCAGGCAAGTATGTTCAGTAGCGCGTTCAGGAATGAGTTATGGTATCAGTTCACGTCAAACGCACGCCCGTCAAGAAAACGGATGCCGACGCAATTGCATTCTTCATTTTTGAGAACAAGGATTCCGGCACCGATATCTTCAGGGAGCAAGTCGCTTTTCTCAAGAACAACTTCAAGAGCATTACGCCGGGGCTGCAAGCCGGAGCGTTCGCGGGCAAGTTTCAGGAGACTCTTTCACTCTTCCCTTCTGAACTGCGGACGAGATTGGTGTTGGTGGGATTGGGAACGCCGGAGAAACTCACCCCAGAGCGGCTCCGCCGTGCGGCTGCAACCGCGGCGAAGACGGCCAACACCCTGAAAGCGCAGCTGCTTGCGATCGTTGAGCCGGATGTGCATGTGCTCGCTTCCCTCGACTGGGGGAAGGACTGGGAGATGATCGGCCAGGCTCTTGCAGAGGGCGTGAGACTCACGCTCTATACATTCCCAAAATACTTCACCGGCAAAGACAAAAAGGAACCAACAGTTCGACAGGCGCACATCCTGTGTGACGACGCTTCACGGTTGAGAGCAATGCGCAAGGGGGTAGCGTTCGCGCGGCTTACCACAGAAGCGACATGGCTTGCCCGTGATCTTGCGAACGAACCGGCCAACGCCATCTACCCGGAATCGCTGGCACACCACGCGCGGCGCGCAGGACGCCAATACGGTTTCCGGGTATCGGTGTTGGACGAGAAGCAGATCAAGCGCCTCAAGATGGGTGGCGTGCTTGCCGTTGCACAGGGGAGCGAGCGGCCGCCGCGGTTCATCGTCATGGAGTACAAGCCGAAGCGACGTCCCGCCTCCACCATCGTGCTGGTGGGTAAAGGCGTGACGTTCGACGCGGGCGGCATCTCCATCAAGCCCGCGGCAGGCATGAGCGAGATGAAGATGGACATGGCCGGCGGAGCCGCAGTCATTGCCACCCTTGGAGTGGCTGCGCGACTCAAGCTCCCGCTCCGCGTGATCGGCCTGGTGCCTGCCGTTGAAAACCTGCTTGGGGGCGCCGCCATGAAACCCGGCGATGTGATTGTTCATCTCAACAACAAAACGTCGGAAGTGGACAACACAGACGCCGAAGGACGGTTGATCCTTGCCGATGCGCTATCCTACGCGTCGCGCTTCAAGCCTGATGTGGTTCTTGATCTTGCCACTCTCACCGGGCATGTCGTTGTCGGGCTTGGCCATCACGTCACCGGTATGATGGGGAATGCCCAGGATGTGATGGACGCGCTGCGCGAGGCAGGCGAACGAACGTACGAACGCGTGTGGCAACTGCCGCTGTACGAGGAGTACGAAAAACAAATCAAGAGTGATATTGCCGACGTCAAGAACTCGGGCGGCAGACCCGCAGGAGCCATCACTGCGGCGCTGTTCCTGAAGCACTTTATTGGCGACTACAAATGGGTGCATCTCGATATTGCCGGCACCGCAACGCTGAACGAGGCGCTCGACTACATCCCCAAAGGGGCGTCGGGCGTGGGCGTACGACTGTTGTCCGAGTTCCTGCGAGCCTGGGCATCGGAACGAACGGAACGGAAAGGAGAAAAGTGATGAAACGCCTTATGGTGCTGGCAGCACAGTTGCTTGCGCTGATGGCGATGCAGGCCCAGCACTCGGCCCACCCACCGCAGCAGATGGAGACGCAGGTCAATGACCAGCCGTCGTATTTTCTTGAAGCCGTCAACCTCGCCGCCGATGTCCCGGGCAAATCCCGCGTCGACATTCTCTATCGCGTCGATACGCAGTTCTTCGTTGCCGTGCGTAACACAAACCCCGATCTCCCCTCTCCGTTCGTGCGGCGCGGCGAAGTGTTAATCGAATTGTTTGATCGCAACGACGTCTCCAAGGCACGCGACATCCGACGGTTTGAGATCGGCGAGACATATCCCGAGAGCTTGCCGGCCCAGATCACATGGCAGGAAGGCGTTGCCTCATTCACCGTTGATCCCGGAGACTATCGGGTTGTGCTCGAGGTGGACGATCTCGAATCCAGTCGCAAGTATCTTGATAACAAACGGAGGATCGAAGCGAAAGCGTTCGACGGCAACACCACGGAGACCTCTTCGCTCATGTTCATCTTCCCCCCCGACTCTTCGCGTCCTGATGTGGTTACGCCGATCAATTTCGGAGGAGACATGCTGTTCGGCGCGGGCGCTGCGCTCTTTGTGCAACTGCAGTCGCCCGAGCTGACGTCGGAACCGCTCCGCGTGGAATACTCCATCGCGACGCAGCGTTTTTTCTTGCAAGAGCCAAAAACGATTGTGGCCGACACCCTCCCCGCGTTCCAGGTTTTGCCGGCGTCTTCTCCCGCTCGACTGACGAATACGCCGACATCCTACTCGCTCGCGGTGCCCACCTCCACACCGTCCCTCCGCGCTGTCATCATTCCGGTGAAGGCCGAAAAGCTTCCGCTCAGACCCTTCACCCTGGAAATGACGATCACCCAAGGGAAGGTCGCGTTCTCGTTCAGGCGGCAATTCAAGATGGTGTGGCCCGACATGCCGCAATCGCTGCGCGACATTGATTTCGCCCTTGAAGCGCTGCGGCACATTACGCGTCCGGAAGAACTCGATTCGCTCAAGGCAGGATCGCAGAACACGCGGTTGACCCATCTGGAGGAGTTCTGGAAAGCCAAGGACCGCACGCCGGACACCGAGTACAACGAAGTCATGGTCGAGTACTACCGTCGGGTGGACTATGCGATGCGGGAGTTCAGTTCGATACGCGGCAACGATGGATACAAGACTGACCGCGGCCGCATTTACATTCTGTATGGCCCGCCGACGAAAACCGAGCGCATGCTCGACCCCCAGACGGGATATCAGGAAATCTGGACGTACGACAAACAGGGAAAGAAGTTCGTGTTCGTTGATCAGTCAAAGACCGGCAACTACATTCTCGTAGCAACGCAAAACATTT
Source organism: uncultured Chitinophagales bacterium (assembly GCA_964539775.1). Classification (GTDB taxonomy): domain Bacteria; phylum Bacteroidota; class Ignavibacteria; order UBA10030; family UBA6906; genus CAADGV01. The sequence continues at coordinate 4,706 of CAZIKE010000150.1, forward strand.
GATGCGAGCGCAACCAAACAAGCCGATTATTGCCATTACCGTTGGTGATTTCAACGGCATCGGACCGGAAGTGACTCTGAAGAGCGTTCGTCATCCTTCTGTCCGCGCGGTGTGCACCCCACTGTTGGTCGGGCCGATGGATGTGTTTACCTATTATGCACGACGATTGCGATTGCCTCTGCGGTTGACGACGTTCGACGGTACATTCCCCGCAAAACCCTCTGTGCTTTCCCTGATTGCACCCGCCATCGACGTGTCGCGTTTCGATATCGACCCCGGCACGCTTTCCCCGGAGGCAGGACAGGTCGCGGCAGAGGCCATCGTCAAGGCGGTAGAGGTCGTGAAGGCCGGAACGGCACACGCTCTGGTCACCGCTCCGGTATCCAAACAAGCACTGCACCTGGCGCGCGTGGAGTTTCCCGGCCAGACGGAGATGCTGCAGCGGCTATCCAACTCGCCCACGGTGGCCATGATGCTGATCTCTGATTCTCTACGGGTAGGACTTGCCACGATCCACGTTCCCATTCGCAAAGTCTCTGAAATGCTCTCGCGCCCTTTCTTGCGCGAGCGAATCACCACCATCGTCAACGCGCTGCGCACGGACTGGCGGATCCGTTCGCCGCGGCTCGCCGTGCTTGCTCTCAACCCGCACGCGAGCGAAGGCGGCGCTATTGGGACCGAAGACCTTGACGTCGTAGGCCCCGTCGTGCAGGAGTTACGCAAAGAACGCATCCGGGTGGAAGGACCTTTTCCTGCAGATGCCTTCTTCGGAAGATACCGGGCAAACATGTACGATGCCATCGTGGCAATGTACCACGATCAAGGCCTGATTCCACTCAAGATGGCGGCATTCGGTAAGGCGGTAAACGTTTCGGTCGGGCTGAACATCGTGCGGACGTCACCCGACCACGGCACGGCGTTCGACATTGCGGGGAAGGGCATTGCCGATCCCGGAAGCATGATCGAAGCAATCAAACTTGCCGCACAGATCGCTATGAACAGGGGAGTGTTTCGTACAAGGAAGAAACAATGATTCAGTTCTCCAACGTGACCGCAGCTTTCAACGGCCACAACGTGCTCGAAGACGTGTCGGTGCTCATCAATCCGGCAGAGTTCGTGTTCGTCGTTGGTGCAACGGGCAGCGGTAAGAGTACGTTCCTGCGGCTCATTTACATGGACGTCATGCCGACGAAGGGCAGCGTGATCGTCGGGAAGTTCAACTCCCAAACCATCACGCAGCGGGAGAAACCGCACCTTCGCAGAACGCTCGGCATTGTGTTTCAGGACTTTCGGCTGTTGGAAGACCGGACGGTGTTCGATAATGTCGCATTCACGCTCCACGTGACGGGCACGCCGGGCAAGGATATTAAGAAGAGTGTGCTGCGAGCGCTGGCCGATGTTGGCCTGAGTCATCAGCGCAACAAAATGGCGCACGAGCTTTCCGGCGGCGAACAGCAACGCGTCGTTATCGCCCGTGCACTGGTCAACAACCCCCTCTTCCTCCTCGCCGATGAGCCTACCGGCAACCTCGATCCCGCAACGTCGTGGGACATCATTCAGCTTCTCAAAACCATCAACACACGCGGCACCGCCGTCATCATGGCGACGCATAATCATGAGTTGGTGAAGAAAGTGAACGCGAGAGTGCTGGAGATTCGCGATGGAAGGTTATGGGAGGTGAAGGATTTTTAGTGGATGAACCGGAGAAAACAGCAAGAAACGGAAGAAACAGCAACGTGACATCCGGGCCGATTACCCCGCCGCTGCCTCCACCCGCTTCACTTCCGGCACAGCTTTCATCACCGCACGCTCAACACCCGCACGGAGCGTGAGGACGGAGATGGGGCAGATTTTGCACGTCCCCTCCCACTTCAGCTCAACCACGCCGGTTTCGGGCTTGAAGCGGAGGAACTTCACGTCGCCGCCATCAATGCGAAGGTACGGGCGACAGGTTTCTAGGGCTTGCTCGATACGTTCGGCAATCTCCATCACATCAATCCATCATTTCATTGATCCCATCATCCACTAATCCCCTGGAGGCTCGGTCGTAAACCACAGATTTCACAGATGAGAAAAAACCTGAGGGAATCCCTGTCTGCCTCCGTAGCGCACTGCGGCGCACAGGCGTGAATCTGCGGTTCATTCTTTTCCCTTTTTCGAGTGATGGCGGTTTTCGACTGAGCTTCAAGATACCCTACTGCATCAACTGTATCTCCACGGTGGGCGCCGCAGGCTGCTGCGCATTGCGGATGCTGATCTGTGCTGCAAGGTTGCGCGCGATCTGCTGGATGATGTCGCCTTGAGCTTTATAGCGTTCATCCATCACCACCGGCACACCCGTATCGCCTGCGATGCGAATGGAGGTGTAGATCGGGATTTCTCCAAGGAAGGGGACGTTCAACTCCTGCGCCGCGCGGCGACCGCCTCCGTTGTCGAAGATGTTTTCGCGCTGGCCGCAATGCGAGCAGACGTAGTAGCTCATGTTCTCGATGATGCCGAAGACCGGAACGTTCACCTTCTGGAACATCACGAACCCTTTGCGCGCGTCGGCAAGCGAAATGTCCTGCGGCGTCGTGACAATCACCGCTCCGGTCAGCGGAATCGTCTGCACGAGCGTGAGCTGGATGTCGCCGGTGCCGGGGGGGAGATCGAAGACAAGATAATCCAGCTCGCCCCAATCCACATCGGACATGAATTGCTTCACCGCGCCGCTTGCCATCGGTCCGCGCCAGATGACTGCCTGCATCGGATCGACCAGAAAGCCAATGGACATCACCTTCACGCCGTAGTTCTCCATCGGCTGAAGGCGCTGCCCTTTCACCTGCGGCCGTCCCTTCACTCCCATCATCAGCGGAATGCTTGGACCGTATACGTCCGCATCTACAAGACCGACCCGCGCGCCATCCTTGGCTAACGCAACCGCAAGATTCACTGCCACTGTGGATTTCCCAACGCCGCCTTTGCCGGAGGCAACGGCAATCGTGTTGCGCACGCCGGGCAGGATGGCCTCTTTCTGCCTGTTCTCATGCCGCATCACGTTCGAGGTCATTTCGATGGTGACAGCACCGACTCCTTCGATGGAGCTTCTGATTGCACGCTCCGCTTGCGCCTTCAGCTCATCGCGCACGGGACACGCAGGTGTCGTCAGCTCGATCTTGAGCGACACGTCGTTCCCGCTGATCTTCACGTCCTTGATAAAGTTGAGCGAAACGATGTCGCGATGGAGGTCGGGGTCTTTCACCATGCGCAACGCATCGAACACCGACGATTCATTCAGTTGTTTCATAGCTCCCTACGATGTGTGACTCCTCTTTGATTGACTCCGCCTCCGCCCACCGGCAGCCCGACAGAGGAACCGACATGTGCGGCCAAATGCTGGCATAATGTACGCCATGAACCTATCACAGTCAAATAACCCCCATCTTCTTCCCTACTGTTTCAAATGCATCGAGCGCCCGGTCAAGATCGTTCTTGCTCAGTGCCGCGGAGATTTGC
>CAZIKE010000151.1:0-7908 GCA_964539775.1 uncultured Chitinophagales bacterium
CGGAATTCGGTCGAAACATTTCTCTGGAGGACATGCGGGACACGGCTCTGCGCTCTTCAGCGTTGCACAGCCGGCAACGTCGTCGTACACATCCCACTCACGATCGTGATGGCGACGGAAGAACGCAAGCGATCGCGTGCCGACGGCGACCGCAAGGTGACGCGGACCCGAATCGTTGGAGATGCACAGCGCACTCCGCTTCAACACGGCGGCCAGATTGCCGACCGAACCGCTGCAGTCTATTTCATCCAGACGTGAACCCAACCGTTCCTGGATTGCCGCCACGATCGTCCCATCCATTTCACCCTTCAGCATCACGACGCGCATGTTCCACCGTTGTTGAATGTGCTCAATGAGCGCGGCGTACCGCTCGGGCGGCCACGCCTTATACAGACCGCTCGCCCCGGGATGGACTGCAACAAACGCATCCGCCGCCTCCACGCCGATTGTGCGGAGCTGCGCATCCGCCCAACGACGCGAAGCTTCGGGCACAGCATACTCCGTTCTCATCGAACGGACCGTCGCGCCCAGCACGCGAACCAGATCGCAATAGTATTGGATGACGCCGCCCTTCGTCTTCTCAATGTCTGGCGCGTGCGTAAGAAGTCGGTGCAGTCCTTGGTTCCTTGCACCGACACGATGCGCTGCCCCCGACGCAAGTGCCCACAGAATGAACCTGTCCTTGTGGGGGAATGTCGAGATGACTGTATCGAACCTCTTGGCACGCAGGAACTGTACAACAGACCATTCGGCCTTCGCACGTGCAACAACAGACAATGCCTTGAACGCGTAACGATTGAGGACGTACAGATCGTCCACGTTGGGATTTGTCGTGAACACAGAATTGTTGCGTTCCGCTTGGCTGGCGAAAAGATTGCTGAAGGGATCGTGCTTCGTGATGTCCGTGGGCTGGCGGTATGTCGCGAACACTGCAACGAAGCAGCCGGGGAACGATTCCTTGACGGCGCGGAGTGCCGGGCTTAGCGCTACCTGATCGCCAAGTCCGCCTTCCGTGATAAACAGTATCCGTCGCGGCGGAACTGCCTTTGCCATCGCACTGGGATCATTTATACGGTCTTATGGTCTTCACCTCATGCTCGCGTGCAGGTTTGATGCTCACCGCTGCGCCGCCGCCGGGTGCAAGTCTCAGGTGCAACACCGTCTTGCTATTCACGATGGAGCTACCAATCTCGTACGCCATCGGATTGTTCTCCCAATGGGCATCGGGGGCGTCGGCATAGATGGTCGCAACGTACGGGCGATTGGCCTCCAGGAATCGCAGCGGGGCCGTCGCCGTGCGGCCATTCTCGTCGGTGATAGCACCGAGGTACCATTCATCTTTCCCTTTTGCTTTGCGCACCATGGTGATATAGTCGCCGGGTTCTGCTTCGAGCACTCTCGTATCATCCCAGTCGACCGGAACATCCTTGATGAACTGGAACGCGTCGAGTCGGCGCTCGTAGTTCTCGGGCAGGTCAGCCGCCATTTGCAAGGGACTGTACAGCGTGACGTAGAGGGCGAGCTGCTTGGCAAGCGTTGTGTGAACCTGCTCCTTGCGCTTCGGATCGTAGTAGCTCATCTTGACCTCGAAGATGCCCGGCGTATAGTCCATCGGCCCGCCGAGCAGACGGGTGAAGGGCAGGATTGTCTCGTGCGCGGGCGGGTTACCGCCGCTCCACGCGTTGAACTCATTACCGCGCGCCGCTTCACACGCCAGCCAGTTGGGCCAGGTTCTGTGCAGGCCTGTGGGGCGAACAGGCTCGTGTGCATTCACCATGATCTTGTACTTCGCCGCCTTTTCCACAACTCGAACATAGTGGTTCGTCATCCACTGACCGTCGTGATACTCGCCGCGCGGAATGATCTTACCGACGTAGCCCGTCTTCACGGCGTCGTAGCCATGCTGCTTCATGAACCGGAACGCCTCGTCCATCCGTCGCTCGTAGTTCGTGACTGAGGCAGACGTCTCGTGATGCATGATAAGCTTGACGCCTTTTTCCTCTGCGTACTTCTGCAATTGTGCAACGTCAAAGTCCGGATACGGCGTCACGAAGTCGAATACCTCCTCCTTCCACTTCCCGAACCAATCTTCCCAGCCGATATTCCAGCCTTCGACGAGCACCGCGTCGAACCCATGTTTCGCGGCAAAGTCAATGTAGTACTTCGTGCGTTCCGTTGTTGCGCCATGGCGGCCGTTCGGCTGGAGCGTCCGCCAGTCGGTGTTGTCCAGATGCACGTTGCCCACATCGGCGTAGTTCCACGAAGACTTGCCGACGTGCAGCTCCCACCAGATGCCGATGTACTTCATCGGCCTGATCCAGCTGACGTCCGTGAGTGTGCACGGTTCGTTCAGGTTGAGAATCATCCTGGAGGTGAGAATCTCCGCAGCGCGATCGCTCACCATGACGGTGCGCCACGGTGTTGTGCACGGCGTCTGCAGATAGGCCTTGTTGCCCACAGGATCGGGAGCGATCGCGGAGGTGAGAACGAAACCGCCCGACGTCGCGGGATCAATCCGCAAGCACATAGCAGGATAGTTGACGAGTGCCGCCTCGAAGATGACGATGTAGAGCTTGTCTGCGGTTTTCATCAACACCGGCGTCTGCACATAGTTGGTGCTGATCACCGAGCGTGTGAAGATTTCGCCAACCCGCCTACCGATCTCTGCGTCGACCTTGCTGAGCGGCGTTTCGTTGTAGGTATATTCGTTCGTGTCGAAGTCGCCGGGCATCCAGAATGCGTTGTGGTCGCCTGTGAGGTGAAATTCCGTTCTCTCGTCCGTCACGATGAAGTGGTTGAGATGATCCTGCTGGGGGAACTCGTAGCGGAAGCCGAGACCTTCGTCGAACAAACGGAAGACAATCACCAGCGTGCGGTTGTTCACCGAAGGCTGCTGCAGGGTAAGCTTCAACTCGCGGTAGTTGTTCCGAATTCTTTTTACCTCACCCCACACCGGCTCCCACGTTTCATCGACGAGAGACGACTCAGCCTTCGCGACAACAAATCCTTTCACGAACGATGAATCCTCTTTCAGCACAAGGCCGAGTCGGCTCGGAAGCACAACGGGTTTCGTTCCAAAGTCCAGTCGGTAGGTCGGCTCGCCTGCTCGCGAGAGAGCGAACGCCAGCGAGAGCTTGTTGTTGGGGGAGTGGATGGTTTGGGCGTGTAACGGAAGAACACATACAGAGATCAGCAGAAGTGTGTTTATGGTTCGCATCGCTTTCTCTACGTTGGTTTGGAGGAAGTTACGGGCTTGGTGCGTGCGCAGTACCACTGCATGAATGCCTCGCGCAGCCCCGGCGCGGTATTGTGGGAGATTTCCCATCCTGCGGCATAGGACAGCGCGGCGAGGGAAAGATCAGCGACAGAATAGATTAAGGGGCAGAGCGATGCCTCAATACTCTTCGCTGCGCATACTGTTCGCATCGCTACTTCCTCTTCCCTGCCTTCTTCTTTCCCTCCCTCGATGTTGCCGCTAGTCTGCTCGGCTTCTTCACCGCGGCCTTTTTCTTTCCCTTCTTGAGCGCTCTCTTCGGTGAGGGTTTCTTCTCTTCTTTCATCGGAGCAAGTTTCGGCGCGCCCTTCTTTGCTTCGGCTGCTTTGCCTTTCCCCTTCACTGTTTCACCCGCTCGCCCGCTTGCCATTGCTCCTGTTGCCCTTTCACTGTTCCCTTTCGCCTTCTCCGCGTCACCCTTGTTGCCTTTCGTTGCCTTCAAACTTTTTTTTTCGTCTTCGTCTTCATCGAAGAGCGATTGCTGGCTGTCGTCCGCCTTCTCTTCTTCTTTGCCCCCGGGAGGCTTTGGCGACGCTCCGTTGCCATTCGTCGGTGCTTCCTCTTCGGAAGGAACTGCTGCAACGTCGGAGACTTTGTCCCCCTCGCCGAGTTTGATGAGGCGGACGCCCTGCGTGTTGCGCCCCGCCACGCGGATGTCTGAGGCGTGCTGCCGGAGAATGATGCCGTTGGCGGTGACGACGACAACGTCGTCGCTATCCACTACCTCCTTGATCGCCACCATGCGTCCCGTCTTTTCGTTGGTCCTCATCGTGATGATGCCCTTGCCGCCGCGATGACTCACGCGGTACTCGCCCGTTTCGCTGCGCTTACCGAAACCGTTCTCGGTAGCAACGAGAATGGTTGTGTCCGTCCGCCGCAGCACGACCGCGCCGATCACCTTATCCCCCTTCTCCAGCCTGATGGCACGGACGCCGCCGGCACTTCTGCCCATCACGCGTACTTCAGATTCATGGAACCGAATGGCCACCCCTTCCGCCGTCCCGATGACGATGTCGTTCTTCCCGTCCGTCAAATGAACATCAATGAGACGGTCGTGCTTGTCCAGCCCGATCGCACCGATGCCGGTTTTGCGCGGATTGCTGAAGTCATGGAGTGCAGACTTCTTGATGATGCCCTGCTCGGTTACCATCAACACATTGAGGTTTTCCTCGAAACTCTTGACCGCCACATACGCAACGATGGTCTCGTTCGGTCCCTTCGAGATGAGGTTAGCAATGGACTTCCCGCGGGTGGCCCGTCCGCCTTCGGGAATCTCATGGACTTTCAACCAGTAGCAACGCCCCTGGTCGGTGAAGAGCAGGATGTGTTCATGCGTGGAGGCAATGAAGACTGCTTCGATGAAGTCGTCTTCACGCGTCGCGGCCCCCGTCGCACCGCGTGTTCCCCGCGATTGCCGGCGATAGCCGCTCACCGGCGCTCGCTTGATGTAGCCGCCGTGAGAAATGGTGATCACCACTTCCTCCTCGGCGATCATGTCTTCGATGCGGAACTCTTCCGCTTTGTACACAATCTCGGTACGCCGCTCGTCGCCGTACTTCTCCTTGATCTGGAGCAGCTCCTTCTCGATGAGCTGCATCTGGAGTTTCTTGCTGGCCAGCAGGGCTTTCAGCTGCTCGATGAGCTTGATGGTCTCACGATACTCTTCCTCGATCTTCTTGCGTTCCAGACCCGTGAGCCGCTGCAGGCGCATGTCGAGGATGGCCCTGGCCTGAATCTCGGAAAGTTTGAACTTCTTCATCAGGCCGCTCTTGGCGGTGTCGTAGTCCTTCGACCCTTTGATAAGCTTGATGACAGCATCAATATTGTCGAGCGCAATGATGAAGCCTTCGAGAATGTGCGCGCGTTTTTCGGCTTCCTCCAGCTCATACGTTGCGCGGCGCACCACCACGTCGTTGCGGTGGTGAATGAACTTCTCGATCAGATCACGGAGCGTGAGGATTTGCGGCCTGCCGTCCACCAGCGCAAGCATGATGACGCCGAACGTGGTCTGCATCTGTGTGTGCTTGTACAGACTGTTCAGCACCACCTGCGCGTTCGCATCCTTCTTCAGCGAGACCACAATGCGGAAACCGTCGCGGTCCGACTCATCGTTGACGTTGGCGATGTCATCAATCTTCTTCTCGTTCACCAGCTCGGCGATGCGCTCGATAAGGCTGAGCTTGTTCACCTGGTAGGGAATTTCGGTGATGATGATGCTCTGCCGATCCTTCTTATCCGTTTCGATCGTGGCCTTGGCGCGCAGAATGATTCTTCCGCGTCCGTTGAGATAGGCTTCCCTCACACCTTCATAGCCGTAAATGATGCCGCCCGTGGGGAAGTCGGGAGCCTTAATGTACTTCATCAGCTTTTCGCTGGTGATCTTTTCATCCTTGATGTAAGCGATGCACGCATCAATCACTTCGCTAAGGTTGTGCGGTGGGATGTTGGTGGACATTCCGACAGCAATGCCGCTGGTGCCGTTGACTAACAGGTTCGGCACCAGAGCAGGCAGGACGGTGGGTTCCTTGAGCGTGTCGTCGAAGTTGGGGGTGAAGTCAACGGTATTCTTGTCCAGGTCGCGCAGCATCTCCTCGGCGATACGGGAAAGCCGCGCTTCGGTATACCGCATAGCGGCGGGCGAGTCGCCATCGATGGAGCCGAAGTTCCCTTGGCCATCCACGAGCGGATAGCGCATCGAGAAATCCTGCGCCATACGCACCATCGTATCGTACACCGCCGCATCTCCGTGCGGATGATACTTGCCGAGCACCTCGCCAACGATACGCGCCGACTTCTTGTACGGACGATTCGACGCAAGTCCCAACTCCTGCATGCCGAACAGCACGCGACGATGCACCGGCTTCAACCCGTCGCGCACGTCGGGCAGCGCTCGCGCTACTATGACCGACATCGAGTAGTCGATGTACGATCCCTTCATCTCATCTTCGATATCAACGGGAATGATTTTTTCGTTGAGTGTTGCCATGTATGCCTTATCTGTTCGGTCTCATTACGATGATTGTGCTTTCCGCTTGCCGACGCGTGGTCTTCTACACATCCAGATTCCTTACATACTTCGCATTCTTTTCGATAAACTGGCGCCGCGGCTCGACTTCGTCGCCCATCAACATCGAGAACGTCCGGTCGGCGTCGGCGGCATTCTCGATGGTCACCTGCAGGATGGTGCGCGTCTCCGGATTCATCGTCGTTGCCCAAAGCTGTTCCGGATTCATTTCACCGAGACCTTTGAAGCGAGAGACAATTGCGCCGCTCGGGGTCACGACGGCCCCTTCTTCCATCATCTCCTCGCCTTCGGTCTTCTCCTCCTCCGTACCGTCTTTTTTCTTCGTGGCAAGCCGCTTCAAAATCTCGTCCCGCTCCTCATCGTCGTACGCGTAGAACTCCTGCTTCCCTTTCTTGATCTTGTACAACGGAGGCTGTGCGATGTAGATGTGTCCCAGCTCGATGAGCGGCTTCATGTGGCGGAAGAGCAGCGTCAGGAGCAGTGTCCGGATGTGTGAACCATCCACGTCCGCGTCGCACATGATGATGATCTTGCCGTACCGGAGTTTGGATACATCGAACTGATCGCCCACCCCTGTGCCGATGGCGGTGAAGATGTTGCGGATTTCTTCGTTCTCCAGAATCTTGTGCAGGCGCGCTTTCTCGACGTTGAGGATTTTTCCTTTCAGCGGCAGAATGGCCTGAAAGCGCCGGTCGCGTCCCTGCTTTGCGCTACCTCCTGCAGAGTCGCCCTCCACCAAATACAACTCACAATGTTCAGGATCGGTGATCGAGCAATCGGCGAGTTTGCCGGGCAAGCCGCCCCCGCTGAGTGCATTCTTGCGTCGGGTGAGGTCGCGCGCCTTGCGTGCTGCTTCGCGCGCCTCGGCCGCCTGCAACGACTTCTCGAGAATACGCTTTGCGTCGCCCGGATTTTCCTCGAGCCACGTCTGCAGCGCGGAACCCACGATGCTCTCCACGATGCTCTTCACTTCACTGTTGCCAAGCTTCGTCTTTGTCTGTCCCTCGAACTGCGGCTCCGGCACCTTCACGCTGAGCACGCCGGTGAACCCCTCTTTGAAGTCATCGCCCGTGAGTGTGATGCCGCCCTCTTTCAAGATGTTGTTCTTGTACGCATAGGTGTTGAACTGCCGCGTGAGTGCCGTGCGGAAGCCGACAAGGTGCGTACCGCCTTCGTGCGTGTTGATGTTGTTGACGTAGGTGAAGACGTTCTCGCTGTACTGCTCGTTGTACTGGAACGCCGCTTCCACCTCCACCCAGCGTCCGTGCTCGTCCTTCTCCTTGCCCGAACAGTAGAAGATTTTCTTCATGATCGACGGTCGGGTGGCATCGGTGTATTTGACGAACTCCACAAGACCGCCCTCGAAGTGGAATGTCTCCTCCTGTTCGCTCTTCGCCCGAAGGTCCTTCAACGTCAGTGTGACCTGGGGATTCAGAAACGCCAGCTCGCGCAACCGTTCTGCAAGTGTGTCAAACTTAAACGTCCGGTTCTTGAAGATGGCGCCGTCGGGCATGAACGTGACCTTGGTTCCCGTCTCGCCGTCCGGCTCCGCCGAGCCTCGGCTTCGCTGGTTGCGTGCCGTGCCAATCACCTTCACGGGCGCGACGGG